>CAZUCU010000001.1:0-65881 GCA_964618845.1 uncultured Candidatus Saccharibacteria bacterium
TAAATTTGACATATTTATATTAAAATGCTAATTTATATTTACATAGATTCAATCTGGTGAATTTATTTTTATAGAATTTAAAAGTCTAGAGAAAGTGAAAAAATAGTTGATATCGAATTTTTTTTCTTCTTAATAAAATTAAAAACATGATTAAACTATCATTTAAAACAAAACAAGTAGTTAAAAAATTAATTGACATTTTACCAGAAAGATCAAAAGACGTTATTGTTAAAAGATATGGTCTTGGTATTAATACTAAAAAAATGACTCTGGAAGCTATAGGCAGTAAGTATGGAATTACTCGAGAGAGAGTTAGACAGATAGAAGAAAATTCGATTTTACACATTAGAAAATCAACACAATTTTTGGAATTTAAAAATACTTTTGAAGAATTAAATAATGTGATAGTAGAACTTGGTTCTGTTCTTTCCGAAAAAGATCTTTTGGATCATTTTTCAAGTGACGAAAGTGTTAGAAATCACATTCATTTTATGTTAGTTGTTGGAAATGAATTCAAAAAAAATAAAGAAGACGATTTTTTTGTCCACAGGTGGACAGTTGACGGTGATTTATCTTTTAAAATTGAGGAAGCGATTAAGAATTTATACAAATCGCTTTCCATAGATCAAATTATTTCGGAATCAGAAATAAATTCTGCTTTTCTAAATTATTTACACGACATTGATATTAAAAATAAAAATGAAGAGATTTTAAAAAATTGGTTAAATCTTTCTAAGAAAATAAATAAAAACCCGTTAGGTGAATGGGGTAGAGCAGACTCACCAAACATTAATGTAAAAGGAATTAGAGACTATGCTTACTTAATAATTAGAAGACATGGTTCACCAATACATTTTAGAGAAGTTGCGGATCAAATAAATAAAATTTTTGCAAAAAAAGCACACGTTGCAACTTGTCATAATGAGCTTATAAAGGATCCGAGGTTTGTCTTGGTTGGGAGAGGTTTATATGCTTTAAAAGACTGGGGCTATGCTTCTGGAGTTGTAAGAGATGTTATTAAAGAAATTTTATTAAAACATGGGCCTTTGAGTAAGGAAGAAATTATTAATAAAGTTTTGAAGGAAAGATATGTAAAAGAAAATACTGTTTTAGTAAATCTACAAAATCCAATTCATTTTAAAAAAGACAAGGATGGAAAATATTTAGTTGTTTAAAATCTGTATCTCTTAATTTCTATCTGTTATAATATACTCAAATGGAAATTGAATTAGGAAATTTATTTGCTGATACTTTTGATTTTATCTTTTTCATATTGCCAATAGCTTTACCTATTATTTTAATTTGGATTAGTTTTGATTTTTTTATTGAATATAAAAGAAAAAAATTTTTAAATTCTTTAGAGTGGATTTTATTGGAGATTGTTCCTCCTGCTGATGTCAAAAGATCACCTATGGCAATGGAGTTGTTTCTTTTGGCGTTGTATCAAACATCGGGTGAGGGTGATTGGTATGCAAAATATATTGAAGGAAAATTTAGAAGTTGGTTTTCTTTGGAATTGGTTTCTTTGGGTGGGGTAGTAAAATATTTTATTAGAACAGAAAAGAAATACAAAGTTATAATAGAAACAGGATTATATGCACAATTTCCAGGTATAGAAATATATGAAGCAAAAGAAGATTATACAGATGGTTATTATTATGACGAAAATAAATTTGAACTATTTGGTTTTGAACTTAAACTCACTAAAGCGGATCCGTATCCAATTAAAACTTATGTTGATTATAAATTAGATTCTGAGCAAGAAGATGAATTTAAGGTTGATCCAATTTCTCCTGTTTTGGAATTCTTAAATGCTGTTAAACCAAAAACCAATGTATGGATGCAAATAATAATTAGAGCACACAAAGAAGAAGATTTAGATACAGATAAATGGTTTCCTGCTTTATCCAAGAAAAAAGACAATTGGAAAGAAGAAGCTAAAGATGAAATCAAAAAAATTAGAGAGGAATCCTTTTTTGAAATAGAAGAAGGGAGTGGCGATAAAAAAACTAAGAAAAAAAGCGCACAACAAACCCCGGGGCAAAAAGAAACTATCTCTGCTCTTGAAAGAAGCATCTCTAAATTTGGTTTTGATGTTGGTATAAGAATGATTAATATTTCTGCAAAGGAGGATTTTGACAAAGGAAATAATGCAGGAATGCTTGGTTCTTGGAAACAATATAATTCTCCCAATCTAAATGGCTTTAAACCTGGTTATATTACTGATTTTGATTGGTGGTATCAGGATCCATTTAAAAAGAAATTAAAAAAAATTAAAAAGAATATATTAGAAGCTTATAAAGATCGAAATTATTTTTGGAAGAGAAATTATAAAGGTGAAAAAAGACAGCACTTTGTTTTGAATACCGAGGAGCTTGCAACAATATATCATTTTCTTGGAAGGGTTACAGAAGCTCCTTCTGTTGCAAAAGTAGAAGCACGGAAAGTCCCTCCTCCTAATAATTTGCCGATATGAAAATTATAAAAATTTCAAAAATAAAAAATTTATTTTTGAAAAATAAAAAAGAAATTTTTTTTGTATTTTTGTTTTTAGTATTATTTTTTTGGATTTATATAACTGATATTCCAAATGGTTTTAAACCAAACGTTGTAATAATTATAGAAGAAGGAGAGAATTTAAAACAAGTAGCCGAAAAGATAAAAGAAAGTAAATTGATTAGATCTAAGACACTTTTTAATATCTTTTTAATTTTGCAAAACAAAGATAAAAATATTGTTTATGGAGAATATTTATTTGACAAACCAAGTAGTGTTTTTGAAATAGGAAAAAGAATTACAAATGGGTTTTTTGGGTTTCCCTCCAAAAGTGTTACCCTGAAAGAAGGTTTTACCTTAAAACAAATGGCTTTTGTTTTAGATAATAATTTTCCCCACTTTGATTACGATTTATTTTTGGAAAAAACCTCTGGTTTTGAAGGTTTTTATTTTCCTGATACCTACATATTTCCAGAAAATATAAAGACAGAAAAAGTAATCGAAACAATTCAAAATACTTTTCAACAAAAGATGACTGAAATAGATCCACTACTTGTTGAATCAAAAAATTCTTTGGATGAAATAATTATTATGGCTTCAATTGTTGAAAAGGAAGCAACAGCAGATGGTAGACAAGAAGTAGCTAATATTCTATGGAAAAGAATTGAAGAAAAAATGCCTCTTCAAGTCGATGCTAATTTTGTGTATTCAATTGGAAAAAATACTTTTGAATTAACAAAAAATGATCTAAAAGATAAAAATAATCTTTATAATTCTTACATTTATTTGGGGCTTCCACCAACTGCAATATCAAATCCAGGATTGGAATCTATAAAGGCGGCGGCAAACCCACAACCAACAGAAAATCTTTTCTTTTTGACAGGAATGGATGGGGAGATGTATTATGCCAAAACTCATGAAGAGCATATAAAAAATAAACAAAAATATTTGAATTAAATTCAAATGGATATAGAAAATAAAAAAGTTTTAGTAGGTTTATCGGGAGGAGTAGATTCGTCTGTTGCTTGTTTGTTGCTCAAAGAACAAAAATATTCTGTAGAAGCTGTATTTATTAAAGTTTGGCAACCTGATTTTATTGAATGTAATTGGCGAGAAGAGATGCGAGATGCAATGCGAGTTTGTATTCAGCTTCAAATCCCTTTTCATTTTTTAGATTTAGAAAAAGAGTATAAAAAGAGGGTTGCGGATTATTTTATAAACGAATATAAAGCAGGTAGGACCCCAAATCCAGACGTAGTATGTAATAAATATATTAAATTTGGTCACATGTTTGATTATGCTAAAAAAAATGGATTTGATTTTGTGGCTACAGGACATTATGTTAGAAATCTAAAAAATAAACTTTTTCGTGGTAAGGATTTAGACAAAGACCAAAGTTATTTTTTGTGGTCGCTTACCAAAAAAAGATTAAATAAGATTTTGTTTCCAGTAGGAGATTTAAATAAAGAAGAAGTTAGAAAAATTGCAAAAAAACATAATTTATTCAATTCTAAAAAAAAAGATTCGCAGGGTATTTGTATATTGGGCCCAATTAATATGAAAGATTTTTTAAAAAAATATATTGATGTCAAAAAAGGTGATGTTTTAGATAAAAGTGGTTCAATTATAGGAACGCACGAAGGTGCAATTTTATATACTATTGGTGAAAGACATGGATTTACAATCGATAAAAAACATAAGAGTTCGAGTGATAAAACCCTGTATGTAATAGAAAAAGATGTGGCAAAAAACATAATTATTGTTTCAACGAGAAACGAGAAGCGAGAAGTAAGAAATATTGAATTGAAAGATGTTTCGTTTATAGATAAAGAAGTTGAGGGAGAAATAGAAATTCAAACAAGATATAGACAAAAGCCACAAAAAGGAATTTTATTAATAGATAAAAGGGAGAAGCGAGAAGTAAGAAGTAAGAAGTGGAAATTAGAAGCAAATTTTGAAGAAGACCCAGCCGTTGGGCAATCTGTTGTTTTCTATAAAGGCGATGAGTGTTTAGGTGGAGGAATTATAGATAAAATATTTTTTGAATAAATTTTTAGGTTCTCGGATCTGTTTTTTTCCATTCAATAATTTTTCCAGCTTTTATTTCCATTTTATCTGCTTTCCTTAAAAATTTTTTATTTTTTGGGGGGTAAAATCTTTTATGTGGACTTTTCTCTAATGCCTCTGCAATCTCAAAAAGTTCTTTTTTACTTGTTATCCACTTAGTTCCAAACCTTCTCATATCAAAGGGTAAAGAATAACTTTCTAAAATTTTTTTACCGGTTTTGATATCAAAATATTCATGAAAATAAGAAAGTGCTAATTCTCTGATTGTCTTATAAACGGGATCACGAAATCGAAGAGTCGCATGATTAGTTTTGCTTATTGCTCCCCAATGTCCATTTATCTTATAAATAGCCAAAGTATGGTCATCTCCACAATCAGATTTTAAGTCTAATATATAAGATTTTTGCTTATTAATCCAAAAACATAAAACAGCAAACATTGCTCCCTCCAAACAATGCGCTTTATTTTTTTGGAGAACTCTTTGGGGTGACATATAAGTTTCACCATCTTTTTCCCAATTTATTGGTATGGTATCCAAAAAACTTTGAATTTTGATCGGAGTATTTATTTTTTTTAAAATTTTAATTTCTTCTTTTGTAAGTCCAAACATATATTGATGTTAACAAAAAATCATTTATACTAAAAGTCCATGAAAAAATATGAGCCAAAGAATTTTAAGCTAAAAGTAAAGAAATCAAAAACCGGACTTGGTCTTTTTGCTGATGAAAATTTATCAAAAGGTCAATGTGTAATTGAATATGTTGGTAGAGAGATTTCTGAAAGAGAAAAATATACAAGTAGAAGTAAATATTTATTTGAAATAAATTCAAAGATAACTATTGATGGGCAAGATAGAAAAAACAAAGCTAGATATATTAATCATTCTTGTCGCCCAAATTGTGAAATTAAAATAAAAAATAAAAAAATCTTTGTAATGTCTCTTAAAAAAATAAAAAAGGGAGAAGAATTAACTTATGACTATGGAGAAGAATATTTTGATGAACACATAAAACCCAAAGGTTGTAGATGTTGCAAGTGTTATAAGTAGAGAGGTTGTTTTTTTCTATTTTCTGTTATAATAGCCTTGTATGAAGAAAGGCGTATTTATTTTCGTTGTTTTATTAATAATTTCGATTTTATTTATAATTTTTTCTCTATTAAAATTTCAAAAAAATAACAAATTAGAACCCGTATCTAGAGAGGAAGTACAAAACATCACCGAGGAAGAACCATTTGAATCTTTGGTTGTTAAACATCAATATAAAGATAACAAACATATTTTTGTTGGGGATTTACAATTACCAACACCCTGTCATGAATTTGAAGTAAAGATTGAAGACACAAATGACCCAAATATTAAAAATATAAATTTTTTTACTAAACAAAATAATGAACAAGAAACTTGCGCTCAAATAGTAACACCAAAGGCTTTTCGTATTGAATATACAGGACCGGAAAATTTAGAATTTAAAGCTTTTATAGACAAAATTCCACGAAGATTAAATATTTTTAATTTAGCACCAGATGTAGATATTGATGAATTTGAATTATTTATAAAGGGGTAAATTATGGAAGTAACAAAAAGAGATGGTACAAGTGAAGAATTTAATGAACAAAAATTTTTGAATTCTTTGGAAAAAGCTGGTTTCTCAGATTTAGAAATTAAAATTGCCTTAGAAAAAACAAAGGAATCTTTATACGATGGTATTACTACTGATTTAATTTATGAAAAAGCATGGGAAACATTAAAAAATATCCAAAATGTTGAACCCATTGTTAAATATTCTCTTAAAAGAGCAATTTTGGAACTTGGACCTTCTGGTTTTCCTTTTGAACAGTTGGTTGCAAAAATCTATCAAGAATTAGGTTATAAAACCTTAACCGGAATTATGCTTGAAGGAAAATGTATAGATCATGAAATAGATGTTATCGCTTATAAAGAAAATGAGCTACTTTTGATTGAAGCTAAATTTCACAATGAACAGTCTATGAAATCTGATACTAAGGTTGCCCTTTATGTAAAAGCACGTTTTGATGATCTAATTAATATAAAATTTGATATAGACGGTAAAAAAAGAAAGATGACAAGAGGGGTTTTGATTACCAATACTGGATTTACTAATAATTCTAAAAAATATATAAAATGTGTTGATACTTTTGATATGATAAGTTGGTCTTATCCAAAAGATCAGGGTTTATTAAAGATGATAGAAGATCACCACATTCATCCAATTACTTCCATTCCTAAATTATCTCAAAGGGAAAAGGGAGAGTTAATAGAAGCAGGATATATTTATTGTAAAGATATTTTGAAAAATCCAAACATCCTTGATCAATTTAAAATTGTTGGTGAAAAGAAAAATGAAATTTTGAAATTTGCTCGAATAATTTGTAACGAAAAATGACACATCAAAAATTGCGACAAAAATATTTTGATTTTATAAAAAACAAAGGTTTTGAAATTGTTCCGTCTGCATCACTTGTTCCAGAAAATGATTCTTCGATTTTATTTACAACAGCCGGCGTTCAACCGCTCGTTCCATACCTTATGGGAGAAAAACATCCTAAAGGAAACAAACTTGCAAATATTCAAAAATGTACACGAACAATAGATTTAAACTCAATCGGTGATGATACCCATCTATCTTTTTTTGAAATGATAGGTTATTGGTATTTGGGAGAAAGCAAAAAAAGTCTCAAAAAAAAGGGTATAGAGACCACTTATGAAATGTTTTTTAGTAAAAAATGTTTTGGACTTGATATCAACAAAGCATATCTCACTTGTTTTGAAGGAAATGAAATTTCTCCGAAAGATGAGGAAAGTGCAAATTATTGGCAAGATTTAGGAGTTGCAAAAGAAAAAATTTTTTATACTGTTGATTCTAATTGGTGGGAAACAGGGGAAAATGGTCCTTGTGGTCCTGATAGTGAAGTTTTTTATAATATTTCGGGTGAGAATTTGGACATAAAAAGTAAAGAGGATTTTTTGAAAGCAGATAAAGAGGGGAAGATTGTAGAAATTGGAAACACAGTTTTTATGTTATTTGAAAAAAAAGATGGAAAAATTGTAGGTGAATTGAAACAACAAAATGTAGATTTTGGAGGAGGGTTTGAAAGACTTCTAATGGTTGTACAGAATAAAAATTCTGTTTACGAAACTGATTTATTTGAATCTCTTGTAAATAAAGTAGGTGGCAATAAAATTATAGCCGATCATTTACGAACTTCTGTAATGATAATTTCTGATAAAGTTTTGCCAAGTAATACAGACCAGGGATATATTTTGAGAAGACTTATCAGAAGAATTGTTAGATTTGCTAAAGAATTAAACATTAAAAAAGAAAAACTTCTTGAGGCAACAAATGAAATAGTTAAAATTTATAAAGGGGTATATAAAATTTTAGATAAAAAAGAACTACATAAATTATTAGAAGAAGAAATAGAAAAATTTGAAAAAACTTTGGAAAGGGGATTAAAAGAATTTGAAAAAATGAGTAAAAATGGAAGAATCTCTGGTTATGATACTTTTATTCTTTTTACTACCCACGGTTTTCCATTTGAAATAATAAAAGAATTAGCAGATGAGAAAGGAATTTTTATAGATGAAGAGGAATTTAAAAAAGAATTAGAAAAACATAGGAAACTTTCCAAAACCGCATCAGCCGGAAAATTTAGAGGGGGTCTTGCAGGAAATAGTGAAATTGAAATTAAATATCACACCGCGACACATCTTTTAAATGCGGCGCTTAGAAAATTTTTGGGAGATCACATTTACCAAAAGGGAAGTAACATAAACATTGAAAGACTTAGGTTTGATTTTTCTCATAATGAAAAAATAGAAAAAGAAGTCTTGGATAAAATTGAAAATCAAGTGAACAAATGGATAAAAGAAAATATTTCAGTTGAAAAATTAGAAATGTCATACAATGAAGCCAAAAAAATGGGAGCAATTGGTGTTTTTGATGATAAATATGGAGATATTGTTTCGATTTATAAAATTGGAGATATTTCGATGGAACTTTGTGGTGGTCCTCATGTTAAAAATACTGGAGAAATAGGGAAATTTAAAATTATAAAAGAAGAGGCATCTTCCAAAGGTGTTAGAAGAATAAAGGCCGTACTCGAATAATCCTGTCTAAATATCTAAACTTCTGTTAAAATATAAATGATGACAAAAGTTTTAGAAACCAAACTCGTTGTTTCTTTTAAAAGTTCAAGCATTGATCTTTCTGTTGTTGATTATGAAAATAAAATTCCAAGTATATTATTTACAACAAAAAATTTACTTTTGAGTAATAAACAATTGACACCAAATGAATTTGTTGAAATTAGCCTGAAATCTTTGCAAAAAATGCTTGTAGATAATTCTTTTGAACTCAAAAAACATTTAAAAGAATCAAATAAATGTGAGATTATTTTTCATTCGCCATGGTATTTAGCAGAGTTAATTTCAGAACAACACTCTGAGGGCAAAAAAGGATTGAAGCAATTTTTTTTGGAAAAAGTAAAACCACCAAAACAAAATGACTATTTGCAAATAGAAAATAAAATAACAAATATAATTTTAAATGGATATCAATTAACGAAATTACGAGATGTTGAAGGAGATGAAATACAAATAAATATTTATAGAAGTTTTGTCTCCCAAAGTAGTATCATAAAAATTAAAGAAATAATAAAAAATGAATTTAGGCAGTTTTGTTTTTTTGAATTTTCAACAAGTGCAATGATGATATATGAAACTATAAAAAATATTTTTGTAGATGAGGATAATTGTATTTTTATAAATATTGGTGGTGAAATTACAGAAATTGGAGTAATTGAAGATGACATATTGGTTGATTTTATGACTATTCCAATTGGAATACATTTCTTTCAAAGAGAGCTGGAAACCTTTCTAACAGACAAAAAAATATTGGATACCATAAAATTTTTATCAAATAACAAGACCGATGAAAATCTTAATCCCAAAAATAACGAGATGTTATCAACTACTGTAAAAAATTGGGTAAATGAAGTTTTTGAAATTTTTTTAAATCAAAAAAAAGAATTTCCTAAAAAAGTTTTTGTTTTTACAAACTCAACAGCTGATGAATTTTTTAAAATGATTTTTAAAAACAATGAGACATTAAAGAATTTTGAATTTTTCCACGTGATTTATGATACTTTTAGTAGTAGAATGAATATTCCAAGTAATGGAAAGGTTGATATTGAGTTTTTATTAAGTTCTTATTATTTGTCAGTCAAAAGTTAAATTTTTGTTTATGAGAAAAAAAATTATGCAAGATGTAATACCACCAAATCAAAAAAGATCTATAAGAGATATTCCTTTGCCAAGAAGTAGAAGGGGAAATTCTGATATAAAAATAAACAATGAGGAAGAATTTTTTCAAGAAAAATCATTTGGAAAAATAGATACAAAAAATATACCCCCAGACACAGATTATGAAGAGAACTCCTATTATGACGAAGAGAAACCTAAAAAATATTTCAAGAAAATTTTGTTTCTGTTTTTTTCTTTTTTTGTAATTTTTTCTCTATTGTTTTTTTTAAGGACAAAAGCCGAAGTCACAATTATACCAAAAAAAGAAACATCCAATATCTCTGGTATATATGAAATCAAAGAAAAAAATCAAAATACAGATTCCAATACTCTTGTATACGATAAGATTTTTGAAATTGAAAAGCAATCCTCAATAACTGCTGAATCCTCGGGAGAAGAAGAAGTAAAACAAAAAGCTTCTGGAATTATAAAAATATATAACGAATACTCCAAAGAAAAACAAAATTTAGTAAAAAACACTAGATTTGAGGCCAAAAATGGACTTATATTTAGAGTAGCAAATTCTGTTGAAATACCAGGATATAAAGAAGAAAATGGAAAAATTATTCCAGGCGAAGTAGAAGCAGAGATATTTGCTGATGAAGAAGGAGAAAAATATAATCTTTCAAAAACAAAATTCACTATTCCAGGATTCCAAAAATATCCAGATCGATATCAAAAGATTTATGCAGAATCTACAACAGATATTACTGGAGGATTTATTGGTAAAAAATACATAGTTTCTGAAGAAGATAAAAATTCTGCATTAGAAAAGCTGAAACAAGATATTAAGGAACAGATGATTAAAGAAGTTAAAAATTATGATGGCAATTTCTTTATTATTTTTGATGAAAGTAAAATTAATTATTCAAACCTTGTAGAAGAAAACAGTGAAAATAAAGTAAACCTGAAAATAAGTGCTAATGTGGATGCTTATGCTTTTAATCTGAAAGATTTTTCTAAGTTTTTTGTAAAAAATCTAATCGTTGGTTCACCAGAGGGGGAAGTTATTATTACGAATCTCGACGAAATAAAATTTTCTTTGATTACAATAAAACCAGAAGATGAAAATCTTACAAATAAACTAAGTTTGTCTGTTGAGGGCAATATGAATTTTGAGTGGGTAATTGATACTGAAGTATTAGCCCAAGAATTATCAGGGAAAAATAGAACTGAATTACGGTCTATTTTGGAAAATAAAATTGCAATTTCTAAAGCTGAATTTGAACTGTCTCCTATGTGGAGCAAAAAATTTCCAAGAAATCCATCAAAAATAAAATTTACAATTAATAAATAAATTGACTGTATTAAAATAATTATATATAAATTATTCAATGAGTAAGGAGACAACATCAAAAAATGGTATAGTAATAGAGTCTTTACCTAATACAATGTTTCGTGTTCAAATTGAAAATAGAGATGAACCAGTGTTAGCATATTTGTCTGGTAAAATGAGAATACACAAAATCCGCATTTTAATAGGAGATAGAGTAGAAATGATAATGGATCCCTATGATGGTAAAGCACGAATCATAAAAAGACTTTAAAAAAACTTTACAAATGAATAATACTCTGCTAAACTACGCATTCATAAATGAGAATACAAGGTATTACAATTCCAGACAATAAAAGACTTGAGTTTGCTCTATCTGTGATTTTTGGTATTGGTAGGCAAAAATCCAAATCAATTCTCAAAAATCTTGGAGTTGACCATATGAAAAAAACAAAAGAATTATCAAGTGAAGAAGAAAATAAAATAAGAGAATCAATTGAAAAAATAAAGATTGAGGGTAATCTAAAACGAGAAATTTCTGGAAACATAAAAAGAATGAAAGATATTCATGCATATAGGGGAATAAGACACTCCAAAAGGCTTCCAGCAAGAGGACAGAGATCAAAAACAAACTCAAGAACCGTGCGAGGTAATGTTAGAAAGACCATGAGCTCTGGAAGAAAAACAGTTGATAAAAAATAAAATATTTTATGGGGAAAAAAAGAATTGTAACAAAAGGACAGAAACAAGAAACAGTAAATAGAGGAACGCAAATTAAACTACCAAGAAAAAAACTTGATCGAGGAATTTTATATGTTCAATCTACTTTTAATAATACAAAATTATTACTTACAGATTTGAAAGGTAATGCAATAATTTCATCGTCAGCCGGATCACTGGGTTTTAGAGGTGCCAAAAAGGGTACTCCTTTTGCCGCTGCAAAAGCGGCTGAAGAATTGAGTGAAAAGGCAGAAAAACTTGGGTTAAAAGACATAGATGTTGTAGTTAGAGGTGTTGGAGCAGGAAGAGAATCTTCTATCAGAGGGTTTATTTCTCGAGGTATAAACATTAGATCTATAAAAGATACAACCCCTGTGCCACATAATGGTCCCAAACCACCCAAACCAAGAAGAGTTTAAAAGAATAAAATTAAAAGTATCATGAAAATAGGTCCAAAATACAAAATAGCAAGACGATTAGGAAGTTCTGTTTTTGAAAAAACACAGAACCCTAAATATATTTTAAATGAACAAAAAAAGTCAAAACTTAAAAAATCAAGACCGAAGTCTATTTTTGGTAAACAATTAATAGAAAAACAAAAAGTAAGATTTACTTACTTACTTTCTGAAAAACAATTTTCAAAATATGTTAAGGAAATAATAAACAAAAAATCAGGAACACAAGCCGAAGATTTATATAAAAAATTGGAAAAAAGATTAGATAATGTGGTTCTTAGGTCTGGTTTTTTAAAAACAAGACCTCTTGCTAAACAAGCCGTCTCCCACGGTCATTTTCTGATAAATAATAAAAGAGTATATGTTCCATCAATAGAAACAAAAAAAGGAGATAAAATTACTATCAGAGAAGGAAGTTTAAATAAGGGCATTTTTATTGATTTAGAAAATACAGTAAAAAATAATCAAACTCCTGCTTGGTTAAAAATAAATTTTAATGAAAAATCAATACAAATAGTTGATGAACCAACCTATTTTAAAACAAATTTGGACTTTGATCTACAAAAAGTCTTAGAGTATTACAAAAGGTAAAACTTGAAATTTTTCGACTTTTGATGTATATTTTAATAACAAAAAAAATCGAATTTATAAATTAAAAATTAACTAAAGTCAAATTTATGTCAGAACAAAAAATTGCTATCCCATCCAAACCGAGAGTAGTTGAAGAAAGTGATTCAAAGGGAATTTACGAAATTGATGGTCTATACCCAGGGTATGGTCATACTCTTGGTAACTCGCTTCGAAGAATTATTTTGTCATCATTGCCAGGATCAGCAATAACAGAAATTAAAATTGATGGAGTAGACCATGAATTTTCTACAATCGAAGGAGTAAAGGAGGATGTCTTATTAATAATTCTTAATATTAAAAAAATAAGAATAAGAAACGAATCAGAAGAACCACAAATGATGACCCTAAAAGTTAAAGGACCCAAAAAAGTTACTGTCGCGGATATAGATGCCCCTTCTCAAATTCGAATCATAAACAAAGATCAAGAATTATTTGAAATTACAAGTAAAAAAGAAATTGAAATTGAATTTAAAATAGAAAATGGAATTGGTTTTATACCAAGAGAAATCTTACACAAAGAAAAAATGGAAGTGGGAACTATTGCTCTTGATGCAATTTTTACACCTATTCGAAGAGTGCATTATGAAAAACAAAATATGCGTGTGGGTGATCGAACAGATTATAACAGATTAAAAATAACTATAGAAACAGACGGTACTATTACAGCAAGAGAAGCTTTAGAAAAATCTATTGAAACAATGATTATTCAACTTAAGGCCATTATTGGTTTTAAAGAAGAATCTATAGACCAAGAAACAGAACCAGAGATTGAAAACCAAGAAGAGGTAGAAGATTTTTTGAAAACTAGAATAGAAGATCTAAAACTTTCTGTTAGAACAACAAATGCTCTATCCAATGCAAATATTAGAACAGTGGGAGGTTTAGCAAGAAAAAAGGAATCTGATATTTTGGAAATAGAAGGATTGGGTCAAAAAGGATTAGATGAAATAAAAGATCTTTTGGCAATACATAATATTTCATTAAAAGATTAGCTTTACTTTTGAATTGAAATATATTAATCTTTTAACCCATGCAACACGGAAAGTCCAAAAAAACATTAGGAAGAACAAGAAGACAATACAAAGCACTTGTTAAATCTTTGGTTATTTCTTTGACAAAAAATGGATCTATAAAAACTACAGAAGCAAAAGCAAAGGAAATAAGGCCATTTGTAGAGAAACAAATAACTTTACTTAAAAAAGAAAATTTAAATTCTCTAAAATTAGTTTCGTCAAGACTGAATGTCATTACAGCCAAAAAACTTTTGGAAATTGCCAAATCTTTTAAAGATAAAAAAGGTGGATATTCAAGGATTATCAAATTAGAACCACGAAAAGGGGATTCGGCAAAAATGGCCATTATTGAATTTGTAAAATAAAAAAATGAAAGAAATAGATGCAACAAACAAAAAGTTAGGTAGAGTCGCTCAGGAAGTGGCAATGGTTTTGATGGGTAAAGACAGGCCAGATTATGAACCAAATAAAATTAACACGAATGGAATAAAAATCATAAATGCATCTAAGGTTATTATCGATGAAAAAAAGAAAGAACAAAAATTTTATAAAAGATTTACGGGCTATCCAGGTGGTTTAAAAAAGAGATCAATGAAAGAACAGATTAATAAAAAGGATATAAAGGAAATTTTTAAAAAAGCTATTTATGGAATGTTACCAAATAATAAATTAAGAAAAGAAAGAATGAAAAAATTAATAATTACAGAATAGTATGAAAATAGCCAAAAAGAAAGAAAAATATGTTGAAGGTATTGGAAGAAGAAAAGAATCAGTGGCCAGAGTCAGGCTTTTTGAATCAAAAGAAAACTCTGTTTTAATTAATGAAAAAGCTGTAGAGGTTTTTTTTAAAACCGAAATCCAAAAAAAGATTGCTCTTCAGTCCCTAATCAATATATCAACAGAAAAAAAATATAAAGTTATCGCTATAGTTAAAGGTGGAGGTATGTCATCTCAAGCGGAATCAATTAGACTTGGAATTGCAAGAGCTTTGGTTAAAATAGATGATAGTTTAAGAAAAGAATTAAAGAAAAAGTCTTTTCTTAAAAGAGACCCGAGAGCAAAAGAGAGGAGAAAGTTTGGTTTGAAAAAGGCTCGAAAAGCCCCACAATGGAGTAAGAGATAATTCGAAAATTCATATTACCAAAATATCTTTTCGAAATTGTTTAGCCCAGTTTGAGATATTGTGATAGTATGTTTTCAAAGATATTTTGGTAATATGAATTATCCTTATTTAAAATATGAAAAACAAAAAAGTAGAACAAGATGATATTGTTTTTGAATCTGATGATGAATCAGTGGAAATTGATTTTGTCCAAAAAATAAAAAAAATAAAAGAAGATTTAAAAAAATGTCAGGAAGAAAAAGCAGAGTATCTTGATGGTTGGCAAAGGGCAAAAGCAGATTTTATAAATTATAAAAAGACTCAAGAAGAAAATTTACATAATCACAGAAAATATGCCAACGAAGATTTGACTGTATCCATATTTCCAGTTTTGGATGCATTTGAAATGTCTCTTAAGGATCATGGTGAGGGGGAGGAAATTAAAAGGTGGAAAACTGGTTTTGAACATGTTTATAAACAATTAAAAAAAATTTTAGAAAGTGTAGGAGTTGAACAATTAAACCCAGAGGGAGAAACTTTTGATCCAAACCTACATGAATCTATAGAAATGATTGAGACAGACAAAAAAGACAAAGACCATAAAATTGCAAAAGTAGTAATGCGAGGTTATAAACTCGGTGATAAAATACTACGCGCTCCGCAGGTAAAAGTTTGGGTCTGTAAGACAGAGTAAGTGTTTACAAAAACATTTTTTTGTCTTATAATACGCCCACTAATTAATAGCAAGGAGTAAGAAGTGAAAAGTGGGAAGAATTTGCTTCTCGCTTCTCGCTTCTCGCTTTTAACTTTAAATATATATGTCAAAAATTTTAGGTATTGATTTAGGAACAACAAATTGTGCAATGGCAATAATGATTGCTGGGAATCCAGAAATTATTGAAAATACTGAAGGAAACAGAACAACCCCTTCGGTTGTTGCCATATCAAAAAATAATGAGAGATTGGTTGGTCAAACCGCAAAAAGACAATCAGTGACAAATCCCAAAAATACAATTTTCGGCATAAAGAGGTTTATTGGTCATTCTCATGACGATCAATCGATTTTAAAAGACAAGGAAACTGTTCCTTTTGAAATTTTAAAATCTAATAATGGTGGAGTTACAGTAAAAATGCAAAATAAAGAATATCGACCAGAGGAAATCTCTGCTATGATTTTACAAAAATTAAAACAAGATGCAGAAGCAAAAACAGGAGAAAAAATTACAGAAGCAATAATTACAGTTCCGGCATATTTTAATGATTCTCAAAGACAGGCCACAAAAGATGCGGGTAAAATTGCAGGACTTGAAGTTAAAAGAATTATTAATGAACCAACGGCAGCGGCTCTTGCATATGGTTTTAATAAAAAGAAAAATGAGCAAATTATTGTTTTTGATTTTGGTGGAGGAACTTTTGATGTTTCTGTTTTGGAAGTGGGAGACGATGTCATTGAAGTAAAATCAACAGATGGTGATTCTCATATGGGTGGAAAAGATATTGATCAAAAAATTATAAAATGGATTATTGATGAATTTAAAAAACAAACAGCAATAAACCTTTCTGGTGATCCGCTTGCAATGCAACGACTTTATGAAGAAGCAGAGAAAGCAAAGATTGAACTTTCAACGGCACAAGAAACCGAAATAAACATTCCTTTTATTGCGTCAGGACCAAATGGACCAGAGCACTTGGTTTTAAAATTTTCACGAGCTAAACTTGAAGAATTATCAAATGAATTTATAGAGAGAGCAATTGAAATCACAAAAAGAGCAATGGAAGCTTCTCCATTTAAAATTTCGGATATTGATGAAATAGTGTTGGTGGGAGGTCAAACAAGAATGCCAAAAATCCAAGAAGAAGTAAAAAAACTTTTTAATGGAAAAGAACCAAATAAATCAATTAATCCAGATGAAGTGGTAGCTCTTGGAGCAGCACTTCAGGGGGGGATTATGCAAGGAGATGTAAAAGATGTTTTACTTCTTGATGTTATTCCACTTTCACTTGGTATTGAAACACTCGGAGGAGTTGCAACAAAATTAATTGATAGAAATACAACAATTCCTGCATCAAAATCTCAAATTTTTTCAACCGCAGCAGACAATCAAACTCAAGTAGAGATCCATATTGTTCAAGGGGAACGAGCAATGGCATCTGACAATAAATCTCTTGGAAGATTTATTTTGGATGGAATTCCACCAGCACGAAGAGGCATGCCACAAGTAGAAGTTACTTTTGATATTGATGCAAACGGAATTTTGAAAGTTTCTGCCAAAGATAAGGCGACAAACAAAGAACAATCGATTAGAATCGAAGCGAGATCAGGTCTTAGTGAAGCTGATATAAAGAAAATGCAAGACGAAGCCACAATACATGCCAGTGAAGACGAAAAGAAAAAAACACTTATTGAAAAGAAAAATTTGGCAGAGCAAATGGTCTATACTGCAGAAAAAACTTTAAAAGATGGTGAAGAAAAAATTAAATCAGAAACAAAAACTGAAGTTGAAGAAAAAATTAAAAATTTGAAAGAAAAATTAAATTCTGAAAATGTTGATGAACTTCAAAAACTTACAGAAGAACTTTCTGCATCACTTCAAAAAGCAGGCACAGAGATGTATTCTAACCAAGGTTCAGAGAATAATGCTCAGAGATCAGATAAAAATGACAATGTAAAGGAAGCGGAGGTTGAACGCGAAGATAAAAACGACGAAAATAAATAATTCTATTAACTGATCATTGAAAACCGATTATTTCATGTCAAAAGACTACTACAAAATTTTAGGTATAAACAAAAACGCTTCCAAAGAAGAGGTAAAAAAAGCTTTTCGCAAACTTGCTTTGGAACACCATCCAGATAAGGGGGGGAGTGAAGCAAAATTCAAAGAAATAAATGAGGCATATTCTGTATTGTCAGATGATAAAAAACGTGCTCAATATGATCAATTTGGAACGGCTGATTTTAATGGTTTCAATGCTGGTCAGGGCTTTAGTGGATTTGATTTTTCTGGATTTGGACAAAATGGACAAGGATTTGAATTTGATTTGGGTGATATTTTCAACCAATTTTTTGGTGGAGGTTTTAGAAGACAGAGAAAAGGTTCAAACATCCAAGTTGATTTAGATCTTGATTTTAAAGAGTCAATTCTTGGAGTAAAAAAGAAAATTTCTTTTTATAAAAATAGATCTGATAAAAAAACAGAACTTGAAGTAAAAATTCCAGCAGGTGTTGATAATGGAGAAGTTTTAAAAATTAGAGGAGAAGGAGAACCAATAGAAGATGGCCAACCCGGAGATCTTTATGTTGCTATTCATGTAAAAACACACCCAAAAATACACAAAAGAGGTGTACATTTAGTTCAAGCCCTTGAAATTTCTATTTCCGAAGCAATTTTGGGAACCAAAAAAGAGATTGAAACTATAGATGGTAAATTAAAAATTAAAATACCACCAGGATCTAACACAGGCGATATTTTGAAAGTAAAAGGGGAAGGAGTAAAAATCTCTGAATATAAAAGAGGAGATATGTTAGTTGGAATAAAAGTCAATATTCCAGATAAGGTTTCAGGAAAAGTTAAAAAGATACTTGAAGAATTAGATAAAGAAGGTTTATAATATAATTATGTCTATCGGTTTTTTAACTCTTGATATTATAATTATTTTAATCATTTTTATTGGGTCTTTTATTTATTCTTTTAATGCAGGAAAAAAAGAAGTTGTAAAATTAATTTTTCCAATTTATATAACTCTTTTGATATTTTCTAATTTAAAATTTTCTGCACTAAAAGATAATACAACAATGATTTTAACATTTGTTGTTATTTATTTAATATTAATGTTTTTACTTCGTAAAAATTTTACAGCTCCATCAAATCATTCTGGTAGCAGAAAATTTTTTGATAGTCTGTTTATTAGTATTGCGGCAGTTTTTATGCTTTTGGTTATTTACTATAAAATATTACCAATAAGTGAATTTTATAATTTAAAACTTCCGTTTAGTGGATTCTTGATTCAAAAAATCCCTTCTTATATAAGTTTATTAGTTCCAATATTTGCAATATTTATAACCAATAGAAGAGACGACTAACATTTACAATAAAAAAGATTAGGTATATATTTAAAAACGGTATGAAGATTAGATACCATCTGGTTAATGGCGTTCCTCAAAGGAAAAAAGAAGAAGAAATCGAAATCCGGGGAAAAACGGAAAAATACAAAAAACCTCGGAATCGCCGAGAACGCTTTCGCCACCACCCAAGTGGCAGATTTCTTCCGCATTTTTCCTTTGTTAGGTAGCCTCCAGTTTGTGCCCCACATCATGTCGTCATCAACATGATGTGGGGCCTTTTTAAATAAAAGATATTTTTAAAATACTATTTTTTTGATATGATAAACATATGAAAAGAAAATTAGTTACAGGTATAAAACCTACTGGAAAGCCCCATCTGGGAAATTATTTTGGGGTTTTAAAAAGATTAAAGTCCTATCAAGAAGAATATGATTGTCGAATTTTTATTGCTGATTTACATGCTTTGACGTCAGTTTCAAACAAAAAAGAATTGGAAGAAAATATTTTTGATTTAATGGTGATGTATTTGGCGATTGGTTTAGATCCTTCCAAAACTATCTTGTATAGACAATCAGATATTTCGCAAGTTTCAGAACTCTCTTGGATTTTTGGTTCGCTTGCAACTATGCCATATTTAATGAGATCTCATTCATTCAAAGATGCTGAAGCCAAAAATAAAGAAATTAATGTTGCTACTTTTTCATATCCGCTTTTGATGGCTTCGGATATTTTGCTTAGTGATGCGGATGTAGTTCCTATAGGCAAAGATCAAAAACAGCACGTTGAAATCACCAGAGACATGGCAAGAAAATTTAATCAAACTTTTGGAGAAACCTTCAAAGAACCAGAGGAATTAATAGAAAAAGAAACAGAAACAATTATTGGAACAGATGGACAAAAAATGAGTAAAAGTTATGACAATGTTATTCCGCTTTTTGCATCACCTGACGAAATTAAAAAAATTGTAATGAGTATTCCAACCGATTCCAAAGGTATTGATGAGCCAAAAGATCCTGATAATAACCTGCTTTTTCAAGTTCATTCCATGATACTTATGAGTAATGCTGATAAAAGGGCCCTGCGGGCCAAATATGAGGCTCCTGGGCTTAGTTATAAGGTAGCAAAAGAAGATTTAATACGAGATTTGGACGCTCTTATTGCACCACTTCGTGCAGAAAAACAAAAACGGGAAGGGAATAGAAGTAAAGTATTAAAGATTTATAAAAAAGGAGGAGAGAAAATGAAGAAAATTGCGGAGAAAAAGATGGTAGAAATTCGATCTAAAGTTGGGTTGTAGACCGTCATTCCCAAAACTATATAGAGAATCTACACTTAGTAAAATAATGCTTAAAAAGCACGGACCTCCGATATTGCTTCGGAGGTGACAACTCTTTTATATTTCTTTGTTTTAAAACTTCATAAATTCTTCAACATTTCTTTATCAGGATTTAACCTCTTTTTGATAGCATTGTTCTATGCTAAAGGATTTTGATAGTTGGAATCTAATAAAGAAAAGAATAGACCTAGAAAATAGGGTACCTATTAGGGTTGGTGAGATATTTTGGTGTAAGCTTGGTCTAAATATTGGTGTTGAACAGAATGGAAACGAAAAAGAATTTACTAGACCAGTTATAATTATAAAAAAATTCTCAAATCAAATTGTTTTAATTGCTCCATTAACAACCAAACCCCATAAAGGCAATTGGTATTTAGAAAAAGATATTCTTGGAATTAAACAACAAATAATCCTAAATCAAATCAAACCAGTTGATGTTAAAAGGTTAACAAAAAGTTTGGGAGAGATATCTGAAAAAGAAGTTCAACTAATATTATATGAGTATTTTAAATTGCTTATTCTTTAATGTATAAAGACCGCTTGTGGCGGTCTTCGGCTGGGTTACCCCAAACTGTATGTGTCACTATTATAACAAAATTATTTTGTCAAAGTCAACAAATGCCCCACAATGGCGAAGCCATCGCGGGGCTATAAATCACAAAATTTTTTGGGCAAAACTTGGATGGATTATGTGGGGGAGAGAGAGTTGAAAATTGAAAAACAAGGATTTTTGTGGTATTTTATAGATATGAAAAAGTGGTTTGGCGGTATTATTTTGATAATTATTTGTATAGCTATTTGGGGTTATATTTTTTATTTACAAAAATCTAAATTTGATTTGGCTTACGTAGACACAAAAGGTCAGGTTTGGCTCAAAGATTTGAATGGTTTTAAAAAAGACTTGATGGTTGTTGATGAAGCTGATGAGCAAGACACAAAAATAGATACTCCTAGAACTATAAGTGTTTCACCTAATAATAAAATGATCGCAGTAGATTTATTTAGACAAAATAACTCCGAAAAAGGCGTTGCAATCTATGACATAAAATCAGCAAATATTAAATTTATAACTGAAGGTGAAATAGGTAATTTTGCATGGTCCCCTGATTCTAAGTATCTTCTAATGAATTCATATACATATGCAGACAAAATCTACTCAATTGAGTTTGGCGAATTAATTGAATTTCAGGAAGCTCCAAGATATAGACAAGACGGTGATTACTCAGCAGAAAAGGCATTTTATCGTATGGTAAGTTGGGGAGAATCTGACCGAGCTTATTTTATGAAAATAAATTTAAATGATAATAGCCAACAAACTGTCTTATTTAATTTGATTACAAAAGAAGAAAAAGTAGTAGAAGATCTAAAAGAAACATCTTTTGATAAATTAAAACTAGCTTTTGGTTCTTTCGAGCCAAAACTTCTTGACTCTATGGACAATACCAAAAGTCCAAATGAACCTTTTTATCGTCGTCAAGAAAGACCAGGAAATAAAACACTTTGTGGATTTGAAAATAAAATAATCTATCCAACAAAATCTTTGAAAGAAATTTTATACAGAGATTATTCTTTGGCTATTTTTGATACTAAGACACAGAAAACCAAAAGAATCGTTGAAAACATAATAGACTATTCTTGTTTTTGGTAGGAGTGGGAGCTGTGTCCCGCGTAACGAAGTGTAGTGGGATTGAAAATTAAAGAGAAAGAAAGTATAAATATAACTATGAAAAAAACCAAAAAAATGAATTTATAAGAGTTACCACAGAACTTAAAAACGGAGTTTTCGTAACTTCAACTTCTACAATTGACCGTTAACGAACCCTTCCATTTGGGCTTATTCCTTCAAAATATAAATTTTTTATTTAGTCCATTTTCTAAAAGATTTAATCACTGCACCCAAAAGACTTCCTAATATATAAACTACTATAAAACTTATTATGGCTGGAGGAAGAACGGTTGAAATAATAATCTTATAATAATTCCATAGATTCTCAGCACAAGAAAATTCACAAATTATTGTGCTGTCATAAACAATATATTTTCTTCTTAATTCTAACTTTCTAAATGCCCAAATGTCTGTTAAAATAAGCCTATAAATATGACACAAGATTAATGACAGAAAATTATAAAATCAAAACCGAAAAGTTTGAAGGACCCCTTGATATACTTTTGGATATGATTGAGAGGAGAAAACTTCTAATCAATGATTTTTCTCTTTCAAAAATTACAGATGATTTTATAGATTATATTTCTAATTTAGGAAAAATATCCGCTTCCAAGATTTCAGATTTTTTGGTTGTTGCTTCAACTCTAATTTTAATTAAATCTCGGTCTCTTTTACCCACTTTAACATTAGGTGGAGATGAAGAAAAAGATATACAAGATTTAGGGATAAGATTAAATATTTTAAAAATTATAAAAGAAATTTCAATTTTTGTGGAATCGTCTTTTCAAAAGATAATCAGATTCCCCAAAAGACAAATCAAAATCTTAAAACCAAAATTTTCACCCACAAAAGAATTAAACTCTCATAACATGAGAATTATAATGCTCAGTATCATAAATACATTTCCTTCCTTTGAGGAAAAAAAAGAAGCAAGAATCAAAAAAACTATATCTTTAGAAGATACAATGAATAAGTTGATAAACAGAATAAGAAGTCATACCTCGATGTCTTTTTTTGAATTTTCTGGAAAAAAGACCAGAACAGAAAAAATAAATATTTTGGTAAGTTTCTTGGCTGTGTTAGAGTTGGTAAAAAGAGGCCTATTAAAGGCTAATCAAAGTAACAAATATCATGATATTAATCTTGAATCAAACGAAATTAACATACCAAAATTTGGAATATGAGTGAATTAGATAAAAAAATAGAAGCATTAATTTTTTATAAAGGGGAAGAAATAACTTTCAAAGAGCTTTCAAATATTTTGGAAGTCAGCGAAGAAGAAATAAAAAATGGCGTTTTAAATATCAAAGAAAAAAATAAATATTCAGGGATAAAAATTTTGACAACAGACAATTCGGTTATGTTTACAACAGGTGAGGAAATTGCTCCAATAATAGAAAAATTAGAAAAAGAAGAATATGAAAAAGAATTATCCAAAGCATCACTTGAAACTTTAACAATTATTCTTTATCGCGGACCAATAAAAAAAAGCATGGTTGATTATATAAGAGGAGCAAACTCTCAATTTACTCTTCGAAATTTATTAATCAAAGGTTTAATCGAAAAAGAAACGGATCCCAAAGACGAGAGGTCTTATCTTTATAAACCAACAATTGAACTTTTGCGATATATGAATATTTCTAATATCAAAGAATTACAAGAATATAAAGAAATAAATGAAAAAATTGATAGTTTTATTAAAAATTCAGAAAAAGAAAATGGATGAACAAGAAAAAAAACAGAATAGAGATTTGTTTATACTTTTTTTATTTTTTTTGATTCCGCTTTTGATCCTTGCCTTCTCATTAATAATTAAGAATCCAAAAAATATAAATGAAGAAGCGACGAATAAAAATCAAAAAGAATATGTTTTTGATACAAAAAATATAAAAGCAGAATCAATATTGGTAACCGAACTTAATACAGATAAAATTATTTTTAAAAAAAATGAGAAAGAAAAAAGGGCAATAGCTTCAATAACCAAATTGATGACAGTTTTAGTGGCAAGTGAAAAATTATCAACCAAAAATATAAATAATATAAAAATAAATGAAAAACATTTAACGGCCTTTGGAGACTCAGGGTTATTGGTAGGACAAGTATGGAAGGTCAAAGATTTGATAGATTTTACTTTAATAACTTCATCAAATGACGGAGCAAAAGCCTTAGCATTATCTGCTTTTGAAAATGATGAAACATTATTTGTAAAAAATATGAATTTGTTTGCACAAAATTTGGGTTTACAAAATACTCATTTTGTCAATGAAACTGGATTAGATTTAATAGATAAAAATGAAGCAGGGGCCCTATCAACAGCAGAAGATATTACTAAAATATTAAAATTTATTGTATTAAACGAAACAGATGTTTTTTCTGAATCAACAAAGGGAAATAAGAGGTTGACAGTCGGAGACAAAAATTATGAAATATCAAATACTAGCTCTGCCGTTGATATGCTTCCAGGAGCTATTATATCCAAAACAGGGTATACAGACCTCGCAGGAGGAAATTTAGCAATAGTAATTGATTTTGGGCTTAATAACCCTATATCCATAGTCATTTTAGGTTCTACAATGGAAGATAGAGATCAGGATATCATTAATTTATACAACCAAACAGCTAATTATTATGCTAAAAATATCAGGAAATAATCTTTAGTTTTTTTTATTTTTTCTGTTAAAATAACCTCCATGACAATAGATATAATAAAAATTTTAATACCAGCAATATTAGCATTTTTTGTTGGGATAGGAATTACTCCCACTATTACCAATTATCTTTATAAAAATAAGATGTGGAAAAAGAAGGCAAAGACAGTTACGATTGATGGTAGGGAAGCAACAGTTTTTAATTCTTTACACAAAGAAAAAGAAGTTAATACACCAAGACTTGGTGGAACCGTAATTTGGATCTCTGCGTTGATTGCTACTCTTATAATATGGTTAATAGCAAGAATAACTTCAATAGATGTTTTTGAGAAACTTGAATTTGTCTCCAGAAATCAAACATGGATTCCATTTTTTACTTTACTTTTTGGAGCTGGCATTGGTGCAGTTGATGATATTTTGGAAATAAAAGGTATTGGCGGGCACATCGCTGGGGGTTTGTCTCTCAAAAAAAGATTAGTTTTTGTTGGGATTGTAGGATTAATAATAAGTTTATGGTTTTTTATAAAATTAGAGGTCTCTTCTATATTTTTACCATTTTGGGGGTATAAAGAAATTGGGTGGTTATTTGTTCCTTTTTTTATAATTGTTATGTTACTTATTTATTCAGGTGGTATTATAGATGGAATTGATGGATTATCTGGAGGAATTTTTGCAATTGCTTTTGCTGCTTATGGTGTAATTGCATTATCAAATACTCAAATAGATTTAGCCACTTTTTGTGTATTGATAGTTGGGTCTATTCTTGCTTTTTTGTGGTTTAATATACCGCCCGCCCGTTTTTATATGTCAGAAACAGGATCAATGGCGCTCACTATGACATTGACGGTTGTTGCATTTATGACTGATTATTTAGGAAAGGGGAGGGGCCTTATTGTTCTTCCTCTTATTGCTCTTCCACTTATATTAACCACCCTGTCTGTTATTGTTCAATTATTATCCAAAAAATTTAGAGGAAAAAAAATATTTTTGTCTACTCCTATACATCATCACTTTGAAGCAATTGGTTGGCCTGCCTACAAAGTAACAATGCGATATTGGATTTTTTCTATAGTATTTGCAACTATTGGTGTAATTTTTGCCATAATAAAATAAATCAAAATTTTGTTATAATCTTATAAATGTATAATAAAATTAAAGTTGAAAAATATTTTTTATGGACTGTAATAATACTTACTCTTTTTGGTTTTTTAATTTTTTATTCAGCTTCAACAGGATTAGCCGCCAAAGAAAATTTAAATTTTTATTCTAGAATAATAAATCAATTTACAATAGGTATACTGGGGGGGCTATTTTTGATGTTTATTTTTTATAAAATTATTAATAATGATTTTATAAAGAAACACGCTATTATCTTGTTTTTAATTTCTTTCACATTAAATCTTGTTGTTTTTATTCCTGGAGTTGGAATAGAACACGGTGGATCTATAAGATGGATTGATTTTAAATTTTTTACTCTTCAGCCTTCAGAATTATTAAAAATAACTTCCATAATTTTTTTTGCTTCATGGATTAATTATCATAAAGAAAAGATCAAAAAAAACTTTTTTTCTATAATATCCTTATGTGTGCTAATTCTTTTAATTTCCATCCCATTGATATTTCAGAGAGATTTTGACACAATATTTTTAATCACGGTACCAATTTGTGCAATGTATTTAGTAGCAAAGGCCCCGTTTAAACATTTTTTGTTATTTTTATCTTTACCAATAATTTTAGGGTTAATTTTATTTTTTACAGTACCCCATATAAATTCCAGAATAATGGGTTTCCTAAATCAAAGTGAAGATGGACAAACAATAAATTATCAAACTCAACAATCGCAAATCGCAATTGGTTCTGGTGGAATTTTTGGCAAAGGATTAGGAAAAAGTACTCAAAAATTTGGAGCGTTACCTGAACCCACAAGTGATTCTGTTTTTGCAGTTTTAGCAGAAGAGACTGGTCTGATTGGTGCGACTTTCATTTTAATTTTATATTTTTTACTTATTGTGTTTGGATATAAAATCGCCTTGAACTCTAAAAATATATATGGTTCTCTATTTACTTTTGGGGTTATGACATTAATTGCTACACAATCTATTATGAATATTGCTTCGATGGTTGGTTTGTTTCCAATTACTGGACAACCTTTAGTTTTTGTTTCTCATGGAGGTACCTCCCTTCTTGTGACACTTGCTTCAATGGGAATGATTTTAAATATATCCAAAAAAGAAAAATAATTTATTTTATAATAATCAATTTTTTTGGTAGAATAAAAGCATGAAGATTATTTTTACGGGAGGCGGTTCTGGGGGTCATTTTTATCCAATAATAGCAATAGCCCAGGAACTTAGAAAATTAATAAAAGAAGAAAAATTAGTTGACCCAATTTTGTATTTTCTGGCACCCGATCCTTATGATAAAGGAATATTATTTGACAATGGAATAATTTACAAAAAAATATTTTCTGGGAAAAAAAGATTGTATCCTTCATTCTTAAATTTTCTCGATAAAATTAAACTCGCAATTGGTGTGTTACAAGCAATGTGGATGGTTTTTTGGATTTATCCTGATATTGTTTTTAGCAAAGGGGGTTTTGGTAGCATTCCCGTCGTCTTTGTAAGTAAATTACTTAAAATTCCAATTGTCATACATGAATCAGATAGTGCTCCAGGCAGAGCAAATCAGTGGGCCAGTAAATTTGCAGAAAAAATTGCAATTTCTTATCCAGAAGCAGCAAATTATTTTGATAAAGAAAAAGTTGCCTGGACGGGTCATCCTGTAAGAGATGAAATAAAAGTACCAACAAAAGAAGGCGGGCACGAATATTTGGGTTTTGATAAAAATATACCAACTCTCTTTATATTAGGTGGTTCCTCAGGGTCACAAACTATTAATGACAAAATTGTTGATGTCTTACCAGAGTTGGTAAAAAAATATCAAATTATTCACCAAGTCGGAAAGAAAAATTTAAAGGAAATGAGAGAAACAACAAATTTAGTGTTAAATGATTCTTTATTTGGTAATCGCTACAAAATTTTTGATTATTTAAGTAATTTAGGAATTAAAATGGCTTCTGGAGCTACAGATTTAATAATATCTCGAGCAGGTTCAACTATTTTTGAAATAGCATCGTGGGGAAAGCCAAGTATCATTATTCCAATAACAGAATCTAATAATGATCACCAGAGAAAGAATGCTTATAACTATTTAAGAGCAGGAGCTTGTGTGGTAATTGAAGAAAATAATTTAACCTCAGAAATATTGCTCTCAGAAATAGAAAGATTATTAACAAATCAAGTTTTATTAAAAGAGATGTCAGAAAGGGCTCTATCTTTTGTAAAACCAAATGCAAGTTATTTGATAGCTAAAGAAATTATTGATACATTAATAAGACATGAATCATAGAAAACAGCCAGAAGAAAACAGCGAGAAAAGAAAAGCAAAGAAGAGTTTTTTTTCCTTTTTCCGTTCTTTTTTTTTGGTAAAGAAAGAAGCTCCAGTCATAGTTAGAATTGCCCCATCTCCAACAGGAAATTTACATATAGGAACGGCACGAACCGCTTTATTTAATTATCTATTTGCCAAACAAAATAATGGAAAATTTGTTCTAAGAATTGAAGATACAGACAAAGAAAGAAGCAAAAAAGAATACGAAGAAAATATAATTGAAGGCTTAAAATGGCTTGGAATTTCTTGGGACGAATTTTACAGACAAAGTGAAAGGGGAGAAATATATAAAAAATATTTGAAAAGATTGATTGATGAAAAAAAAGCTTATATTTCAAGAGAAACCCCCAAAGAAGAAAGCCAGAGGAGCGAGGTTATTAGATTTAGAAATCCAAATAAAAAAATAAAGTTTAAAGATATCATAAGGGGAGAAATAGAATTTGATACTACAGAATTAGGAGATTTTGTAATTGCTAAATCAGTAGATGAGCCGATTTTTCATTTTGCTGTGGTTGTTGATGACTATGAAATGAAAATTACTCATGTAATAAGGGGTGAAGATCATATCTCTAATACACCAAGACAAATATTGATACAAGAAGCAATTAGGGCTCCAAGACCTCTTTATGCCCACATGCCATTAACTTTAAATAAACAAAGAGCAAAATTATCAAAAAGAGATGGTGTAATGTCTATAAATGAGTTTAAAGAGATGGGATATTTACCAGAAGCTTTTATAAATTTTTTGGCAATGCTTGGTTGGGCACCCAAAGATGATAGAGAACTGTTTACTTTGGAAGAACTCAAAAAAGAATTTAAATTAGAGGATTTACAAAAAGGAGGAGCAATTTTTAATATTGAAAAATTAGATTGGTTCAATAAAGAATGGATTAAAAAAATGGATAATCAATATCTCAAAAAAATAATATTAGAAAAAGCTAAAAATATTAAAGAAGATGTTTTGGATAGATCTTTACCAGAAATAAAAGGGCGCATTGAAAAAATTAAGGATCTGGAAAAACTATTTCAGATAGGTGGGGAATTTGAATATTTAATAATCTTGTCATCATATAAAAAAGAAAAATTAAATTGGAAAAACAATCCAAATGAAATTACCAAAAAACATTTACAAAAAATATTAAGCTTGGTTGGAACAATTTTAATTGATGATTTTGAAATTGAAAAAATTAAAACAGAAATATTTAACTATGCCAATAAAGAGGGGAGGGGTGATGTTTTGTGGCCATTTCGTTTTGCATTATCAGGAAAAGACAAATCTATAGATCCATTCACACTAAGTTATATTTTAGGAAAAAATGAAACAATAAATAGACTTGAAAATGCAATTACAAAATTGGGATAAAAAAATATATAAAATAGTATTTTTGATTATCTTTATTATTATTTTTTTGCCATTTGTTTCTCAATCAGAAACCGTAGAAGAATTAGAAGATAAAATTGAGTCTTTTGAAGCAAGAATTCTACAATTAGAAAAAGAAATTACAGAACAAAGAGCCAAAGTTCAAGATACTTCAAAGAAAGCAGCTGATTTACAATCCGTAGTAAATTCTTTAAATGCAACAAAAAAAACATTAGAAAAGGAAATTGCCAGGACAGAAACAGTAATAGATAAAAGTAAAACGAATATTGAAAAATTATCTATAGAAATTGATGACAAAAATCAAAAGATAAAAATTACTAATAAAGCTTTGGCAG
The DNA here is from genome assembly GCA_964618845.1 of uncultured Candidatus Saccharibacteria bacterium. Classification (GTDB taxonomy): domain Bacteria; phylum Patescibacteriota; class Minisyncoccia; order Phycocordibacterales; family JAACPR01; genus CAZUCU01. The sequence continues at coordinate 29,959 of CAZUCU010000001.1, forward strand.
AATCTATTAGGTCTTTAAATATGCTTGAGGAAAGATCTTTTTTTGAGATGTTATTTTCAAGTCAAACTATATCAGAATTTTCTAATGATTTGATAAATGTACAAAAGGTCAAAGACAGATTAAAAAGAACAAAATATGAATTATTAAATTTAAATCAGGAATTAAGTGTTAAAAAAGATGAAGAAGAAGGTGAAAAAGAAAATTTAGAACAAGAACAAAAAAAATTAGTTGGTCAAAAACAAACTGTTGAGTATACAAAAAAAGAAAAAGATTCTCTGCTTGCAATTACAAAAAATGAGGAGGCCCGATATAAAACATTATTAGCAGAAAAAGAAGCACAAAAAAAGGCTTTTGAAGCCGAACTTTTTGATATAGAATCGAAATTAAAAATTTTAATAGATCCCAATAGCTATCCTACAGCAAAAAAGGGAGTTTTAGATTGGCCTGTTTCTGGTTTTAGAATTACTCAATTTTTTGGTAATACTACTTTTGCACGCAGTAATCCACAATTTTATTCAAGTGGATTTCATAATGGAGTAGATTTAGCTATACCAATTGGTACTTCTGTTCGCTCAACTGATTCTGGTGTTATAATGGGATTTGATAACACAGACAGATATCCAGGTTGTTATTCTTGGGGTGGATGGGTTTTAGTCAAACACGATAATGGTCTGTCTACTCTTTATGCTCATCTATCGAGTTCAATAGTAAAAGTTGGTCAAAGAGTAGAAAGAGGACAAACAATTGCATATAGTGGAAGCACTGGTATGTCAACTGGACCACACCTTCACTTCACTGTTTATGCAAGCCAAGGAGTAACTGTAAGATATTATAAAGATGTCAAACCAAGCACCATTGGTTGTGGAGCAACCAATGCCCAAATTCCGATAGCATCGCTTGATTCTTATCTTGATCCAATGCTTTATTTACCACAATTATAAAATGTCACAATTAGAATTTAAAAAAATAGATAACCCCAAAAATTATCAAAATTTTATTATTGAAAACAGTGGTAAATTTACTCAGGCAGATTTTTATGGAGATTGGCATTTAAATTTGGGAAAAGGTGTATACCATTTTATCATCTTAAATCAAGATAAACCGGTTCTTTTTATGCAAATAATTGAAATTAATGCACTTTTTAATCAAAAATTTTTATATTCTCCATATGGACCGATTTATAAAAAAGAGTTCTTAAAAGAAATTTTACCCGTGCTTAAAAATGGATTAATAAAAGAATTTAAAAACACAAAAAATTTCTTTTGCCGGTTAGACTTTTGTCCAACATTAAACAAAGAACAAGAAGATTTAATAAAAAAATATTTTTGGAAATCGAATAAAAAAATCTACAAAGGGTCTCTTTTTCAACCAAGAGACGAGTGGGTATTAGATTTAAACAAAGAGGAAGATGAGATTTATAAAAATATTGACAAAAAAAATAGATATTGTATTAGGCAAGCTGAAAAAAGGGGAGTGGTGGTAGAAATTATTACTGATCAGTTTAATAGATATTTTGAAGAATTTTACAAATTACTTTTGGAAACTTCAAAGAGAAATAATTTTGGAATTCATAAAAAAGAATATTATCAGGAAATTTTCAATTCAATACAAAAAAATAAAAATGGATATTTAGTTAGATCAATTTATAAAGGAAAAATTAATGATTCTCTTTTATTTTTAAACTTTGGAAAGACAACAATGTTTATATTTGGTGCTTCAAGTGACTTAAATAGGACTCTACCTACAGCTCACTTAGCTCAGTGGCATAGTATTCTGTACGCAAAAAGCATTGGTATGGATTTATACAATTTTGGTGGAATATCGACTGATTCTGATCCAATACCGAGTCTTGAAAAAGTAACAAGGTTTAAGAAGAGATTTGGGGGATATATATTTAAACATTCTCAATATTTTGATCTGATAATTAATAGGTTTTGGTATTTGTTGTTTATAATAAGAAAATTTATAAAATAGAAATCCCGTGGTCTTAGTCATATTGTATAGGGCGCAAAGATATATTGTGCGACATAGATATATAGAGCAAAAGGCGCTTCCCCCTCCAAAAGAAAGCACAAAGTTCGAAATCAGAAATATAAAATTCTTCGATCAGGCTCAGAACAAGCAAATCAGAAATCCAAATATCCTCTTTTGTGTTTGTATTATTATTTTGTATTTTGTGCTTGGTACTTCGGATTTATTTTTTTACCTCTCCCCCAGACAAACCAAAAATCCCCAGGATAAACCTTGGGGATTTTTGGTAAATGGAATAATTTAATTACTGTTCATCGCAATACCTTCACCTTTGTTCCAACATTTGGAAGATGAATACCAGGGTTTTAATCCTTGAGTTTCATATAAATGTTTTGCATAAGCAAGGTTTCCTTCGAGAGTATAAATGTCGTGACCTAATTTTTTGGAATTTTCTAAATGAAAATATTCATTTATTTGCATGATCCCAACATCTAATCGATTTTTCACACCTCGTAGGGTATTTCCATTCGCATCGAATTGATTGTATTTTGATTCGCAGAATGCGACTTTTGAAAGTATTGGTGTATTTGTGAAGTACTCTTTGACAGTTTCTTCAACTGTTTTGGGCTCTTCCAAAGCCTCGTTCTTGATGCTCTCATCAACAGTCGTTGTTGATGCGACGCTATCAAGGCTTGCGATATTTACTGAGTTAGCTCCTGTTACAGATGCTACAAGCATCGCAAGTCCGATAGTAAATTGTATAATAAGCCTACTTTTAACTGTAATCTACACATGCAACCCTATATGGAGTGTAGGTTTTGAGTTATTTTTAGATTATGGATTTTTATTCCAATTCTATTATCTTCAATCAAATTTTATTGATTCAAGCCCTGTTTACAGGCCCCAAAACTAAAGTTCGGTGTGCTTAACCGAACAGTAAATATTGTACCATATTTTGAATTATAATCAACATTACACTATTAATTTAATGTATTGTCAATGCTCAAAATATGGCTTAAAACCTGCCTTTTCTGCTTCTTCTTGACTTTTAAAATAAATTCTATTCTTCTCAGAAAGAGAATTTGCTCGATTTGAGTCTATTTGATAATAGTACTTTCCTCTGCTTGAAGCGACAAATAAAAATATACTTGATGAAGTTGCAATTTTTTCTTCTTCGGTTTGTTTAGATTCACTAATTATTATAATTTTTTCTTCTTTACTCAATACTTTATTCCATACAAAAAATATACCTATCGTTAAAAATAATAAATAAAAACCAATATCAACAAGCATTTCCATAATAATTTTTCTTTTAAAAAGTCGCTTGATTTTTATTATTTGTTGTATTAGAATCACAGAACTTAGTATAAAACATTAAGGTTAAATTCTGATAAATAAAAGATTAAAAAATTATAAAACAAGATTATGTCAAAAGTTAAAGCCGGTGGAACAGCTAAAAACCTCAGAGATTCAGGACCAAAATATTTGGGAGTAAAAATTTCTGACGGTCAAAAAGCCAAAAAAGGAAACATCATAGTAAAACAAAGAGGTACAAAATACCTTCCTGGGACAAATACAATGATCGGCAAAGATCATACTATTTTTTCAATTAAAGATGGGGTTGTTAAATTTTCAACAAAAAGAAAAACCAGATTTGATTCAAAAAAAGTTACAAGAAAATTAGTTGAAGTTATATCTAAATAAGTAAAGATTGATTTTTTTATTTTATTTCTAAAGTAAAACTTCCCTCTTTGTTTTTACTTTCCATAGGAATTTTATATATACCCACTTCTCTAATTTCTGGCATTTTAATTATTTCTTTTGCTTCTTTGTTTTCTATAACCCGCAACACCTCGTCTAAATGAAGTTTAGAGAACATATGTCCCTTATCATTTTTTGCTACTCCAAGTTCAAAACTCTTACCATTTAATGAATCAATAATCAAATTTAACTTTGCTATCTGGGTATTTTTTTCTTCTTCTAATGCAGACTTTTTTGTCTCAATGTTGGAAATTGCACTCTCTGAAGCTTCAATCGCTAATCCTTTTGGTAAAAGCAGGTTAAGAGCATAACCGGTCTTGACCTCTTTGATATCATCCTTTTTCCCCAAATTTAGTACATCTTTTAATAGAATTATTTTCATTCTGCTCATAGAGCCTACTTTAGCATTTCAATAGCTTTTTGCAACTGAATATCTATACCTTTATCAAATTTATCCTTATCAAATTTAACCTTAAAATTAGGTTCTAATCCCCCATCCGAAATAGATTTGCCGTTTGGAGTTAACCATTTGGCAATGGTTACTTTTAAAGATGTCTCTCCATTTATACTTAATAATTCTTGTACAGAACCCTTACCAAAGGTGGTTTCACCAACAAGTTTTGCTACGCCGTGTTCTTCTAATGCACCAGCAACTATTTCAGAAGCTGAAGCAGAACCTCCATCAATTAAAACTACCATTTTCAAATTTTTGGTAAAAATATCATATCCTTTACTTCTAAAAATCTTTTGTTCCCCCTCATCTCCAAAATCTTCTATTACTATTGATTTACCAACTGGTAAAAACCAGCTTGCAATATCAATTGCGCTCTCCAAAAAACCACCAGGGTTGCCTCTCAAATCTAAAATTAATTTATTTTTTTTCGATTTAATAAATTGTCTGAGAGCATTTCTAAAATCATAACTCGATGAAGAAGTAAAATTATATAAACTTATAACAAAAACATCATCAATAGTTTTTGTTTCAAGAGTAGGTATAGTTATCTTATCTCTCATAATTTCTATAAGAATTGGGTCTTTTTCTCCTTCTCTAATAATCGTAAGCCCAACCGCAGTTTTTTGGGGACCTCTTATTTTTTTTATTGCTTCATCAACAGTAATATCCATAGAGGTTTCTCCATCAATTGCAATTATTTTATCTCCGCTTTTTATGCCAGCTTTTTCTGAAGGAGAATTTTTAAGCGGAGAAACCACTGTTAAAAACCCATCTTTGAAACCGACCTCCATCCCAACCCCCTCAAATGTTCCAGAAATTGTTTCCTCAAATTGTTCACTTTCTTCTGGGGGTAAAAACACTGTGTATGGATCACCATAAGATTCAACTAATCCAGATATCGCTCCATAAATTTTGTCTTCATCCGAAATTTTTTCACCAGAGACAGAAACAAATTTTTCCTCTAAAAGATTGAAGGTTTTCCAAAATAGGTCTAAATTAATGGGTTCACTAGCACTCACCCCATTGCTAATATGATTTTTGTTATTTCCAACAAAAAACCCGGTACCAAAAATAAGTACAAACAACATCAAACTAAAAACAATAGTGGCACTTTTTGTATAAAAATTTTTCATACGAGTATTATAGCAGAAATTTAAAGATTTGAGGATATAAAAAGATATCCCTTTCATGTTTTTGTCTTAGCATTTATAATATATTTATGATATATACTCGAAGACATAAAAATATTATTTGGATTGACTTAGATTCACCAACTAGAAATGAAGTTAGAGAACTGATTGAAAAATATGATATTGATCCAATTGTTGCCGACGAACTTTTGATTCCGACTCTTAGATCAAGAGTTGATTTGCACGATAATTATATTTATTTAATTTTACATTTTCCTCAAAAAATAAAAGGTCATAAATACGAAAAAAATTTTAACAAAGAAACACAAGAAGTAGATTTTATTATTGGAAAAAATTTTATAATTACTGCTCGATATGGAGCAATTGATGCGCTTTTGGAATTTTCAAAAATTTTTGAAGCTAATTCTATTTTGGACAGAAGCAATATTGGAAAACATGCAGGATATGTATTTTATTATATGATTAGAAATATTTATAAATCTATGTATGAGGAGATTCAAAATATGAGAGATAAAATCTCTGAATATGAAGAGAAGGTTTTTTCTGGGCAAGAAAGAGAGATGGTTCAAAGCCTCTCCCAAATGAATCGATTACTTTTGTATTTTAAAGAATCCCTTTTGTTTCATAAAGAAATTTTAATTTCTTTTGAAGAGGCGGGGAAAAAAAATTTTGAACCAGAATTTACTTACTATTTGCGAGCAGTATTGGGAGAATATTATAAAGTTCAAAATATTCTTGAAAGTTCGAGGGATTATCTTTCAGAAATAAGAAATACCAACGACTCATTACTTTCAACTAAACAAAATGAATTTATGAAAATGATAGCAATAATTACTTTGCTAACCTTCCCCACCACTTTAATTTCAAATATATTTAGTATGAATACTGAAAGTACACCAATTGTCGGTAAAATGAATGATTTTGTGATTATTGTTAGCATGATGTTTTTATCAGTTGCTATTCTATTTCTCTTTTTCAAGAAGAAGAGATGGTTTTAGATTAAAAAATGTTAAAGATAAAAAATACATTAACTGGAAAAATTGAGAATTTTGAGCCCTTAAAAAGGACATTTTGGGGCAAATCCAAAATCGGAATGTATAATTGTGGTCCAACTGTTTATAGTAAAGCTCATATTGGGAATTTGCGTGCATATATTTTTGCAGATTTAATAAGAAGAACTCTGGAATTTAATGGGTATAGAGTTAAACAGGTGATAAATATTACTGATGTTGGACACTTAACTTCAAATTCAGATGAGGGAGAAGATAAAATTGAAGAACAAGCAAAAAAAGAGAATTTAAAAGCAAAAGAAATAACCCAAAAATATACTGACCTTTTTTTTTCTGATTTAGATAGATTAAATATTGATAAAAGCAAGATTTTATTTCCCAAGGCCACAGAACACATAAAAGAACAAATTGATATAATAAAAAAATTAGAAAAAAAAGGTTTTACTTATAAAATTTCTGATGGTATCTATTTTGATACTCTAAAATTTAAAGATTATGGAAAACTTGGAAAGATAGATATCAAAGGATTAGAGGGAGGTGCAAGAATTGAAGTAAATAAAGAAAAAAGAAATTCAACTGATTTTGCTCTTTGGAAATTTACTCCACGACAAAACTCGAGGCAAGGTGGCAGACAGCAAGAATGGAAATCTCCTTGGGGTATAGGTTTCCCTGGGTGGCACTTAGAGTGTTCTGCTATGAGCATGAAATATTTGGGAGAGACTTTTGATATTCACACGGGAGGAATTGATCATATTAACACTCATCATAATAATGAAATTGCTCAATCGGAAAGCGCTACTGGAAAAGCTTTAGCAAAGTATTGGATGCATGTAAATCATATTCAAATAAACGGAGAAAAAATTTCTAAATCAATAGGTAATGTGGTATATCTTGATGAACTTGAATCAAGGGGATATACTTCAATGAGTTATAAATATCTTTTACTTACCGCTCACTACTCTACTCTTTTGAATTACACTGAGGAAAATTTAAGGGCTTCTCAAAAAGCTTTGTTTAGGATTTATAGTTTTCTTTTAGGAGTTACCAGTGATCAATTATCAGAGATCAGTGAAGATTATTATAAAAAATTTAAAGAAGCAATTAATGATGATTTAAATACGGCGAAAGCCATTGCAATTATTTTTGAATTACTATCAGATAAAGGAATCTCAAATCAAGATAAAAAAACAACAATATTGAAGTTTAATAAAGTTTTAAATTTGGGGTTTGATAATCCAATAATTTTAAAAACAGAAATACCAGAAGAAGTTTTAAACCTTGCAAATGAAAGACTAAAAGCGAGAAAAAATAAAGATTTTGTAGAATCAGATAAATTGAGAGAAAAAATAAAACATTTAGGTTTTGAAATAAAAGATGTCCCCGAAGGCTTTAAATTAGATAGAATATAAAGACTATTTTTATCTTGAGATTTAATACATAAAATAACAAATAAAACAATGTGTTTTGATAAATTTGTCAAATTTGATTTTTCCCCAATTCATCCACTTTTCTTAAACTTTTCACTTCTCGCGGTTCTCTTCTCGCTATGATAACATTACATTTATGAATTCATTAAAAATCCCACCACAAAGTCAAGAAAGTGAGAAAGCTTTAATTGGAGCAATTTTGCTTCGACCAGAAGCAATTTATGAAATTATGGATATGATTTCTCCCGAAGCATTTTATGCCACCAAAAATAAACTAATTTTCCAAACAATGCTTGAACTGATCAGTAAAGGAATAGAGATAGATTCTGTTTCTGTCTCCGAAAAACTTCGAGAAAAAGGAAATTTTGATAAAACAGGAGGAAAATCATATATAGCAGAACTTTTGGACTCTGTTCCCTCTTCCTCTAATATTAAACATTATGCAAATATAATTTTAAAGAAAAAATTAATGCGAGATCTTTTAGAAGTAGCTGATCATTTATCTTTTCTGGGTTATGAAGAATCAAAAGAAATTGAAGAAATATTAGATGAAGCCGAAAAAAAAGTTTTCTCTGTTACAAATTTAAAAACTACAAAAAATTATATTGAACTCAAAAAAGCTCTTGGTGAAGCATTTGAAAGATTGGATAGACTACATAAATCAAAAGAAGATTTAAGAGGTATACCTACTGGTTTTGCTGGGCTTGATAATTTACTCTCTGGATTTCAAAAATCAGATTTAATAATTTTGGCAGCTCGTCCCTCTATGGGAAAAACCTCTCTGGCTTTAGATATTTCAAGAAAAGTTGCATTAAATTATAAAATTCCTGTAATATTTTTTTCTCTTGAAATGAGTCACGACCAACTGGTAGATAGGGTTTTGGCAGCTGAATCTGGTGTTAATTCTTTTAATATTAGACGAGGGAAGGGACTTAAAGAACAGGATTTTGAAAATATTGGTAATGCGATATCACGACTTTCTGAAGCACCGTTTTTTATAGAAGATACCTCTGGATTAAATATTATTCAAATGAAATCAATGATTCGAAGAATTATTTCTGAAAAATTTAAAGATGGGGATAGAGGTTTAGTAGTTGTGGATTATTTACAACTTATGACACCAACAAATTCTCGAATTGATAATACCGTAGCTCAAATTACAGAAATTTCTAGATCACTAAAAGGTATGGCAAAAGAATTTAGAATTCCCGTTATTGCTCTTTCACAACTTTCAAGAGCAGTAGAGTCAAGAGGTGGAAAACCTCGATTATCAGATCTGAGAGATTCTGGCGCAATCGAACAAGATGCCGACGTTGTTATGTTTATTCATCGAGAAGATAAATATAACGAAGAATCTAATAAGCCAAATATTGCGCAGATTCTAATTGAAAAACACAGAAATGGACCAACGGGTCGAGTTGATCTCTATTTTGACGAAAAGAAAACAACCTTTGTTGATATAGATAAAACTCACAGTAATCTTCTTGAAAATTTTTAAATTTAAAATATGAATATTATTGACGAACTAACAGAATTATTTAAGGAATTTCCCGGGATTGGTCCGCGTCAGGCCCGAAGATTTGTTTACTATTTACTTAGAAAAAACGGGGATTACATAAACAAAATAGTCACCCTCATTCCAGAACTGCGAAAAAAAACTAAAACTTGTAATGAGTGTTTTCGATTTTTTTCTTCCCCGTCTTCTAAATGTAGTATTTGTGAAAATAAAAACCGCAATTCAAAAATTTTGATGGTTGTTGCTCGAGATTCTGATCTTGAAAATATAGAAAAAACAGATACTTTTAATGGGTATTATTTTGTACTTGGTGGACTTTTGCCAGTACTTGAGAAAGATAGCAAAAAGCATATTAGACTTAATGAACTTTTAAAACTAATTTCTCAAAAAAAAGATCTTGGGGAAATAATTCTGGCCTTTCCAGTAAATCCCGAAGGAGATAACACTGCTCAATTTCTTAAAAAAGAAATTGAACAACAAATTCGAAATTCGAAATCCGAAATCCGAATTTCTACATTGGGAAGAGGACTTTCTACAGGATTAGAACTTGAATATTCAGACAAAGAAACAATCAAAAATGCACTACAAAATAGAAACTAAAGAACAAATATAAAATCCGAAATACGAAATCAGAAATTCAAAACAAATCCGAAATTAGAAATACGAAATTCCAAACACGAGTTTTAAATTTCTAATTTTGTGCTTAGTGCTTCGAATTTAATTATCTAGATCTTAACGATCTTAACTTTCATAAAATCTTGTCTGTGTCCCCTTTTTATAAAATATCGAGATTTTGCTTTGTATTTGATAACAACAATTTTTTTATCCTTTCCTTGTTCTACTAACTCCCCCTCTACAGATGCACCTTTAACATACGGGGTACCAATTTTGATTTCTTTTCCATCATCTATTAATAAAACATTATCAAATTTTACTTTATTACCTCCCTTGATTTCACCACCTAATTTTGCAATTTTAATAATTTGACCGACAAAAACAACCATTTGTTTGCCTCCCGTCTCCACAACCGCATACTCCTTTGCCAAGTTCGTGCTCTTGGCGACAGCGGATTTGTCTTTTATTTTCACTTTCTCTGTTTTAGTTTCTTTTTTCATAAGTCCTACGATTTTACACTATTTTTAATGTTTTGCAAGAATTTTTACCCCTCTACTTTTACACTTTCTTCAATTTGAAGTGGGTCTAATTTTACTTCTCCGTCTGTAATTCGCACGATATCTTTATCGATTTTTTTAAATTCTTTAGCTGACAAATTATATTGATTTACAACTGTCCCCAAATTTTTTCCAAGCTTATCATGATAATCTTCATAGGACTTTAAATGTCTTTGAAGCTCTCCTACATATTTTCTAATCTTTTGAGCTGATTCCTCGATCTTGTAGGCCTTAAAACCAAAAAGAACTGATTGTAAATATGCCAAAAAAGTTGTCGGCGAAACTATAAAAACTTTTTTTTCATTGTAAGAATAATCGATTAGACTTCGCGAATTTATAGTTGTTGCACCAACTGCTCCTGTAAGCAATTCATAATAAATTCCCTCAGCTGGAATAAACATAAAAGCAAAAGAAAGAGTTCCCTCATTCGGTCTAATATATTTGGCAGTTTCATCAATTCTTCTTTTTAAATCATTTTTGAAATCTCTTTCAAGTTCTGCTCTTCTAACTTCATCACTTTCATTTACTAAACGAGAATAATTATCCAGAGAAAATTTAGCATCAATTGGGATAATTCCCTCTTTGGTTTTAATTATTGCATCAACCACATCACCATTTTTGAACATATATTGAAGATCATAAGTAGTTGGATCCAAGGCGTTTTGTAAAACAAGCTCCAAAGCTGCTTCTCCCCAATTCCCTCTTTGTTTTTGATGTTTCAAAACTTTTTCTAAATTGGAAAGTTGCTCAGCAATTGTAAACACTTGTTTAGTTGATTGGGAGACTTCTGTTACCCCTTTTGTAACATTTAAAAGTTGCTCAGTCATTTGTTTGTTTATGTCTTGTATAAGTTGCTGAGATCTTGCAAATTGTTCAGAAGAAACCTGAGCTACATTTTTTTGAGAATCTTGAATAGACCTATTTACTTCATTCATCTGAGTAAGTAACATATTTAAACTCTTTTCATCTTGAGAATCCTTTTTCTTGGTAATCAAAAAAACAACCGCTATAACATTTATAACAAGTAAAATAAGCACGATAACAAGTAATGTTTCTACCATTGAGAATGATTATAACATATTACAAACATCGGATGTTTGTAATATATGATAAAATTGTTTATATATTAAAATTAATAAAAACAATATGAGTTTAATAGAAAAAATTAAGGGAGAAATGAAAGAAGCAATGAAATCTAAAGATACTGTAAAATTAACAGTTCTACGGGGTCTTATTTCTGGTTTTACAAACGAATTGGTTGCAACTGATAAAACTCCCCAAGATGAAGTTACTGATGATTTAGCCCTTACTGTAATCAAAAGAGCTTCCAAACAAAGAAAAGACGCAATAGAACAATTTGAAAAAGGGGGACGATCTGATCTTGTTGATAATGAAAAAGCAGAATTAAAAATTATTGAAACTTACATGCCCCAAATGATGAGCGAAGAACAAATAAAAGAAATTGTTCTTAGAAAAAAATTAGAACTTAAAATTTCTGATACTTCTCAAGCGGGACAATTAATAGGAGCTGTTATGAAAGAAATAAACGGAAAAGCTGATGGGAGTTTGGTCAAAAAAATTATAACCGAAAATTTATAAGAATTTAAAAAAAGATTAGGCGTCGCGCTTCGCGCGACGCCCCCTATCAAATTCCTCCCCACTTGAAGAGCGAGTCTTTTTCTTCAAGTTTAGCCCTTCGTTTTGCTTCCCTCCTCCTTCTTACAAATTCAGAAATTGGTTTTTGGTTCCATTTTCCAAATTTTTTGAGATCGTTCTCTATTTTTTCCGCTCTCAAAAACCTGCCAGAAGGATTAGACTGAAGAGTACAATCTACAAAAATATCATCAGTCAACTCTTCGGGGACAGAACTTCCCCTTTTTGGTTTTTTCATTTTTTTGTTTTTGTGCTCTTTATTTAGAGAATACAATAAATACCCCTATTGTCAATTTTTTCAAAATGTTTATAATTAAGGAGGTATGAACCTTAAGGAAATAAACCCGAGTCGCCTTTCGAACATCGAATTGGCGAAAGTTATCGTTGCGGAAACATTTAAAATCACCGAGACAAGAGGCGAGAAAAAAATCGCCCAAATCGTTGACTTGGTGATGGGTCTCTTCATGTTTCAGGTCACTTCTTTTGAAGTACTCTTGGAGCGTTTTAGAAAGTACGGACCCGACCCTGATGCTCTCGAGATCATTAGGAAAAAGTTTCCACAAAAAGCGGAATACCTGTGCCAAGAAGCGGGTGTTCCATTTGAAAGTCAATCTCAATTTGACTTTCAAGATTAGCTCTTACACCTCGCTTGTCCCACAAGACAAGCGAGGTATTTTTATTTATCAGAATCAGACTCCATATCTTTATTTAAAACTCAATTTTCCCTTTTGGAGAATAAATTTCAACTGTTTCTATTTTTTGGTAATAAGAAATAGTATCTTTTAAAATAGAAAATAAGTGCTGATTTTCACAACTACTAAGTCCAGTAATGAGTCTGCCGGATGGCATATTTTCACTTTTCAAAAAAACTTTAGCAACCTTATTTGAAATTTCTACTTTTTCATACACTCCGTAATTTGATAGTTCATCTTCAAACAAAACTTTTACAGCTGAATCAATTAAGTTATTTGTTTTGGGAATTATTTTTGAAATTTGTTGGGTTACACCACAATCACTTGTTCTTGCAATTTCTTTGTTTTGAATAAAAAGAGTTATCGTCTCGGTTGTATTTGGACAAACAAACTGACAATCAGGTCCAGTACGCCCAACATAAGATCCGTCAGGACATTGCATCGCATCCATTGTGCAAGCGACAGAAGTAGAACTCACTTCACACTTCTCTTCCCAAACTCTCAAACATTTATTTTTTGCTTCACACCAAGAATATCCTGCAGATCCAATACATCCATGTGCATCTTTGTCTCCCCCAACAACAGGTGGATTGACATCAGGAAGAGATATTTCTTTAGAAGTTTTTTCTATATACAAATAAAGCCCAGCTCCTACCAGAACCATAAAGAACAACAAACCTAATAAGGTCGAAAATCCTTTCTGTTTATTTTTCATATAGATATTATATCAAATTTCAAAATTGAAATATGTAGAATTTTTCCCAAAATCTGTTATTATTCTTTTCACAAACAACGGAGGAAAACTTGAAGAATAAATGTTGTCCGAGAGTGTTCGAGTTAGATTTTTGGCGAAGTCATATCGCCAAAAAGCAACGAGTTTCGAGGAAACATTTATTATTTAAGTTTTCCGTAGGGCCCTATCGTCTAACGGTTAGGACAGCGCCTTCTCAAGGCGTAAATCCGGGTTCGATTCCCGGTAGGGTCACATCATATTTTAGCTTTATTTTAAGCCATTTTATTTTTGAAAAAGTTTTGTTTTCCGAATTTTTTGATATGATTATTTCATATGGAAAAACAACCAAGCGAAGTATATAAAGATGAAGCAGAAGAAACAAAAAAAGCTTTAGAGAACTTTTTTGATGATAATAGCGATTTCCCAACTGATGTTTCCTCTCTTTTGTACTCTCATGATGAACCTATCATTAAAGATAATACAGAAGACCTGTTAATTTATGGAATAGATAAAATATTAAGAGAGTTAGTTATAATAGACGTTAATGAAGAAGATAACCAAGAAGTAATTAAAAAATTACGAAATATTTTTCTTCACCAAGTTTCACATACACTCCTTTCATTATCATTTTTTGATGATAAATTAATTAAATCTAAACAATATATAGACATACTTAACAAAATATCTTACCTCGCTCTTTTATTTTGGGTTGATTTAAAAAGTACTGGAAAAGAAGATGTATTTATGAATTACAAAGATTTTTGTAAAAAATATGAAATAAAAGAATATGATTATTCAAAAGAATTTAATTTTGTTGAAGAATACACAAAAATTATTACTGAATTAAAAAAGTTTCTATTATCTAATGGAAAGAGGGAAGAAATAAAAAACAAAATTTTAAAAAATATAAACTTATGAACATCGTAGATATTATATGATTGATAAATTCAATTCTTCTAAACTTTCTTTAATACAATCTCTATATCCCAAAAGTTCGGAAAGCCACACTTTGGGGTCACCGCGTCAAACGCGGTTTCAGAACCGTATCAAACGGTATGGAACCACCAAATTAACAAACCCCGTTTGACGGGGTCGCAGTGAAGGAGCCCGTCAGACGGGCACGTTCTCATCGCGTCAAAAATTCTCTAAAAAAGTTGATCGTTTTCTAATCAATAGCTTGGAAACACCCAGACAATAATTGCATCGGAGTTTTGAGCTCAATTCCCATGTGCAATCTTTGCTCGTTATAGTATTTCAAATATTTCTCTAAAGCACAATTAATAACAGAAACGTTTCTTGGAAGAGTGTCTAAACACTCTTCTTGAAGTGTTCTGTTAAATCTTTCAATGTGTGCATTGTCATTAGGTTTTCCAATTCTAGTGTATCTATGGTTTCTCTTCACTCTGTCATAAAACCATTTTCCAAATTCACTTCCATGATCTGTTTGTATCATTTCAAAATTAAAAACTGATTGTCTCTCTGCTTCATTCAAAAACTCAACACTTATTGAAGAGTTTAATCTTTCATACGCTTTCGCAAAAGTGTTTCTAGAATAAACATCAATTAAGGTGAGAACATATATCCTAGTCTTCGGTCCTGTCATAAGGTGTATAGTGTCAATTTGAACCAAAGAACCTGGCTTTATTGGATATGGTCTATCAACAGGAGGATGATATCTCTTCCAAGGAGATCTCTTTTTCATAAGTCCATGTCTATCAATTGTTCTTCTAACAGAGTTCAAAGAAACTTGGATATTTTCATTTAAAAGATGTTGATGAACAACTTCACTTGTTCTCTTTGTGTCTAATCTGATTTTAATAATTCTTTTAACTACATTTTCTTCTAATTCCTTAGGATGATGATGTGGTCGTGAAGATTTGGTTGGTATTGGGTGAATACCGAGTTTTTCAGCTTTCTTTACCCATTTACTAATTGTTCCTGGACTTACGCCATATCTTCTAGCAACCGTTCTAACACCATATCCAATTCGAACCATAGTCGCAGCATCTCTACGAACTTTTGGCATGTTTGGATTATTTGTATACATAATGCTTGGATATTACTTTTTAATGGAAGTGTTTCCAAGCTATTGGGATATTACGGTTGATTTGACAAAATGTTACGTCATGGTAATTTTACCTTAGACTTTAGCACAACACACACCATGAAAACATACGTACTGAATCGCTCGATATGTTCTCTTCTTGCATTAATCCCACTTTTGGGTTTTACGTATCTTGAGACCGTATATCATCTAATTCCCAGATTTAATGAAATATTTTCTCTAACACCAAAATCAACGAATTTGAATCACCTTGAACTAGTTTGGGTCCCGATCATCGCTTATATTTTGATTGCAACTATTGTTTACCTCTTGTTAAAGATTTTCAAGAAACTGGAAGGTTTTAATAGAGAATGTGTCATTTGGGGTCTTACATGGGGTCTTATTATAGGCATCATCGCTGGTCTAATCTGGGGTCTGACGTCGGGTCTAATCGGTAGTGTCAATGGTGATCTCATTGGGAACATCATCTTGAATATCATTCTTGATCTCATCGTAGGCCTTATCTTGAGCCTCATCATAGGTCTAATTATAGGTCTCAAGCATGAATTCGAGTTATAAGCGTCAAGCTTAAATTCGAAAACAGTTTACACACAAAACGCACGACCTTCGGGTACGGCGTTTTCTTTTTACATAACCACTGCAAATGTCCGACATTTGCAGTAAATGTACTTCATTTTCGTCATTCCCGTGAAGACGGGAATTCATGCTTTTAAAGATATTAATAAAGCGTGGACCCCCGATACGGCTTCGGGGGTGACGATTATTTTGTTTGTTATTTTGTTGTGACTAGTACAGAGATGATACTACAAAACATCACGCCATTTTTAATTTTGATTTTAGGAGTCGTATGTTGTCGGTATTTCGATCTAATTGATTAGAATGTGAAAGCTGAATTTTTTTGATTTCTTGAACATCACTTTTTACTTCTTTCATATCTATTTTTAATTCGTGTATATCTTCTTCAACTCTATCAAATTGATTTTTGACAACAATTGTAAAATTTTCAAAATCTGTTCTTAATTCGCTTATTTCCGATTTCATAGAAACAATACTCTCTTTTATAGAAACAATATCTGTTTTTGTAGAAACAATACTCTCTTTTATAGAAACAATATCTGTTTTCGTAGACACAATATCTGTTTTCATAGAAACAATATCTGTTTTTGTAGACAAAATATCTTCTTTCATTAAAGATATATCTTTTTTCATTGGATTAATCACTTTTTTTGTGTGAACAGCAAAAGCACCATTTATTGAAGTATTAACTATAAAAGAAATTTGTTTTAAATCATTTTTTGTTAACATAGTTTGATTCTATCATAAGTGAAAAACAGACTTATCAACATACCCCCCTCCATTTAATTAGTTTTTAATCTCTTTTTAATAAAAACACCGCCCATGTATTTGATACTCTGGGCGGTGTTCAGCAAGGTAAATTAATGACGAGGTTTTAAACCCTTCTTGATAGCATTGAGAATCTCTTTGCCAGTAAGAAGAGTCGGCTCAACAGCACAGTGATGTTCTGTGCCATTGTAAATCCGAGAAAAATTACTCTTCTCATGAACATGCCACATCAATAAATCGGGATGAGTTCCCTCTCCTGAAAGCCAACCACTTGGTTTAATTCCCCGTTTTTGAGCCTCAGCAAGCCGAAACTGATATGCTACAGCCTGCAGATGAAGACCGGAATTTCCCGAAGCTGAGATCATCAGATAACCACCTGATTTGTTTTTGCAAACAACCAAGTCAACTATCTTTTCGGCCTCATTTCCGGAAAATGGATTTTCTGTCTGAAAAATCAGAAGTTTTTTGGGTCCTGCCCAAGTTTGGATTTCTCGAACTTTGAGTCCAGAAATTTCTTCTCGGGCTTTCTCCCTCAAAACTTCCGCTTCATCCAAAACATTTTTACCCCAAGAGAGCCATTCTTTGTCATTCTCCTGTTCCATCACTCCTGCTATACAGTGCAAAAGCATAGATCTCCAAGGATGAAGGGTTTTTGGGTTTGTTGCCCCCCTCTTAGCCATTGGATTATCACTTTCCCAGACGATGATGGCATCAATCGCCTGATTAGTCCAATCACGAACATCGCTCAGTGACTTCCCAACTCGATAGGCAGTGACAACCACAGAGGCAAGTTCATCTTTGAACTTTCTACCGACTTTATCCTGCTCATGGACTTTCTCCACAAGCATAGACACAGCAGGATTACCAGTAATTCCAAGATTCTCTGCCACCAAGAGAGTAGCCGATTTTGTGGCATTGTCTCCATGACCATCATATGGGCTTCCCGCACAATCAATAAAACACTTGTTAGGATAATCCCTCCAAGTCTTATCGTCAGGGAAACCACCAACACAAAAAACTTCCCATCCAAATTTGCGTGATAACAAGTCACTGAATTTTTCCAGTAACCTGACCGCAAATAATTTGTCCAAATTTGGATGATAAGGAGTCACAACAAAATCATACTGACGAGACATTTTTTCTCCTTTTTTGGGGTTGTTTCTTGCTCAATATCACCATGATAAAGAACTTCAAGTCGCCTTGATTAATAACACAATTTTTGAATTTTGTAAATACAAAATGGCCCCGACCCATTCCATGGGTCGGGGCCTAAAAAGAACTAAGCCTCTGGCGCCTTTTTCTTACGCTTAGGCTTAGCAGGAGAAGTTTCCTCCAATGATGCCTGAGTGGCCATCATTGCCCTGTCCAGAGCCTCCTGGGCTTCTTTTGCGAGCCGAAAACCATTGTTTTGGATCGTCGGCTTACGCAGAGTTCTCCTCGAACTCAGAACTTGAAGCTCGTTGTTGACCCTTTCAACATCCGAGCCCCGAAGCCCCCTCTTTTGAGTAAGCCCTTTTGAAACCCTTCTAAAATAGGGTCCAAAAGAGGCCCAGGCAAACGCCTTATTTTTTCCATTCTCCAAAATCTTGGGAGTGGAAAAAACAACCACGTCTCCGGGCTCGACTCTTTCGACATCCCGTTCAAACCAAGACTCGCCCCTGGCCTGATGGAATTGATACTGACCAGAGAGCGCGATATAGACATCGCGATCCACTTCTGGACAGTACACAAAAGAAAACCCGTCCTCCGGAAAGGGGATGTCTTTTAGAAACCCCCAATGAACATGGACATGGTCCGGAAGACCCAGATCATCCAAGACCCCCGCAAAGAGGTCTTGAAAATTCTGAATGGTTAACATATTATTCTCCTGTTTTTCCTCCCAAAGTCTGCCCCTTTTGACAGATTGTTCGGTTGGTCTGCAAAAATTATACTCAATTTTCAGTTTTTGTCAATCCAAAAATCTTCCTGCCTCACCAATAATTCCTTTGCTTTTTCTTTGTTTTCTATAACTTCTTTTACAATCTTTTCCATTCTCATTGTTTGAGAGCCTTTTATCAAGACAATACTTCTTTTATCTAAAAGTTCTTTTAATTTAAAAACTAATTTCTCATGTGTTTCAAAAGAAAAAACTTTTTCTTTCTCCATTCCAGAAATTAATACTTCTTCAACAATAAACTCCGCTCTTTTACCAATAGTTAATAAGTAATCAAATTTTAATTCACAAATTAATTTTCCGATCATTCTGTGTTCATTAGCAGTATATTTTCCAAGTTCTGACATGTCACCTAAAACCACTATCTTTGGTTTGACATTTTTTATTTTTGACAAAACTTTTAATGCTTCTTCAACGGCAACAGGAGAAGAATTATAACTATCGTCTATTATTGTGGAATTATTAATGCCCTTTAAAATTTTCATTCTGCCTGGAGCAGTAACATAGTTTGCAATAGAATTTAACATTTTCACTACATCTATTTCATTTGATATTCCGCAAGCAAAAGCTATTAAAATTGGATAGATATGTTGCTTTCCTAAAACTCCCAAAATTTTGAAAGGCATGGAATTGTTTCCAAAATTAATTTTAAAATTGACTCCAATTGGATATTTGTTTTCATAGATTATATCAATATTAGAAGCTTTTATATCCGCATCTAAATCAATCCCATAGGTGATAACTCGACTTTTGATCTCGTTTTTTATCTCCATTATAAGAGGGTCATCAGCATTCAAAATGGCGTGACCATCTTTCTTAAGGCCTTTTATCATTTTTTTATCTTCATCATTTAATTCTTTTGGAGAAGAAAAATATTCAACATGAACAGGCACCTTCGGAAATCTGGTAAAAACAGCAATATCTATTTTTATCCAACTTATAAGTTTATCCATATCTTTTGGGTGATCAGTACCCAATTCCAAAACTAACCATTTAGGATATTTTTTATTAAATAAAACCAAAAATCCTTCAGAGATATTTATCAACCATTTAAATAAATTATGATATCCATTTTCTAATCCTAAAATAGTCAATGGAACTCCAATCTCACTATTAAAACTTTTTTGGTTTTTTCTTATGTATAGAGAACCAGACAAAGCAGAAAAAATAGCATCTTTTGCAGAAGTTTTTCCAACACTACCAGAAACACCAATTATTTTGGGTTTAAATCTCTTTAAAACCATTTTGGATTCTAATTTCAATATAAAAATGATAATTTTTTTTAATATTTCTTTCATATTATCTATCTGGTTCTATTTGATAATAATTTATCAAATATTTCACAATTTCACTAAAAGGTAAAGTCAAAGAATCAGCAGAATATAAAACTCCGTGTGGTTCAACTGCATAAAGTAAAATTATAAACTTGGGATCAAAAGCAGGAAAATATCCTATAAAGGAATGTAGATATTTATCTTCTGAATATTTTCCATTTTCTACAACTTGAGCAGTCCCTGTTTTGGCTGCAATTGAATAATTCTTCATAGAAATTTTTCCTCCCAAAAGAGCTTCGTCTACTGCCTTTACCAACATAGAAGAAACTTGAGCTGTAGTTTCTCCATTAAAGATTTTTATTTTTTCTTTTGGTTTTATTTCTTCCTCCTTGTTTAAGGAATATTTAATTGATTTTACGACATGTGGATAAATCAAATAACCACCATTTGCCAATGTATTTAAAGCTCTTATTGTTTGAATAGGAGAAACCGCTATTCCCTGTCCAAAAGAAGCACTTGCTATTTCTATACTTCGCAAAGAATTCAAATTATCAATTTTTGATCCTACTTCATTTGGTAAATCGATCTCTGTTTTTTGATCAAAGATTTTTTTTATATAATCTCTAAATTTTGATTCTCCTACTAATAAGGCCACATGAGCTGCTCCCAAATTAAGAGATTTGTTCAAAACTTCTTGCATATTAACTACACCATGGGGCTTTTTATCATGATTATAAAAAGTTTCTCCATTTAGGGTCATACTACCCAAATCATTATATGTACTATTAGGAGATATTTTATTTTCTTCAATACCAATCGCAATTGTCAGTGGTTTAATAATTGATCCCATCTGATAAATACTCTCTACAATATCATTATTAAAGATAGAGACATTTTCTTCTTTACCAAAATTATTTAAATCAAAAGTTGGATTTAGAGCCATAGCATAGATTTCTCCATTTTCTGGATTCATTATAATAATACCAACCTTTTGTGGATTCCACTGTTTATTTATTTTAGAAATGGTTTCTTCTGCAAATGTTTGGACATTTGGTTCTATAGTTAAAACAATAGACTCTAAATTTTCTTTTGTGTTCTTTTTCTCATTTGGTCTCGAAAAAAGTTGCACAAAAAAATTTTTAAACAAGACATTTTTTTCCTTTATTAGTAAGTCATTAAACTGCCTTTCTAAACCATATGTCCCAGTTAAATTATCACCCCTATATGACAAAAACCCTATTATATGAGCTGCTAATTCTTTACCGGGATAAAATCTAAATTTTTTCTCATCATTAGAGATTCCTTGTAATCTTAATTTCATTACCCTCTCTGTGATTTCTTTACTTACATTATTTGCAATCAATTCTGAACTATCATTTTTTTTCGTTGCTTTAACAAAAAATTCCTCGGCGTTTAGGCTTATTTCTGCTGACAAAATATTAAAAACGTCTTCTGGATTTTTGATAACTCTTGGATCAATAAAAATATTATAATTTGATTTATCGATCGCTGCAAAAAATTCTTTTCCATCTTTATATTTTAAAATAATAGCTCCCCTATCAATATAATCTGGAGAAAATTCTACATATTGTTTATTTGAAATTTCTTTATAAGAATCAAATTTATTAACTTGTAAATCATAAAGTTTAAAAATAATTAAGATAAAAAAAATGGCAAAAAATAAAGTAAATAATCTTATCCAAAATATACTAATTTGAGATTGCATTTATAGCAGTTTTTGGATTCTTTTTAATAAAAACGATATCAGAAATTTCAACAAAACCATTTTCTAAAGCCATTTCTCTATTTATTGTTCTTTTAACATCTACCATTTGAAATTCTGTTTCACTTATTTGTGATTTTATATCAGAAATTTTCTCTTCTAAATTTTGAATACTAATAGCATAAGAGATTGATAATTGATATGAATATATATAAATAAAAATTGAAACAACAATAAAAATTATAGACAAAAATGATAAGTTATATGTTGATAAAATATTTATTTTTAGGTTTTTTGTTTTATTCATATAATTTTTCTAATATTCTTAATTTTGCACTTCTTGATCTTGAGTTATTTTCTAATTCACTTTTCTTCGGAATTATTGGCTTTTTATTAATTCTTTTGGCCCTTTTAGTCTTTTCTTTATGGATCATAAATCTTTTTACAATCCTATCTTCTATAGAATGAAAAGAAATTACTAACAATCTGCCTCCCTTTTTTAAGTAATCAAAAGTTTTGTTCAAAGTAATAGATAGACCATCAAATTCATCGTTTACAACAATTCTAAGTGCTTGAAAAGTCTTTGTTGCTGGATGAATTTTTCCATAATGATAAAATTTTGGGGTTGCTTTTTTAATTATATCTACTAATTCAAAAGTGGTTTTTATTTCCTTGGTTTTTCTTTCATCCACAATTTTTTTAGCAATTTTTTTAGCATACTTCTCTTCTCCAAAACCATAAATAATATCTGCTAATGACTCTTCACTAAAAGTATTAACAATCATCTTTGCTGTTAAATCCGAGGATTCCAGATTCTTTTTCATTGTCATAAGTAGTGGTTCATCTTTTTGAAAAGTAAAACCCCTACCCGAAGATTCTAATTGTTCAGAACTAATTCCCAGATCAAGTAAAAATGCGTCAACTTTTTCAACACCATTTTTATCTAAAATTTTATCAAATTGAGTGTTAGAGGATTTTTCCAAAATAATTTTAGATTTTGAGTTTTCCAAATAATTAGCAGATCTTTTAATAGCATCAATATCTTTATCAATTCCGATTATAATTAGATTATTCAAACCTAATTTAGAAACCGCTTGGCTATGCCCCGCACTACCCAGAGTTAAATCTACAAAAACAGCATTATCTTTTAATTTTAGATTTTCTATTACTTCTTGTAAAAGAACAGGTTTGTGTCTCATGTTTAAATTGCTCCTATTTCCCCCAATTTTTCTGCCATTTGATCAGCATTCTTGGTAACTTGAAATTTGTACTTTTCCCAACTATCTTCATCCCAAACTTCAATTCGATTGTATACACCAGCAAAAACAACTTTAGTTTTTATGTTTGCAAATTTTTTTAAATTTTCTGGAATTAATATTCTTCCAACGGAATCAACATTTATTTCTGTTGCTCCTGACAAGAAAAAACGATTAAATCCTCTTTTATCTGCTTGTCCCATTCCAAGCTCTCCAACTTTGGATGCAATTTTTTCCCATCCTTTAACAGGATAGATAAAGAGACAATTATCTAATCCTTGTGTAATGATTAATCTTTTTCCAAGCACACTTCTAAACTTACTAGGAAGTGAAATCCTTTTTTTTTCATCAAGTGTGTGTTTGTACTCTCCGATTAACATTTCATATATTTACCACTTTATCCCACTTGATTAATATTATAACCCACTATTTAACATTTTGCACAAATAGTTATCCACAGCATAAGACGAAGCGCAAAATAAAAAATTCAAAATTCAAAATAAAATTTATTTTCTTTTTTTAGTGAGAACTGATCTTCCCAAAATAAAATTAAATATCTTTCGAGAACCGTGTTTGAGCGGGAGGATGATTATATTTTTTATAAAGCATATACCCCGTCTGACGGGGTGTAACGAAAATGGCAATCGTGTCTAGAGCGAGTTTTCGAGAAAGATATATAATTTTATTTTGGGAGGATTATTCGAGTCGTGGTTTCATTAAAGGAAAGAGTTGTGTTTCTCTTATGGGTTTATCTATCAAAAAAGCAAAGAGCCTTTCTCCTACTCCAAAACCAAAATTAGGTGGCATTCCATATTCAAGCATTTCAACAAATTCATTGTCACTCATCATTGCTTCTTTGTCTCCTTCCTTTATTAATTTATTTTGAATATCAAAACGATTTTTTTGATCAATAGGATCATTTAACTCTGCGTGGGCTCTACCAATTTCACTTCCAGCAATTATAATCTGAAACATTTCTGTCTTTCTATTATCTTTTTCGTTTTCTTTTGAAAGTGGAGCAACGAGTTTTGGATGATTTACCAAAAAAACAGGACCTGAAATGTTTTTTCTACAATATTTCCAAAGAGCATCGGTCATTCTTTCTTTGTTTTTTCCTTCAAATTTTATTTCCAATTTTTCAAGAACTTTTTCCATTTCATTTTCATTTGCTTCCAAAACATCAACTCCTGTTTGTTTTTTAACTTCATCAACATAATCAATTTCTTTCCACTCAGAAGCCAAATCAAATTTATGACCTCTTGTTTTAAACTTAGTTTTTCCAAAAACATCTTCCGCAATTTTTATATATAAATCTCTAACAAGCTTTTTCCCCTCTTCCAAATTCATATAGGAAGCATAAAATTCCATATTAGTAAATTCTTGTAAGTGTTCTGCGCTCCCCCCTTCATTTCTAAAAATCCTTCCTATTTCAAAAGTTCTTGGAAATCCAGCTGCCATTAATCTTTTTTGCCAAAGTTCACCAACAGAAATTCGAAGATATATATCTATATCAAAATCATTATGATGAGTTTGAAACGGTCTTGCCTCTGCTCCTCCTGTTGTTATTTCCAAATATGGAGTCTCTACTTCTAAAAAATTTTTATTTAGCAAAAACTCTCTCATTGTTTGCCAAAATTTTGCTTTTTTGTAGAAAATCTTTTTTGCGTCATCATCAAACAATAAATCTAAATATCTTTTTCTAAATCTTTCATCTTCGTCTTTTATTCCATAAAAACTATCGGGAATTGGAAGAAGGGATTTGGTCAAAATTCTCCAAGATACAACATCCAGACTTTCTTGCCCAGATTTTGTAATAAAAGGTTTTCCTTTTACTTCAATAAAATCTCCAATGTCTACAGTGTCTTTAAAAAGAATAAAGGCATCTTCTATTTCTTTATCAAAATAAGAAATATTGTTTTCTTTTTTTAAAACTATTTGAAATTTAGAGGTACCATCAAATATATCGACAAATATTATCGCCCCTTGTCCACGTTGAGACATTATTCTACCAACAACTATTAGCTCTTGATTTTGTAATTTATCAAAATAATCAACAATCTCTTTGAGATTGTGGGTTTTTAATGACTTACTTGGATAAACATTTATCCCCAAAGTTTCTAATTTTTTTCTTTTTTTGAGCCTTATGGCTCGTAATTCTTCATGTGATGCCATGAAAAGATTATACCATTATTTTACATCAATAATCTTATATTCAATTTTTCCTCTTGCCGTTTTAAATTCAAAAGTCTCCCCCTTTTTCTTTCCAAGAATAGACTGGCCAAGAGGAGATTGGTTAGAGATTTTATTTTGAGTAATGTCAGCTTCTTCTGAACCCACAATAACAAAAGTTTGCTTCTCTGAAGAGGGGGTTCTGAGGACAACAACTTGTGAACCAATTTCTACAGTATTACTTTTTTTATGCTCAACAATTTCTGAGCTTTTCAAAATATTTTCTATTTGAGAAATTCGAAATTCTATTTGCGCTTGTCTATCACGGGCTTCATGATACTCAGCATTTTCTGATAAATCACCCATACCTTTTGCGACTTGCAATTGTTCTGCAATTTCTCTTCTTTTATTTGTCTGAAGTTCTGCTAATTCAGCTTGCAATTCTTCAAATTTTTCTTTTGTTAAATATTCTTTTTCCTCCATTAAAATATAAGTAAATAATAATTAAAGAGACATTATACTTTTTTTCTTTTAGAAGTAAAGGACTTTTTTCAGTTAACACTCTGAGGTGACAAATTGGCTTTTTAAAGGTAACAAGTGTTAGCCAAAAAAATATTAAAGATATTCCTGTCTATAAAGATTCATCCATTCAAAAACCTGTTTCATCACGGCAACTCCTCCTACCAGATTGACTGTGCCCCCCCTTTCCATTATGACAACAAAAGCGTACTTTGGATTTTCATAAGGGAAAAAACCAATAAGAGATGAGTTAACTTTATCTTTTAAAATTCCGATTTCTGCAGTACCAGTTTTGGCTGCTACTTTTACAAAAGGAAAGTCTAAACTTTTTACCCTGCCATCAGTAACTGCTAAACGCATTCCTTCTTTTACGGTTTTATAAACCCAAGGTTCAATATAGTTTAATTCTCTTTCAACTTCTGAATTAGAATTCAATAAAATTTTTGGTTTCAAAATCTTCCCTTCATTTGCTATCATAGCAACTCCCCTAACAGCTTGAATTGGGGTAATTTGAAAGCCATATTGTCCAATAGAAGTAAAATAAGTATCCCCAAGACGCCAGATATCACCATCAAAATTTTCTGATTTCCATTTTGGATTCGGCACTGTACCAGAAAGCATTGAAGAAATTTCTCCGTTTACAGGATTTCCAAAACCATAATCTCTCATATATTTTTCAATTCTTGAAATACCCAAACCCTCTATGTCTTCATATCCTCCTCCAACAACATAAAAATAAATATTAGAAGAAACGGCCAATGCTTCTTTTATATTTACTGGTCCATAAGCTTGAAAATCACTAAAATAACTTGGATTATCAGGGTCATAAGGATTTGGAACTACCAACTCGCCTTTGGAGACAATTTTTGTAGTCGGATCAATAACTTTTTCATTTAAGGCTGCTAATGCCATAAAGGGTTTGACTATAGACCCAGGAGTATAAAGACCCTGAATGGCTCGATTTAAAAAAGGATTTCGAGAATCTGAACTTATTTGTTTTAAATATTCTTGATCCCCATCCGTTAATTTATTTGAATTAATTTCTGGATAAGTAGTTAAAGCCAAAATTTGTCCTGTATTAACATCCATTATAATCGCGCTACCACCTACATAACCGACATTATCCGCAATTTCTTTTACTGATTGATACAACTTTTCTTGTAAACCTAAATCTATACTCAATTTTATACTATCACCTTGTTTGGGATTTAAAATCACATTCTTAGAAATAATTTCATCCAGCGCATTGGTTTCAACAATTGTCGTTCCATTTATACCAGATAAAATATCATCAAATATTTTTTCGACACCATCAATTCCTCTATAATTTAGCTCGTAATAAAAACCTTTACTATCTTTTTTGGGATATTTTATATAACCAATTAGATTTCCTATTCCATCTTTTTTGGCATAAATTCTTTTGGCAAAATCATTATCTTTTTGTGGTTCATTCCATGCTATCAATTCTCCATTCCGATCTAAAATATTTCCCCTACTTGCAAAGATAACTGAGTGATTTAACCGATTATTTTCGCTCAAATTTTGGTAAGTTTGGCCTTCTATTATCTGTAATTTAAAAATTCTGTATGACAAAAAACACAAAATAAAAAAGAAAAAAAGGGATAAAAATCGAATAGATTTTTTTGAAACAGGTTTTTCAATCCTTCCTTCAAATTGATCTTTATCAAATTCAGGTAAATTTTGAGAATCTAAAAAAATTTCATCAGGATCAATATTTTTATTGTAGATTCTTTTTTCTTTTTTATTTAAAAATTTTTTAATCATTTTAGTAGATAATTAAATTCTTTTTAAAATTTAAAACTAAAAACAAAAGAATTATCGCGAATAAAGTTATTGGATACGGAAAATCCAAAATATACATGCTCCCATACAAAACATCTGCCAAAATAGCAATAATAATAATTTCATAAAATTTATCAAAATAAAATAATGAGGCCAAGGACAAAATTAAGACTAACCACCAAGGAAAAACAAAAAAAGAAAAAATTAACAAAACACCCAAAATTACCCTTAAAATCATAGAAGTATTTTAGCACAAAAAATATATTAGTGGGTATTTATTTTTAGTATAAATTTAATCTATAATATTAAATATCTCATTGGGAATCGTTTGGGGGGTTTTCTACTGAAACATAATTTATATCTCTAAAATCAATTGGAATATTAAAAAGAGCCTTTTTAAATAAATCATCTGAGGTAGAAGTTATTTTATTTATTACACCAAGTAAAATAATTTCATTTTCTGGATAAATTATAGGGTCCCCTTCTTTTATTTCAACATCTTTTGGTAAAATCATTTCATATTGTCCGCTTCCTTTTCCCAAGGCCTCAAATTGATTCCCATCAATTAGTTTTGCAGGTATTTTTGATTCAGAAGCAGAATAAAGTTTTGCGATAGCAATATTATCTCCTATTTCAACAATTTCACCCAAAATTACATTTTGATAATAGATTTTTTGTCCAATTTTGGACTCATCAAATTTTCCCCCTAAAAGAAAATTGTCAAAACTAGAAAAAGGGGGTTTTAAAATCACTTTTGCTAACAAAGAATCTTTGGATTTTTCTTCTTTTTGAAAAAGTAAATCATTATACTCTTTTTTTAAAATTATATTTGACAAAACTTCAATTTTAAGATTTAGATTTTCTCTTTTTAAGAGCTGATTTTCTTTTTCCATTTTTTGTTTAGAAGAGAAAAAAAAGGAAATATTTGAAAAAGGTTTTAAAACTACCTCTTTGATATTCAAAATTGGTCCGGACATTAGCAAAGTAACTTTGTGAAGTGGTTTCCACTTAAAATAATTAAAAATAAGAAAAATAATTATCAAAATAACTATAAAAAATCGAAAAAAACTTTTTTTGTCTTTTCGACTTTTTTTAATATTCGTCATGAACCAATTATATCAAAAAAATTATAATGTTCCGAATCTAAAAAAACTATCTTTTAGGAGGTAACTCTTCTTCTCTTTCAACTAAAATATCTTGGAATTTCTCTAAATTTTCAAGAATAATTCCAGTACCACGAGCAACGGCGGTCAATGACTCATTTGCCACATAAATTGGAATCTCAAGTTCTTGATTCAAAATCTCAGGAAGTCCTTTTAAAAGCGCACTACCACCAACTAAATAAATTCCCCGCTTCATAATATCAGACAAAATTTCTGGTGGAGTTGATTCCAATACTTCTTTGGCACCTTCAATAATAGAAACAACGGAGTGGGAAATTGCTTCTCTAATATCTGCATCAGTTACAATAACTTCTCGCGGAAGACCCGTGACTAAATCTCTACCTCTAATAGTCGTCTCTTCTGTATTTTTACCTGGTAAAACATTTCCTATAGCAATTTTAACATCCTCAGAGGTTTTTTCTCCGATCAAAATTTTAAATTCATTTCTTACATAATTCATTATATCATCATTAAATTTATCTCCTGCAATTTTTAAATTCTTTGATCTAACAATTCCCCCAAGAGAAATAACAGCAATATCTGTAGTGCCTCCACCAATATCAATTATCATATTCCCAACAGGATCAGAAATAGGTAGTTTAATACCAATGGCCGCCGCCATAGACTCTTCAACAATATGTACTTCTCGAGCTCCAGCATTTAATGTGGCATCCCTGACTGCTCTTGATTCGACATTAGTTACTTCAGATGGCACCCCAACAACAACTTTTGGACCAAAATAATTTTTGTTACCTTTTTGGGCTTTATTTATCAAATAATTTATCATTTCTTCGGTAACTTCAAAATCAGAAATAACCCCATCAACAAGGGGTTTAATTGCCTCTATATGACCCGGGGTTCTACCAATCATTCTTTTGGCCTCTTCTCCAACAGCCACCACTTGACCAGTTTTGGTATTAACTGCCACAACAGAAGGTTCATTTATAATTACCCCTTTATTTGGCACATAAACAAGCGTATTGGTTGTTCCCAAATCAATACCGATATTGCCAGAGAATAGGTTATAAAAATTCCCAACTCTGTTAATTAATCCCCTTATTTTCTTTCTCATATATTTACCAAACATTTAGAATCTAAACATTTAGTAAATTTAAATATCTAAATGTCTATCTGTCTAAATGTCTAATTACCTATACATTAAAATCACCCTCTACAATATCAAAAAAAGACTTATGTGTCATTTCTCCAGTTTTTCTATCTTTAACTTCAAAATTACCGTCTTCAATAGATCTTTTACTAACAACCACAGAATATGGTATACCAATCAAATCAGCATCATTAAACTTTTCGCCTGCCGAAATATCTCTATCGTCAAATAAAACTTCTATATCGTTTGCCAGAAATCCTTCATACATTTTCTGTGCCTCTTCTATTACTTCCTTATCATTTTGGAGAGCAATCAGATGAATTTGAAAAGGTGCAATTTCTTTTGGCCAAACAATTCCTTTGGCATCTGACAAAACTTCTACAATCGTTGCCATCAGTCTTCCAATACCTATACCATAACTTCCCATCCATGGATATTTTTCATTTCCTTCCCTATCTTTAAACTTTAAATTTTCAGCTTCTGCAAATTTTTGTCCTAATGAAAAAATATTTCCAACTTCAATGGTTTTTTTCTCCACTAAAGAAGTTTTATCAAGGTTAGCCTCTTTCAGATTTTCATCTGTCATAATATCTTTATTAATTCCTATCTTGGTTTGTTCATCAACATAAACCGTATCTTCTCCTGCTTCTGTTACGGTTTGAAATTCATGAGAATATTTTGAAAAAACACCACCACTTGCAAACACACAATAAGTCCTATCTCCAAGCCCAACTCTGTCAAAAATATTTATATAAGCTTTTTTGGCTCTTTCATAATATTCATCTTGTTCTTCTTTTGATTCACAATATGAATATAAATCTTTCATTAAAAATTCACGACCGCGCATAAGCCCAGATTTAGCTCTAAGTTCATTTCGAAATTTTGTTTGAAATTGATAAACATAAATAGGTAAATCTTTATAAGAAGAGACGTGATCACGAAGCATATTGGAAATTGGTTCTTCGTGTGTAATTCCTAAACCAAGCTCAGTATCATTTTTTAATTTAGTTTTAAACCAAATATCTACTTTATTGTCATCCCATCTATCTGATGCTTTCCAAACTTCTGGGTTTTGTAAAGCTGTCATAGA
The DNA here is from genome assembly GCA_964618845.1 of uncultured Candidatus Saccharibacteria bacterium. Taxonomy (GTDB): domain Bacteria; phylum Patescibacteriota; class Minisyncoccia; order Phycocordibacterales; family JAACPR01; genus CAZUCU01. The sequence continues at coordinate 60,946 of CAZUCU010000001.1, forward strand.
AATTTCAACACCCCCAATTTCCTCCATTTCTTCTTTGATAATTTTTTTGATTTTTTCAAAAACTCTAACTCCAAGTGGCAAAAGAGCATAAACTCCTGCTAACTCCTTATGTATAAAACCGGCCCTAATTAATAATTGCGCATTTTGAGATGTTTCATCCTTTGGCACCTCCCTCCTCGTTTTTAAAAATAATTGACTGAATTTCATATAGAATATATTAACATACTAATAATTTAGTAAATATAAAGTTTATCTTTCCCATACAATATGTCCGTTTATATCATGTTTTTCGAAAGTTTTTAAAATATCTGCACAAAATTTTATAAGTTCTTTATTTTTTTCAGTTTTGGCCAATTCATAAAGTCGTATAAACATTTTCTTTCCTGTTTCTGTCTGTTTAAAATTTTTCTTAATAAAATTATGTTGAGAACATAAAGTTTGGCCGTTTTCAATTGTTGCTTCTCCACCGAAATCTTTAGATTTAATATGATCAATATGCAATTCAACTCCTTCTTTTTTACCTCTGCCACAAATAACACATTTATATCCGTCTCTCTTCAGAATTTCTGTTTTTTGAGAATATGTAAAATCTTCTAATTTCCTTAAGTGAGCTTTTTTAGGATCATACTTATAAATTCCTTTCGCTACTTTAACCAAAAAACCATTTTGTGATAGTTTTCTAATCGCTCGATCTGGATCACGAAAAATCTTACCTGTCCGTTTCTTATATGTTGAAACTACCCAATCAACAACTTCGGGATGTTTTATATCCCTTTTAGGATTTGATTTAAAAAATTCGATTATTAAATCTTGTTGAATTAAATTATTTTTGTCTTTTTTCATAAATTATTTTATTAAAATTTCTTGATTAATTTTTGCTTCTTCTTTTAAACGTGTTATAGCAATATCACAATATTTTCTATCAATATCAATTCCAATTCCAATTCTATTATGTAAATATGAAGCAATAAGAGTTGAACCACTTCCCAAAAACGGATCCAAAATTGTGTCCCTTTCAAAACTAAATAATTTTATACATCGTCTCGGCAACTCCACAGGAAAAGGTGACGGATGCCCACCCGCTCCTTTTTTATTTTGTCCGGGAAAAGTCCAGATACCATATGTCCAATCTAAAAATTCTTTTTTAGTAATATCATTTATTCTACTGCCACCAGTTTTTTTCCAACTATCTTTATATAAAACCAATATTAATTCAACAGGAGCTATAACATAAGGAGCAGAAGCTGACATATAAGAACCCCAAGCAGTTCGACGAGAAATATTTCCTTCATTCCAAATAATAGTTGAATGATATTTCCAACCAATATCTTTTGCAATTTTTGTTATATCTGCACCAACAGATTTTTGACCACCTTTATTTTTATCTAAAGGAATATTTAATAATAATCGCCCCTCGATTTTTGCCAAATCAAAACATTTTTTTATCCATTTTTTAGTAAACTCCAAATATTCTTCATATGAAAGATTATCATCATTAGAATTGTAATGAATATCGACATTGTAGGGTGGTGAAGTAACAATAAGATCAATCGATTCATTGGGAATAGATTTTATAGTTAAAATATCTTCATTGAAAATTTTAATATTTTTAGTCTCAAAATAAGGCCTTCGAGTTAAAATTTTTGAATTTTTTATATTTTTTTTTACTATTTGCATTGATTGGTATTCTAACATGTATTATATATACCATAAACAACATTAAATTTTCATAAAAAAGTGATAAAGAATTGATTAAATAATCCTTAGTTATCCACACAATTATATGTATTATTAATAAAATATTAAAATAACTTCCCTATATCAGAAATTGTAATGACAATCATTAAAATCAATAGAATTGCAAAACCAACAAAGTTTAAAACATTCGCCACTTTTGGATTTATGTTTCTTCTGGTAAGAACTTCAATCAAAATAAACAACAATCTTCCACCATCCAAAGCTGGGAACGGAAGTAAATTCAAAATTGCTAAATTCACAGAAATAAATGCGGTAAAAATAATTAAATTAACAATCCCAGATTTGGCAGCTTCCCCCACAAGTCCAACAATGCCTATCGGACCAGCAATATTTTCAAGTTTAGCTTCTCCAGAAAAAGCATCAAAAATTAAATTTTTGAGAGCAATTGTTGTTTCTTTAAGTGTATATCCGGTCATCAAAAATCCATGCCAGAAAGATTTAAAAACATTTGTTTTGGTATTTACAACATCTTCCATATAAAAACCAACGACTTCCCCATCACTCGTCTTTAATTTTGAATTAATCGCCACATCACCCTTGGAAGTTTTAAGTAAAAACGGCACATTATTATTTTTTATATTTTGCAAAGCATCAGAAGAGTTTTTAAAATAAATTTCATTGTTTCCTTTCACTAAACCTAAAATTTGATCACCCTTTTTTATTCCTAATCTTTCGGCTGGAGTATTTTCTTCAACAGAAATAACTTGAATTTTAGAATTTTCGTTATTAACAAAAGAAAAAGTATCCTTGGAAACATCAAAACCAATTACAAATGCAACTCCAAACAAAAACCAAGCAAAAAATATATTAAACATAACACCGGCAACCAAAACTGAAATTTGTGTAAACTTGGATTTATTTACAAAAGAATCTTTTGCATTTTTAGCCATTGATTCTTCGTCAGGGTTTTCTCCAAAAATTTTTACATACCCCCCAAAAGGGATAAAGTTAAGAGCATACCTTGTACCACCTTTAACCCAAGAGAAAATCCGAGGCGGAAAACCGATTGCAAATTCATCAACTCTTATTCCACTTTTCTTGGCTACTAAAAAATGTCCAAGTTCATGAACAAAAATGAGTGCACCAAGTATTATGATAAAAATTATTACAGACATTATGATCTAATTTCTTGTTCTTTTAATTTAAATTTACTATCTAACTCTTTTGTTTTTTCATCGACTAACTTTTGAATTTCATCTTTTTTTCTTTTTAAATCATCTTCAGACATTGCGCCTTCTTTCTCTAATTTTTCTAAAGATTTTATAATATCCCCCCTTTCATTTCTAATAGAAATTTTAGCTTCTTCAGTTTTTTTGTGGGCCTGTTTTATAAGCTGTTCTCGAGTTTCTGATGTCAAATCTGGAAATTTAACTCGAACCCCTTCTGCATCTGTTAAAACAGAGACTCCAAGATCAGCCTTGGTAATAGCGCTTTCTATTGCTCTTACCAAACTTTTATCCCAAGATAAAATTCTTATAGATTTTGAATCTTCTATATTAATGGAAGCCAATTGATTTATTGGGGATTTAGTTCCATAAGCTTCTACAACAATATCGTCCAATAAATTAACTGTGGCTCGACCAGTTCTAATAGAAGAAAATTCTCTAACAAGCCAAACAACCACATCATCAAGCTTCTTTTTAAAAGTATTTATATCTGTATTCATAAGTAAATTTTAACAGAAAAGTCTATACATTCAAAGCAACAGTCTCAAGTAAAATTTTTATTGAGGCACCATTTAAATTTATATATTTTCTCGCATTCAAAATAGTTTTTAAAGAATTAAATTTTTTTTCTCGCTTCTCGCTTCTTGCTTCTTGCTCTATATCAACTTCCAATTGAGATAACAAATCAATGGCTTTTTGCTTCGTCTTTTTTTCATCTTTTATGTCTTTAACAAGATTTGCAATAAACTTCATCCTCTCTCCAATACTCATCTTCAAAAATTTTTTTCCTGAATTTTGAATCATAAATCTTGAATCTTGAATGAGATTTACTCTCGATAGTATCGTTTCCAAAAACAAATTCCTACTTGGTGCCACAATAAAAAAATAAGTTTGAGGTCGTGGTTCTTCCAACATTTTAAGAAGTGCGTTTTGTGCCTCACGAGTTATAAAATTAAAATTTAAGACAATCACTTGAATTGTATCCCTTGGGGTTTTGCGCAAATGTAAATCAAAAATTTTGTGTGCATCATCCACCAAAAATTTGTCATATTTTTCCAAAGTAAAGAAATCGTTTGCTACAGTTTCTACTCCCAAATTATTTTCAAAAAATTCTAACAATTCTTTTTCTATAGACTCAAAATTAGAAGTTAAAATATACGCGTGGTGAAGGTTTTCTTTTGTAAGATTTTTGAGTGAATTCATAAGATTAGTATACAATAAAAACAATAACTGAGTAGATTGACTTTAATTTTATATTTTCTATACTAATAGTGTTGTGCCAATGGCCCCGAACCCCGAGCTTGCTCGGGGTTTGATACTTATATAAAACCCTTAAGTATAAATTTTAATTGTTCAAAAAATTTTTTATCAAGCGAAGTATAATAGTCCAAAAGTCTTTTAGAACTAAAAACTCTTAGCTGTTCCCAAAGAGCATAATTGAGTTCTCCACTAACTATGCCGACTGGAAATTTATAGTATTCATTTTTGTATTTTGTCGTAAAAGGTATGCCCCAAAATAGATCTTTATTTATTTTCTTAAAAATTAAGACTGGTCTTTTAAATTCTTCTTTACCGTTTTGTTCTCTACCAATATTTTCACCAATATAACACCACCAAACTTCCCTTTCTTTAAAATAGAAATTAATTTCTTTTTCTTTCAAAGATTCACAGATTTCTACCCACTTTTTATATTCATCCATCTTTAAATTCTATAAACCACCACCAAAAAACTCAATTTAAAATTTAACCTTTTCTTTAACTTTTTTTCACCACTTTTTCATAATAAAGTGGAGAGCCACATTACTTTCATAGCTACAATTAGGCACAACTTCAAAACCCATTTTTTCACACCATTTTTTTAACTGTTCGGTGTAAACACCAGTCACACAGATCTTCATTTTTAATTTTTCAGTGTATTGTTTGGCACACCTGAGTTCCTCCGAACCACTAGCCATGTGAAAGTACAACGACGAAACACTAACATTTTAAAAGGTTTTTGTTATTTTTTTTAA
>CAZUCU010000002.1:0-24332 GCA_964618845.1 uncultured Candidatus Saccharibacteria bacterium
AAAATTTTAGGAAAAACCAGAGATGATGCAGTTGGTGAATCTTATGACAAAGTTGCAAGACTTTTGGGATTCCCCTATCCTGGAGGACCACAAATTTCGCAGTTAGCTGCGAAATTTAGAGAAAAGCGAAAAGCGAAAAGTGAGAAGAATGATTTAGAAATAAAGTTTCCAAGACCAATGATTAATTCAGGTGATTTGGATTTTTCTTTTTCGGGGCTCAAAACTGCAGTGTTATACAAAATTCAAGATTTAGGAGATAAAATTCAAGATCCAAAAATCAAAATACAAATTGCTGGAGAATTTGAAAAAGCAATTGCAGATGTTTTGGTTTCAAAAGTTGGAAATGCACTTAACAAAAGTGATTTTGAAATGATAATTGTTGCAGGTGGAGTTGTGGCAAATGAATATTTAAGAGAGCGGTTAACAGAAATCGCTACAAATTATGGCATCAAAATTGCCTTTCCGGATTTGGCAGATTCCACAGACAACGCCCAAATGATTGCTTGTGCTGGATACTTCAAAGGTTTTGAAAAAACGGCAAAAATAGGGCTTAAAATAAAAGCAAATGGAGGATTGACTTATCAATAGTCTATGGTAAAATAGAGATTGAAGGGTGGGTCTTTTGAAGGTGAATACTCTGGCGTCGAGGTTAAAATCACCTCGTAAAAATTGTCGACAGAGAAAAATTTTCAAATGCGAAAGAATGACCAGCCCCCGCCATGTCCCGATGGTAGGGCTGACGCGTAGAGGGCCGAGAACCCTTTCCCACCGAAAAACTTCCCAGCCAAGCTCGAGAAGTTCTCCGAGAGGCCGGATTTAAATCAAGAAATCACCTCTCGCAATTTCACAGCCCCAGCGTCCTTTGGACGCTGGGGCTAATTTTTTAAGTAGAAAAAATCAACATTTTTTGATAATATAAACAAATGAATGAAAAATTTTTGAGTCCATATAACCCGGGAGAAACTGAAAATAAAATTTACAAAAAATGGGAAGAAAGTGGTTATTTTAATCCTGATCAAATGATTAAGGATAGTTTGGTGAGTAATGACGCAGAAAAATTTTCTATTGTACTCCCCCCACCCAATGTTACCGGCGAACTTCATATGGGGCATGCCTCAATGCTTGCAATTGAAGATATTGTTGTAAGGTATCAGAGAATGCGAGGCAAAAAAACTCTTTGGATTCCGGGTACTGATCACGCCGCAATCGCTACTCAATCCAAAGTAGAAAAACTTTTAGAAAAAGAAGGAAAGAAAAAAGACAAACTTGGTCGAGAAAAATTTTTGGAAGAAGTTGATAAATTTGCCAAAGCAAGTCATGACACAATAATTTCTCAATTAAAAGCTATGGGTGCATCGCTTGATTGGTCACGCGAAGCTTTTACCCTAGATTCAAAAAGACACGAAGCAGTTAATGAAGCTTTTAAGAGAATGTATGAAGACGGATTAATTTATAGAGCTGAAAAAATTGTAAACTGGGATCCTAAAGGGCAAACTGTTATTTCAGATGATGAGGTTATCTATGAAGAGCGAAAAGCAATGTTTTACACTTTTAAATATGATGCCAATTTCCCTATTTCAATTTCAACAACAAGACCAGAAACCAAATTTGGCGATACAGCAGTTGCGGTTCACCCGGAAGATTCACGATACAAAGACTTGGTTGGAAAAGAATTTGAAGCAAATTTTGTCGGTGAAAAATTAAAAATAAAAATTATTGCAGATACAAATGTTGATCCAGAATTTGGAACAGGAGCTCTTGGTGTTACTCCCGCCCATTCACATATAGACTTTGAAATAGCAGAAAAAAATAACCTACCCTTAAAAAAGGTCATAAATGAAATGGCTCGAATGGAAACTGAAAGCGAACTTTTAAATGGTAAAAAAGTTCTGGAAGCCAGAGAAATTACAGTCAGTTGGCTTCGTGAAAATAATTTACTGGAAAAAGAAGAAGAAATTTCTCAAAATATTTCCACCGCAGAAAGAACTGGGGCAATAATTGAACCACTACCCAAAACACAGTGGTGGATCAATGTTAATAAAAAAATTGATGATAAAAGTTTAAAAGATCGAATGATGGAAGTGGTAAAAGACGGCCAAATTAAAATTTTGCCAGAACGATTTGAAAAAGTTTATTACAACTGGATTGATAATTTACACGATTGGTGTATTTCGAGACAAATTTGGTATGGTCATCGAATTCCAATTTGGTATAAAAACGGTCAAATTAAATTCAGTGCAACACCTCTTCCGGATTGGAAACAAGACGAAGATTCTCTTGATACTTGGTTCTCATCTGGGCTTTGGACGTTTTCAACTTTGGGATGGCCCCAAAAAACAGAAGATTTAAAAACCTATCATCCAACTGATTTACTCGAGACCGGTTATGATATTATTTTTTTCTGGGTTGCCAGGATGATTTTGATGAGTACATATCTTTTGGATGACATTCCATTTAAAACTGTTTATCTTCATGGAATAGTCCGAGATAGTAAGGGACGAAAAATGAGCAAAACTCTCAATAATGGTATTGATCCTCTCGAAATGATCGCCAAATATGGTGCTGATGCTGTCAGAATGTCATTTATTGTGGGAATTGGGCCAGGTAATGATATGAATATGTCGGAAGATAAAATCAGAGCATACAAAAAATTTACAAATAAGATTTGGAATGCTACAAGATTTGTAATTCAAGCCACAGAGGACTTGGAGGATTTGAGATTTGAGATTCAAGGTTTAAAAGAAAGAGACCAAAAATATGTAGATGGTTTTCATGCCTTTGTAAAAGAAATTACAAAAGAAATTGAAGAATATAAACTTTATCTTGCTTCAGAAAAAGTCTACCATTATTTCTGGCATACCTTTGCTGATATTATTATTGAAGAATGTAAAAAAACAATTCTTGAAGGAGACAAGGATAAAAAAATTTCTGCACAAAAAACCTTAAGGTATCTTTTAATCGAACAGTTAAAAATATTGCATCCATTTATCCCCTTTGTTACAGAAGAAATTTGGTCGTTATTACCGTATAATAAAGATACAGAACTTTTGATGGTTCAAAAATGGCCTCAAGTTTTGAAGTAGATTTATCGTCTTTTAATAATGTCTGAACTTTTAATAAATTTATTATTTGCGTTTTTTGGAGGAATTTTACCTGCTTTAATTTGGCTTTGGTTTTGGCTCAAAGAGGATGGATCACACCCAGAACCAAACAAATTAATTATAAAAACCTTTTTACTTGGAATATTGATGGTTCCTGTCGCTTTCATATTTCAGACAGCTATTAATATTATATTTTGGAATGGTGAGGTTGAAGAAGTGTTGTCAAGAGGAAGCTATATTACACTTCTCATAGTTTTGATTTGGGCAGGTATTGAAGAGTTTTTAAAATATCAAGCTGCCAAAGCTGGTGGATTAAATTCTAAAGAAAATGATGAACCCATTGATTTTACTATATACATGATCACTGCAGCGCTTGGTTTTTCGGCAATAGAAAATGTCTTATTTTTAATTTCTCCTCTTTTGGAAGGCAACATTACTGATGCATTTTTGACCAGTAATTTAAGGTTTGTGGGAGCAACCTTGGTGCATGTAGCATCTTCCTCTATGATTGGTATTTTTGGTTCATTTTCCTATTTTTTTAAAGCAAAATCCAAAAGAAAATATTTGATTATGGGATTTATACTATCGATTCTGTTGCATACTGTGTTTAATTTATTTATAATTAATAATAGTAATTTATCATATTTAGGTTTTGTAACAGTCTGGGTTTTCGTCGTATTATTGATAATTATTTTTGAAAGAATTAAAAAAATAAAAAAATAAAATGTTTGGGAAAAAAAGAAAACAAAAAAGAAGCTTCTTTGAAAAATTAACTGGTGCTGTTCATTTGGATGATGAAAATTTTGAGGAACAAGAAATGGGGGTTTATGAGACTAATAAAAAAGAATTACAAAATAATTCATTTTCTTCGGTAGAAGAATCGCTTGATGGAGAATTGGCGGTAGATGTTTTGAATACAGAAGATTCTATAATAGTAAAAGCAATGATAGCTGGAGTTAGACCAAGTGATGTTGATGTGGACATATCAAGAGATATGATAACTATCAGAGCAACCAGGGAAGACGAAAACGAAATTTCTGAAGAAAATTTTTTCCAGAAAGAGTTATATTGGGGTTCTTTCTCCAGAAATATTTTACTTCCAGAAGAGGTTGACGTTGACTTAGCAGAAGCCAAAGAGAAAAATGGTTTATTAGTAATAACTCTCCCTAAAATTGATAAACACAAAAAAACAAAACTTCAAGTTAGAGGATAGATAGTATTTTAGGAAATATTATATTTTTATAGTGGTGTCTAGAGGCGGGCTCGAACCGCCGACCCTTCGCTCTTCAGGCGAATGCTCTACCAACTGAGCTATCTAGACATATTTTAACTTCCTGACACTCCTTTAAATAATTTATTTACATCGAACCCCGGAATACCAACATTAAAATTATTCTTTATTTCGCTGGCAGTATCAGCTGTCTCTTTGATATTTTGATAAATCTCCCACAACTGGTTTAAAAATGGTTGGATTAAAGTATAGCCATAATAAACAACACCAAGCAAAATCATCAACTTTAAAATACCAAACCAAAAATTAAAAATCTCTTTTCTTCTAATTTTATGAAGTATTTTGTTATTTTCTTCAACAATCTCTTCTATTCTCTCTATTCTTCTCTCAACGTCCAAAGACATACCATTATTTTAACAAAATATTACCTTTTTTCAATAGTTTATATTTTTATTTTTCGAGGTGGAATTATACAACTATGTTCGAACATTTTTGGTTTTTGCCAGTAGAACTTACAGCGCGCTTCGCGCTACTGAATCTGTCAGCAAAATTCCTGAAAACCAAATTTTGGTATCCCACCTCGCTCTCGAACTTTTTCCAATCAAGCCCAGTAAAGGTTTCTAGGTGCTCCAACAATTTCAATCTCGACCCCTCTCGTTTTGTTTGTAAATGCGACAAATGAGACATTACTTAGCCATGTTTTGGAATATCTCAAATACCAACAAATGCCAATTTTCTAGCAATCAAAAAGTGACAAAAGTGACAGTTTTTGCTGTATTTTGTGATAGTGATATGTAACTTAATCTCTTAGTAAAGCTGACTATGTGTTCCGATTTTAATAAATAAAACATTATTCTTTTCTTTTTGTTCATAGATAACCCTAATATTTCCTGAGATATTAATACTATAAAAGCCATCATATTTGCCATGTAATTTATGATTATTTAGTTGGGGATTGTTTTGATCTTCTTGAAAAATTTCTAATCTTTCTTGAAATTGAATTTTTGTCTTATCTGAAAGTTTTTTGAAATCTTTCTTAAATTCTTTAGAGAAAATTATTATCATGCGTTTAGCCACTTCATCGCATCCTTAACATTATCAAATTCAGGAGAAATATTTTTCCCTTCTTTTGCGTCTTCACTAGCCTTAATAATTTCTTTCCAAACAGATTCTTTTAGTTGTGGTTCTCTTACTACCTGAAAAGTTCCACTTCGAACAAACTCACGGAGTTGTGAGTTAATAATAGTTGAAATAGGAATACCAAGCTCATTAGCAAGTGATTGAGCTCTTTCTTTCACATCTTTATCAATTTTTGTATGTAAGGTTGTTTTCATATGAACTATTATATACACAACAGTTCTATTTTGTAAAGTCTTTGTCTTATGATTTGGTACTTTTCATAAGGCCTGAGTTTCTCTCTGCTCTTTTGGCCCGGAGTTTGGCTAAAAAATCATTTTCTGCTTTTAGGTATTTAATCTGAAGCTCTAATCTTTTTAATTTGTCATTGTTTGTATTGTTTGGCCCTTTGTCATATTGAACTCCATCTGATTTTAATAATCCTTCTGAACCACTTCTTTTAACTATCTTTTTCCAATCATTAATAGTTTCATAAAAATATGTTTTTCTCCATATATCAATATTAAATCCGGAACGTTTCCATATTTCTTTAGGTGATATACCTTGCTCTTGCAATTCAATGGCTCTTAGCTTGAATTCATAGGTATAGTTTATTAATCTTTCGGTGCAATTAAAAACACACGGATTATTTTTAAATTGTTCCATTTGTGCCTTTGTGTATTTTATTCTCATGTTTCTTTTATTAGTCTGTTAATCTTAACAAAAGAAAACAATTTTATTTATTTTGTCTGTGTCCACTTTATGGGGTACAGATCAACTGTGCCCCCACCAGGAATCGAACCCAGATTTACCCCTTAGGACGGGGTCGTTCTATCCATTGAACTATGAGGGCCCACTTCAGAAAATATGTTAAATAAATTTTTAGAGGGGGGACCCACCTTGCACCCTTCCCTCATAAAAATTTATTTAACATATTTTCCTTCACTTTTTAAAGTCCTAAATGTTGCTTGATCCTAGCTTCATCAAAACCTATGATAACATCCCCCTCAATGTCAATTACAGGAACGCCCATTTGGCCAGATTTTTCAATCATTTCATTTCTTTTAAATTCATCAATCGCAACATTAAAATCTTCAAAGGCGATATTATTTTTTGTAAAAAAATCTTTTGCAATGTGACAAAAATGACAAGTTGGCGTCGAATAAATTACTACTTTTTTCATACTTATTAACATTATCTTTTAAAGTTGGATAATTCTAACATATTTTAAAAAGATACCCAATCAAAGGCCTTCTGCCACCACTTAGAAGGTTCTGGGGGTGGTGCAGAAATTACCTCTTCCTCAATAATAAATACTACTTTCTCACCTTCTTTAGATAAATCAAATTTTGACCGTATTTCCTTTTCTTTTCCTGTATTTGAGTTTATATATTCAAGATCATCATAAACTTCCAAATATCTTTTTTCTAAATCTGCATATTCTTTTTCTGAAGATCTTAAATATTCTTTGATCTCATTGGTTTTTTTGACCATTTTGATCGCTTTACTCATTAAAAAAAGAACAATAATAAAAAAGAAAAATAAAATAACTTTTGAGGCTAAATAATCTTTAATTTTTTTTCTTCTTTTTAACATACAGTGACAGTTTGCAAAAATTTCTTTTGTGTTATTATTCTAACACTATGTCGGTCATTTTTAACAGAAGAGGAAGAAAAATTATGAAGGTAACTTTTAGTATTTTGGCTATTTTAGTTGCTGTTTCTATGATTTTACTCTATGCCCCAGGACTTTTTAATTTTTAGAAATTTTTGAGATTAAACCTCAATTTTAATTTTTTATCATCTTTAGAAAGATATCATGGGTTATATTAAATTTAGCTCTGGCCTGCATTCTTTTTTTGCCTTTCTTCTGCTTTTCTCGAAGTTTCATTTTTCGAGTAATATCTCCACCATATAAATAATCTGTAACATTTTTTCGCATAGCAGAAATAGTTTTTGAAGATAAAATTCTTCCATTTGCTTTGGCTTGAATTTTTGTAGCAAAAAGCTGTCGAGGTAAAATTTTATATAATTTTTCTACAGCCCTCTCTGCTTCCTCCTGAACCCTTGTCTGCGAAACAATTTTTGTAAATGCAGGAAAAACTTCTTCTGCAATCAAAATTTCAAGCTTGGTAACATCAGCATTTTTCATGTTGGTAAGTTCATAGGAAAGTGAAGCATATCCAGCTGTTACACTTTTCAATTCATCAAAAAAATTTCTCATTAATTCCCTAAGTGGCATTTCTAAATGAATTGATTGTCTACCTCCCAAATGATTAGTATTTCCAACTATTGCTTCATGAGAATATAAAATTTGCATTAATGGACCTATGTATTCGCTTGGTACTATAATATTTACTTTTATCCAGGGTTCCTTGACCTCTAAAATATCACCATGATCTGGAAAAAGGGTTGGGGAATAAATCATTGTTCCCTGCCCCGCCGAAGCTTTCGCGTAGAGGGGAGATTCTCTTTTGGTCTTTACTAAATAATTTATGGTCGGCAAAGTTACAACTAAATTTAAACCAAATTCTCTTTTTAGTCTCTCGGTAATAATTTCTAAATGAAGCATTCCGAGAAATCCACACCTAAATCCTCTCCCCAAGGTTCCCGATGACTCTTCTTCATAAGTAAAACTTGAATCAGATAATTTTAATTTTCCAAGTGCATTTCTAAGAAAATCAAAATCATCTTGGCTTTCTGGAAAAATAGAGGCCCAAACAACGGGATTCGGATCCTTGTAACCAGCAAGCGGTTCGACAAAACTTCCATCATAAATAATAGTGTCCCCAACCTTAGCAACCCCCGGTCTTTTTATTCCTGTTACGATATATCCAATTTCACCCTGTAAAAGAGTGCTCTTTTTTTTCTTATCAGGAGAAAAAATTCCTACCTCATTAGTAATAAAACTTTCTCCTGCTATTTTGAATTTCAATCTCTTTCCAGATTCTAAGACCCCATCAAAAACTCTGGTATATATAATAACCCCTTGGTGATTAGAATATTCAAAATCAAAAACTAAGGCCCTTAAATCTTTTTCTTTCAAATTCAAAGAAGAGTTTTTAGGTGGTGGAATTTTTGAGATAACAGCTCGAAGTAAATCTTTCACTCCATTACCAGTCTTACCAGAAGTTTCTAAAATTTCCTCTGGATCAATATTCAAAAGTTCTGCCACTTCAATCTTTGTATCTTCAACTCTTGCATTTGGTGAATCCACCTTTGAAAGAACAGGAATAATTTTTAATCCCATTTCTTTGGCCATTTCTAAAGTAGTAAGAGTTTGAGCTTGAACCCCCTGAGATGCATCCACAAGCAAAATTGAACCCTCAACTGCTTTTAAAGCTCTTGAAACTTCATAAGAAAAATCTATGTGTCCAGGGGTATCTATTAAATTTAAAATATAACCTTCAAATTCCATTTGAACAGGTGTCATTTTAATGGTAATACCCCTCTCTTGTTCTAACTCCATATTATCTAAAACCTGATCTTTCATTTTTCTTTTATCAATAGTATGTGTAATTTCAAGCATACGATCAGCCAAGGTCGATTTACCGTGGTCAATATGAGCAATAATACTGAAGTTTCTAATTTTATTTAAATCCATAGTATCCTATACTAATCCAAAACCAACTTTTTACAACTCCTCTTCCACTTCTGGAGCAAGGGGTTTTATTTTCCAGAACTTATGTTTAATTGTCTTCATCACAATTTTAATTTCTCTGTTCCTAATAACTATCAAAAATACAAAAGCACAAATTAAACCCGATATCCCAGCAAAGAATCCTTGCATAAAAATCCCCCAAAAAGTACTCAGATTAAAGAAATTATCCAAAATGTTTAGCGAGAAAAAAGAAATTAAAAAAGCAATTAAGGATCCAGACAAACTTTGCCAAACGGTTTTAAGCATATCTAAATTAATGATCTTTCCCAAATTGCCCAAGAATACAATCAATAAAATCATATAAATCACTTGTCCCAAAGAAAAAGAGATCGCTAATGCCAAGACAGAAATATCATCAATATTTTGAAGTCGAAGAATTTCTTTTATAAAAATAACTGAATCAGAATTCAATAATTTTATAAAATATTTTGAAGAGAAAATTATAGAAAAAAAAGAAACCAAAGTAACCAAAAATGGTCTTAATGTTTTCTCCATTGAATAATAAGCCCGCAAAAATAACAAAGAAATGCTCTGTGCAAATATAGATACAGTAAAAATAGCCAATGAGGCCGCTACCAATCTGGTAGACTCCCAATCAAAATTTCCAGAACCCAAAATAACTCTAACAATTTGAGCCCTAAGAACGATAAACATTGCCATAATCAAAAAAGACCAGAAAATAATATGTTTCAATGCTTTATTAATACTTTCATAAAATTTATTCATTTCATTATTTTGAAAATATTTAGATAAAGAAGGAAATGCAGCTAATGAATAGGAAACACCAATTATTGCAAGAGGAATAGCAGAAAGATTATAAGACAAATTGAAAACAGAAATTGACCCATAAATCATGGAAGAGGCCAAAAACGTCATGAAAATTAAAATACCCTGATTAGCAAACATAGATGCCGTTCTCGGAAATGAATTAGAGACAATAAACCAGATTTCTTTTATTTTTATGTCAAAAGTAAATTTGGGGTATATGTTTTTTTCAAATATAAAAGGAATTTGAAAAAAAAGATGCAATGTTGCACCGATAATAACTCCATAAGCCAAACCAACTAATCCGTATTTAGGGTACAAAAATACTATCCCTAAAATTATTCCCAAATTATAAAGTATTGGAGATACAGCATAAACAGTAAATTTTTTATAAGACTGAACCAAACCTCCAATCAAACTAGAAAAAGATAAAATAATTGGTTGTATTAGCAATATTTTGGTAATCAAAATAAGTTCATTACCATAATCTGAATTTAATAAATTAGGAACAACCAAAGACAAAAACTTAGGAACCATAAAAAAAGAAATAGATAAAATTAAAAAAGATAAAATACTTAATACCGTAAAAATTGAATTAGTAATTTTTTTAATTTTTTGATGGTCTTCTAAAGATTTGACAAACATCGGTACTAAAACCGATATAGATACCAACGATGAAACAATTACAAAAATTAGATCAGGAAGCTTAAAAGAAGCATAGTAAATGTCTAGTTCCAAACTTGTACCAAATTCATTTGCCAAAAGTCTATCTCTAAAAAGAGCAAAAATTTGAGAAATTATAGAAAAGAAAGCCAAAACATAAGCAGCTTCGTGTAAATCACTTATTTCCTTTCTAAAAATTGCTCTGACTTTATTAACCATTTTTATTCCTCTTCTTTTTCTTCGACTGGTAAATCTTCTTCTGATTCTGGTGTTTCTTCTTCACCAATAGCACCCAAACCAAATTTTAAGTTATTCAAAATATTTAAGATTTCTTGATTATCTGGATTTGTTGTCTTCAAATCTTCAAATTGAACAATCGCCTCCTCCTTTCTTCCTAATTTATCATAACTTAAACCAAGAAAATACTTAGCATTTGCAAATACTTTATTTAGCACAACTGCTCTTTCAAATGCGGAAACCGAACCAATGTAATCTTTTTGATTATATCTAAGTAATCCCAATTGAAAATATAAATTTGGATTATTTGGTTCTATACTGATTGCCAGATCCAAACTTTGAATAGCACTCGAAATATTACCTTCACTTACCTGAATTTGAGATAACAAGAAATTTGCATCAACAAATCTTGGTTTAATTTCTAAAGCCTTATTAATATAATTTTTGGCTTCATTAATATTGCCAGCATTAAAAGAGACTCTGGCCATATCTATATATATTCCGGGATTTTTAGGATTGACTTCAAGGGCTTTTTTATAAATTTCCATTGCTTGATCATATGACCCATCAACTTTCAAAGAAACCAGCTGTGAATATGTATCAGCAAGAGAGTAATAATTAATGTAATTATTTTTGTCAAAATTAATAGCAGCAACAGATGCATTTATAGAATTTCCCAAAAGTTCTCTAAAAGAGTCTACTGTAGATTTATTGTTTAAATCAGAAGAAGACAAAAGATTATTTATTTCAATTTTATAATATTCACTAAGTGCCCTTAAATTTAGATCAGTTTGATTAAATTTTAAAGAGTTAAACAAATTTTCTCTGGTTAAGTTCAGATTACCCACCATTAATTGCTGATTTGCTTTATCAAAAAATACAATTGAAATAAATTGTTTAGTACATATATAACCAAAATAAATAACAAAAACCATCAAAGTAATTACAGAGAAAACATAAATAAAACTAATCTTAGGTTTCTGATCAACTGAAATTTTATAACTTTTATAAAATTTATTTATATTCAAATTTCCCAAGAAGATTCCCAGGAAAACAAAAAAATAAACTAACACAACCATCGACGGAACTTGCAAAAATAAAGCAATAACAAAAAAGATAATAGAAAAGGAAGTTAATATATTAATTCTACTCAAAGATAAGTTATCTGTCTTTTTGAATAAAATCTTCAAAGAATTCCACAAAATCATTATTATCAAAAACAACCAAGCCAGACTTCCAAATATTCCTACTTGTGAGGGCAGACTAAAAAAATAGGAATAACCATACACGAAATCAGAACCCCAATAATTAGATTGAATAATTGGATCTGGTTTATGTTTTTGCCAAGATCTTTCAAATCTGTTTAATCCGGAACCAAATAAAGGATCTTCTACTAGAACATTTTTAGTAGTTTCAAATGTACTGCTAATACTTGGTTTTATCTCTGAAAAATAAATATTAAATTTTTTGTCAACAAAATCAGAAACAAAATTACCAATCAATATCATAACAAAGGAGACTAAAAATATTGCAATAATTCCATACGGAAAATTCTTGCCAACAAAATTAGAATTGTTTTGTTTTTGAGAAACTAATTTATAAATTAGATATAAAATTGACGACACAGCAAGTAAAATCCAAACTACTATTTCACTAACAATAATCGTTATAAAAATAGAGATCAGAAGTCCAAATAAAGAAATATAAAACATTGGGTCCTTTTTCTTTTTCAAATCTAAAATCAAACAAGAAAAAATAACACCGAAAGCTGAGATAACCCCAAAATCCGTCCATTTTCCGATTGTATTAACCGCATTATTTGTAAAAAAACCAAAATTTGGTAAATCAAATAAAATATAAATTAAGTTAAAAAATAAACTTAAAATCAGAGAAATATATATAACAAAAAATGATACAAGAATTTTATTTTCACTATTTAAATAGCTACTTAATAACAATGAAGAAATAAATAAAATCAAAATACCAGAAAAAGATCTAAAATTTAGGTCAATACCAAAAAGAGAAATTATCAAATTATCAGAAAAGAAAGCAGAAAGCAAAGAAAAAATTATCACTAATAATATGGAGAGAAAAGTTAGATTAAAAGGTATCTTAAAATCATTTTTTCTAAGTTGACCAATTGAAAAAAACACAAGTGAAATTAAAACCGCTCCAAAAAATAGACCAAATTTTAAATTATTAGCAGAAAAATTATTATTTGGCCAAAAAATAAAAGGCAAAAAAAATGAAGATAAAATAATAAAAAAACCCGAAAGGAAATCAAAATTTAAAATTGCTTTATAATTCATAATATTTTTATAAATAATAATGTCATTATTATACATCAAAAATAAAAACTATAAACAAAAAATTCACTTTTTGGTGAATTTTTTGTTTTTAATTGAGCTGTGTCTATAAGCCGGATTCTGTAAGTCCGTCAGACAGACCTGATAATTATTTATCTGGACTAACAATTACTCATTAGTTCTAGCGATTCTTTCCACTTCACCAAAACTACGTAGGACAAGCCTATTTCGTCAGGGTTTTGCAGAACACGATCTTGCATAGAAGTAAGGATTTAGCCGTTTCACTCTTGTGTTTCCACAAAATTAACCGCCCGAAGACGGATTCTTCACCTTTCGGATCAGACGTCACTGTTCGCACCTCGTTCATTCTTTTTTTGATTAAAATCAAAAAAAGAGCAAAGGTGGGTATTACCCACTACCATTTTTCTCAAGACAAACTTGAGACTATGTCCGGACTTTCCTCCCTATAATATAAATTATAGAGCAATTATCCAACACAACCTACCAAATTATAAAACAAATCTTAATAAAGATCAATAGAATCTCCAATTTTTAGATTAGAGTCTCTAAAAAGGCCGGTATTTACTTCTAAAACATACTTACTTGGATTTTGGGGTCTAAAGACTTTAGGATAGGTTTTTGGATCGACATTTTCTGCAACATCTACAATAGTTCCAAATTTATCAAACCAAATTATATCAATAGAATAGTTCATATCTTTCATCCAAATTCCATGAAAATCTTCTTCTTCAAAAATAAAAAACATACCATGATTTTCTTTCAATTGTTTGGTATTAGAAAGACCGTTAATTTTTTCTTCAAACGAATCAGCAATCTTTGCCTTTACAGAAACTGGACCCATAACAATTATCTTGAAATCAAAAAAATTTTTTTCAATATAGTTTTTAGAATAAAAATATAAAGTTGGAGTATAAGATAAAAAGAAAATAAAAACACCAAGACTTAAAAATATCTTTCCGACAGACAAAAAAAGATTCTTAGTTGGATATATTTGCATAGTTAAAGAGTTGAAAGTAGTCTTCCAAAAATTCTTATTTTCATATATTTTACCCATCTTTGAGTTTCTCTATCTCTACCAAAATAAAACATAAACCCAGCACGAACAATTGAAGAAACATTACTTTTTTCTTTTATTTTTATATAAGTTTGTTGGTTTTTTTCATATAAACTAAATTCCCAAGTTCCCTTCATAGTATCACTACTATCAGTCATTTCTATAACCAATTTATTTCCTTCGTCCTTTTCAATCTGTCTATATTTTCTAAAACTATTATTATCTAAAATTTCTGTCCAGGCATAAAGGTTCTGATATCTTCTCAATTCCACAAATGAAACATCCTTTTTGCCCTTAGAATAATTTTCTATATCAACTAAAATATCCCAAACCTCGGATTTCCTTTCTTGAATTATAAAATTATATTCCCCTTCATAGTCTCCACCACTCATATAACCTGTAATAACCGCAACAATTAATATAAAAACGATTACAGACAACGTTAAAGAAAATATTCTTTGCATATTTATAATTATAATACTTTTTGTAGATAATGTTTTTTCTTTTTCACACCAAGTCTTTCAATAGAATATCTGAGCATGGTTCGTGGCATCTTGGGATGATTTTTATCTAAAAATTGAATAAGAAATTTTTCATTTATTTTACCAGATTCTCTAAGCATCCAACCAACAGCTTTTTGAATTAAATCGTTTTTGTCATTTAAAAGTAAAATAGAAATTTTTTCTAAATCTTCAAGATCCTCTTTTTTAATGAGTGAAAATGTTGCCAAAACCGAAATTCTTCTTTCCCAAACATTTTTAGATTTAACAAGCTTGTATAGAATTTTTCTTTCTTTTTTATTTCTTAGAAGGTAATCCCCCACTATATACGGAGCCGAAGTATCAACTAAATCCCAGTTATTTATATATTTCAAATTTTTAAAATAAAAATCATAATAACTTCTCATTTCTCGGTGTTTACTTCTCGCTGTCTCATAGAGATTTCTCAAACACACCAGCCCCGCAAACCGAACTTCATGAACTTTATTTTTCAAAAGTTCCTGAATCTCATCCAAAGTCAAAATATATTTTTGGCAAACCTTTCTAATTTCTGGCACGGTAATCCCCCAAAATATATCACCTTCTCCATATTCACCTTTTCCCGTTTTAAAAAATTTTTTTAAACATTCTGCTTTTTTTGGATTTCTGAGTTTTTGAATTTTCCTTAAAATTTTTTCCATTTTCATTATCCTCTCATTACTAAATATACAATATAAATAATATAAAATATGATAAACAAAAATCCTTCTACCCTATCGATTGTTCTTCTTTTGTATGTAAATAAAGATAGAAACAGAAAAATTGTGGCTATCAAGGTTATAAATAGATCAAATATTAGAGATGTAGAAAAGGGCAAGGGTCTTATTATAGCGCTAACACCTAAAATCCAAAATATATTAAAAATATTTGAACCAACAATGTTACCAACTGCAATATCAATATTTTTTCTATAGGCCGCGACGGCTGACGTTGCAAGTTCTGGAAGTGATGTACCAATAGCCACAACTGTAAGACCAATCAAGGACTGACTTACCCCCAAAAGAGTGGCAAAATATACTGCTCCATCGACAATCCATTTGCCACCAACCACCAAACCAACAAGACCAGAGATAATCATTAAATATGATTTCCAAACCTGATATACTTTTGGATTTTCTCCACTTGAATTTGATTCATTATTTTTGGCAATACTCAAAACGTAATACAAGAAAATAGCAAAAAAAGAAATTAAAATCATACCATCCATTCTTGAAAGACCCATCCATGCACCGAGTTCAACTGTCTTATCCGAAACCAAAAAAAATAAAACTAATACAGCCAAAAAAGCAAAGGGAATTTCTTTCCAGGTCGTTCCTTTATTAACGGTCAAAGGACAGATAATTGAGGAGATACCAAGAATTAACAAAATGTTTACAATATTGCTTCCTAATATATTTCCAATCGCGATATCAGTATTGCCTTTTATACTAGCCAAGATGTTAACAATCAATTCCGGCATTGAAGTCCCAAAAGCAACAATGGTGAGACCGATCACCAAAGTTGACACACCCCACCTAAAAGCCAAAGAAGAAGCTCCACCAACCAACAAATCTGCACCTTTAATTAATAAAACAAAACCAATTAAAAATAAAATTATTACTAAAAACATATAGATAATTTTATCATTTTTATCTTCTATATCATAGGTTTACCTTCCTCAAAACCAGAATTGCTTATCCAAACAAATTCAACTTTTTCTTTGAATTCTTCTACGGTTCTTGCACCAACATAGCTCATAGATGATCGGAGTCCGTTCATTAAATTGTTTATCAGGTGTGCAATTGACCCAGAATATGCAACATCTGCTGATTCACCCTCTGGCTCACGAGCAACATCCAAACTTCCATTTTGAATTCTTTCAAGTTGATGATCAAGTGATGCTGAACCCCTGTATCTTTTCCAAAGTTGATTTCCTTTTTTAATAAGCATACCTGGTGCCTCATCTGTTCCCGCAAGAAGAGATCCGACCATTGTTGCATCGGCACCTGCTCCGAGCGCCTTTGCTAAATCACCACTATCCTTGATTCCACCATCCGCGATAATTTTTATCCCCAATTCTTTGGCAATTGCATAACATTTCATTATTGCTGTAATTTGTGGAATTCCAACACCCGCTACTATTCGAGTTTTACATCGCGATCCAGGACCAATTCCAATCTTCAAACAATCTGCACCCGCCTTTGCAAGTTTATAAACATGCTCTGGATTATCAATATTACCAACAACTAAAATACAATTTGGAAAAGCTTTTTTGATTTCTCTGGTAGCTTTGAAAGTAATTTCACTCCCCGCTCTTGCAGTATCCAAAAGTAAAACATCTGCTTCTGCTTTCAAAAGTTTTTTTGCCTCATTCAAATAATCACCAGACAATCTGAGTGCTGCACCCACACAAAGTCTTCCCTTTTTATCTTTTACTGCGTTGGGATATTGCCATTGTTTAAGAATGTCTTTAGCAGACATTAATCCCTTCAAAATTCCATTTTTATCAACAAGAGGAAGTTTTTCTAATCTTAACTCATCAAAAATTTCTATTGCTTTTTTTTGGCTAATTCCTATTTGTGCTGTATGAAATGGTGGTTTTTTCATAATTTCTGAAACTTTTATAGAATTATCATGTTTGAATTGATAATCTCTATGAGCAAGAATTCCAACAAGTTTTTTCTTTTTATCAACTACCAATGCACTTGAAACTTGGTGTTCGTCCATAATTTCTTTGGCCTTCCCAAGAGTGATATTAGGAAAAATAGTTATCGGATCATCAATTACAATATTATCTGCTCTTTTGACTTTACGAACTTGATTTAATCTATCCTCAAGAGATGTAAATTGTGGAATAAAACCAAGCGCGCCTTCGCGTGCAAGTGCAATTGCAGTTTTCCAATTTGTAACATCCCCCATGTTTGCAGAAACAAGAGGAATATTTATAGAGAAATTTTTTGATAAATAAGTTTTAAAACTTTTTATATCAGATCGATGTTCAATATCTGACCATTTAGACTGTATAGTAACATCCGAGAAAGTTAATGCTGGTAATTCTGGTAATCCTTTTTCCTCAAAAATTTTGGCAATAGCGTTTTTGTATTTTTTGTCCATCAATACCCAATTATATAACAAAATTTTGTAAGGCTTAATCTTGGACAAAAAATGTTGAAAAATAAGGCTTTTTTGAATTTTTATAAAATGATAATATTTAATCTTTTCTTGAATAAAAAATTAAAAAATTCTAATCTTCTTGCCAAATTCTAATAAATATAAGGATACAAAACACAATAAAATTCCTATTATTTTGAATATATTTACTGTTTCTCCAAAAATAAAAATACCAACAAAAAATAAAATTATTACATTAAATAGAACAAGAATAAGAGATGCAACTGATATATTTTTATTTTCATAACTTTTTACTAATAACATCATCCCAATTAAATAAAAAATTATTACTACAAAATAGAAATATCCAGAAATTTCCCTGACCCACCATGCAGCAAAAATATCTCCAATAGTCAAAATAATTCCACCGGAAAATAAAATTAATAAAGGATTTTTTTTAAAAAAATTTTTCATGCTATTTCAAGAATTATGATAGAAACCAAACCAACTATTATTCCAGCAAGTTCTGTTTTGGTAATTTTTTCTCCAAACAAAAATATTCCTGCAAAAGTTAAGGTGGTGATATTAAAAATTTCCATAATTATTGAAGCTATTGCAATATCCTCAAATTTATAACTCCATATAAGAAAATTTAGACCAACTATATAAATAAACAGAACAAAAAAATAGGTAGTTTTATTTTTCGTCAAAATCCATTTGCCAGCCAAAAGATCTCCGATGGTTAAAATTGTACCAGCCAAAAATAAGACCAATAAAGTATTCATAATTTTGAACATTTTAACATATTTTGAAATCGTTTTTTCTAATAAATTCAGTTGTACATTCTCTGCGCTACGAGCAAAAAACAGAATATCTCACCTTCCTCTCCGAGCAAGAAAATATGGGGGTGCAGTCACTTCATCGAGGTTAAACCTCGAGAAGTGTTTTTGGCTTAAAATAAGGCTATTTTGGGTTTTGTGGGTTTCTCGAGGTTTAACCTCGAAAAGTATTAAAGGATGTTTAGATCATACCGCAAACACCTTCGACAATTTAAAAAAAGAAATTCCAAAATATTTAAACTCCTACAATAATCAAATATTTCATATAGGTATCAACTTCCAAATCCCACAGAAAGTGTTGCAAAAATCTTGACTATTTTACGGGCGGAGACGGAGGGATTCGAACCCTCGAAGGCTTTCACCTTACTCGCTTTCCAAGCGAGCGCACTCGACCGCTATGCGACGTCTCCTTTTTTACGAAATTCGAAGTACGAAATTTGAAATCCGAAACAAATCAGAAATTCGAAGCACGAAATTAGAAACTTATTTTCTGTTTCTGATTTTGTTTTTCAAATTTTGAATTTGTTTCATATTTCGTCTTTCTTATTTCTAATTTTTTCCAAGAAGTGCCTCTATCCTCTCCTCCACCGGCGGATGTGTCATAAATAATTTATGAAGAAAACTTGTTTTCTTTTTTTCTTCAACATCATCGAATGGGTCACTTATATATAAGTGTGCGGTTGCATGATTTGCTTTTTTCATTGGAATATCCGATGTAGAAATTTTCTTAAGTGCTGATGCAAGTCCCTCTGGATATCGTGTAATAAGAGCCCCCGTTGAATCAGCAAGAAATTCTCTTTTTCGAGAAATTGCTAACTGAATAATTGTCGCAATAATTGGCGAAAGCACCATTAAAACAATTCCAACAATTAGTAATATTCCCCCACCTTTACTATCTCTGTCTCCTCTCCCGTGAAAAGTAGATCTAATAAAAATATCAGAAACAATTGCAATCAATCCAACCAAAACAACAACCACTGATTGAAGCAAAATGTCTTTGTTTTTTATATGAGCTAATTCATGAGCGATAACACCCTCGAGTTCATTTTTTTCTAAAATTTCAAGCAAACCAGTCGTGACAGCAACAACTGCATACTTTTGATTTCTGCCCGTAGCAAAAGCATTTGGCGCAGAATCGTTTATCACATAAACTTTGGGCATAGGAAGTCCAGAAGCAATAGAAAGATTTTCTACAATTGTATACAAATTGTAATACTCTTCTTTTTTTGCTTCCTTGGCACCAGCAATTTTCAAAACAATTTTATCGCTAAACCAATAAGAAGTAATATTCATCAACAGAGAAAAGATAATTGCAAAATACAAAATGTACGGTGTTCCATAATATAAACTCAAAAACCAACCAATAAATATCACAAAAACCAAAAAACCAAGCATTAAAAGCCAAGTTTTGAATATATTACTTTCTTGCGTTTTGTATAGGTTAGATTGCATAGATAATACTTTAAACTATCACCTTCTGTCAGCAGTCCGTCATTCCCGCATAGGCGGGAATCTATGCTTTATGAAATAATTATTAAGAAAGCTTAGATTCCCAGTACTGCTCTGGGAATGACAAAACATCAACTAAAAACTAACTTTCACTGGTTCTTTTGCAGCTTCTTCTTTCAATTCAAAAAAGTCTGACTTTTTGAAATCGAAGATACCTGCAACAATATTACTTGGAAATGAGTCCACTGAAATATTAAGATCTCTAACATTTGTGTTATAAAATCTTCGAGCTGCTTGAATTTTGTTCTCTGTATCGGTTAATTCTCTTTGGAGCTCCAAGAAATTCTGGTTTGCTTTTAAATCTGGATAATTTTCAGAAACTGCAAACAAACTTTTGAGAGCGCCCGAAAGCATATTCTCAGCTTGTGCATGTTCTTCTACTGTTTGAGCCCCCATAGCCTGTGTTCTCGCTTCTGTAACCTTTTCCAATGTTTCTCTTTCATGAGTTACATACCCCTTAACAGTCTCGATTAGATTTGGAATAAGGTCATATCTTCTTTTAAGTTGAACAGAAATATCAGACCACGCTTCTTTTACCCTGGTGGTCAATTTTACAAATCTATTATAAAAACCAGCAAAAACCAAAGCAAATAAAACTACAATAATCAAAATAATTGTTGTGATTAACATAAAAATTAAATTAAACTTATAATCCCGTAATTATACCATTAATTTATTTTTTGTAAGTTTTGATATATTTCAATACTTTTTACACCCTCAAATTTTTTCACCGTTTCTGTTATTTGAATCAGGGCCATTTTTGAATTGCAAATATTTGTTTCATCCCCAAAATCCCCTTTTAGATAAATTCTTACAATACCATTTTCCAAAGTAGCATTATCAAAAACTAAATTAGGATGAAATTTGGGAATGATGTTTCCTGGTTCAAAATCTGTAGCAATTTTATCATCAAAAATCGCTCTTATGGTTGTATTAATAACAGCACCGCCCCTTGGTATCCTATATACTACAAAAGTTAAATCACCACAAATTAATTGGCCTTTATTTTTAGTTTTCAACTGTTTGTCATCAACAAATACTGCTACTGGAACTTCGTATGTATTACGGACAAAAACAGTTGCGGATTCATAACTATTTTTATATTTTCCATCAAATACATCTTCCAAACTTAATACTGAATCTTTTGAACTCTTCATTGTTTGATCCAAATTAGACAAGAATCTATCATTATTCAAGGAATCCTCAACCACATCTATATCTATTGAATTGTAATTAAAGGGCCATAAATCTATCCCCCTTCTCGACAAAACTACGCCAAAAACCGCAAAAAGTAAAAAGGCAATGATTAACAAAATAATAATCCACCCGGTTTTAGTAATATTTCTGTAAAATTCTTTTATTTTCTCCATATGCTCATATATTGCCCCCAAGATTAAAAAAATGCAAATTGACAAAAACCGCAAAAAGTTCTGTCTTAGATACTCTATTTTGACGTTTAAAAGACCCACTTAATTGTTTTTTACTTTTTTTTATTATTATGTTATTCTTTCATCCATGAATACGGTGTTATCAATTACACAAATAATTTTATCGATAGTGTTAATTATCGCCATTTTGATTCAGCATAGCGAAAGCGGACTTGGGGAATCTTTTGGTGGTAGTGACTCGATGTCTCAAATTGCAACAAGAAGAGGAATTGAAAAGAAAATATTTCAGGGAACAATTTTGCTGTCAATTATTTTTGTTGTATTGTCATTTGCAATAGTATTTATCTTGTAAAATTTTATCGTGAACTTAGAAAGCAAAAATAAAAAACAAAAAAGCAGTTTGTTTAATTTCTTATCTGGAATATTAAAAAATTTTAGTTTTACAGAAAAAGTAATATTCTTTTTCTTCTTGATTATTTTTATAATATCAGCCCTCTCTTCTCTTATAAAAATAAATAACAATTTTTTGGTAAAAATACCACAAAAAGGGGGAGAAATTAGAGAGGGTTTAATTGGAATTCCGCGTTTTATTAATCCAATCATAGCAATCTCTGATACAGACAGAGATCTTTCTTCACTAATATATTCCGGACTTCTAAAAATTAATTCAAACGGTGATTTGGTAAATGATTTGGCAGAATCTTTTGTTCAATCAGAAAATGGCTTAAATTACAGTGTTAAAATTAGAAATGATGCCTTTTTTCATGATGGAAAACCAGTAACAGTTGACGATCTAATTTTTACGATAGAAAAAACCCAAGATCCTGCAATAAAATCTCCCAAAAGACCAAACTGGGATGCAATTTCCATAGAAAAAATTAGTGACAAGGAAGTTAATTTTTCATTGAAACAACAGTATTCTGCCTTCGCTTATAATTTAACACTTGGAATACTACCCAAACACATATGGAATAATGTTTCTGTCGATGAATTTGCCTTCAGTAAGTACAACACTGAACCAGTCGGAGCAGGCCCGTATAAAATAGATAAAGTTAAAAAAGATTCTGACGGAATAGTAGAAAAATATTATCTAAAAAGTAATTCCAAATACACTCTTGGCGAGCCATATATTTCTCGGATAATTTTTAAATTTTACAAAAATGAGGATGAAATTATAGAAGCCCTAAATAAAAATAATATAGATTCTGCACATACATTATCCCCAGAAAAAATTCAGGAAATTATTTTGGAAAATAAAAAGATTAATAAATCATTATTTTCCAGAGTATTTGCTCTTTATTTTAATAAAGATAGTTCGGAAATACTATCAAATTTAAATGTAAGAAAGGCAATCAGTTTAATCACTCCACAAAAGGAAATTATAGAGACAATTTTACTAAATTATGCAAATCCAACTAATAGTCCTATACCCAAAAATAATTTAAATGCATCAGAAATTGATAAGCAAAAGGCAAAAGAAATTTTGGAGAAAGATGGGTGGGTATTAGGCGAAAATAATATATATAAAAAAGATTCAAAAGAACTAAAATTTTCAATTTCTACCACAAATGTTGACGAACTAATAAAAGTTACCGAACTTTTAGCAAAAAAATATAGAGAATTTGGAATTGATATTGATGTCAAAATATTTGAACCAAATGATTTGATGCTAAATGTTATACGACCCAGAAATTTTGAGTCTATATTTTTTGGTCAAGTAGTAAATAGGGATATGGATTTCTATGGTTTTTGGCATTCATCTCAAAGAAATGATCCTGGATTAAATATTGTAGGTTATACAAACATTGAAGCAGACAAGGCGTTAGAAAAAATTAGACAGACAAATTCTGATTCAGAAAAAAAAGAGAGCTTGCAAATTTTTGAAAAAGAAGTTATAAATGAACTACCAGCGATATTTTTGTATTCACCTAATTTTATATATATCACCTCAAATAAATTAAATCTTGTAATTCCTCAAAATGTTATTACATCAGCAGATAGATTTTCTGACATAGAGAAATGGTATGTTAAAACAGATTTGGTTTGGAAAATACTGGCAAAATAAAATTAGTAAATATTGTTTGTTGTTCATATTTGTGGACCACAAACACCATTAACTAATTATTAATAATCAAAAAAATAAAATGTATAGAATAAATACACGAAAAAATTTTAACAATCACATTCATACAAATCAGAAAGATAACATTGGAAATTCCCTAAAAAGAAAAGGAATGAAATTTGACAAAAGACCAAGATCTGCTCTTCGACCAATGCGGAAAAAATTTGAAAAAGAAAATGAAATTCCACCTATTGGAAGTAATATAAGAATTATTCCACTTGGGGGGGTTGAAGAGGTTGGAAAAAATATGACCGCTATTGAAATTGGTAACGATATAATTGTTATTGATGCTGGTTTCCAATTTAAAGATGAAACAACACCAGGAATTGACTATATTTTACCAAACACAAAATATTTAGAAGAGAGGAAAGATAAAATAAGAGCTGTTTTTATCACACATGGTCACTTAGATCATATTGGGGGTATCCCATATATAATGGGTAAAATTGGTTATCCTAAAATTTATTCCAGACAATTTGGCGCAATAATGATTCAAAAAAGACAAGAGGAATTTCCTCATATGCCCAAACTTGATATTACAATTTTGGATGGAGATGAAATTATTCCGATCGGAAATTCAATGAAAGTTGAAACTTTTGCAATCTCTCACACTATCCCAGATTCAATGGGCCTTATTGTTCATACCCATATGGGAAAAATTGTTTTTGTGGAGGATGTTCGAGTAGACAAT
>CAZUCU010000002.1:24432-65000 GCA_964618845.1 uncultured Candidatus Saccharibacteria bacterium
ACGGGAGCTCAAGGAGAAGAGTTCGCGGCTTTGATGAGAATGGCAAACAAAACACACAAATATGTAACTCTTAGAAAAACTGATACTATTTTGCTTTCCTCTTCTATTATTCCTACCAATTATATGGCCGTCGTAAGACTCAAAGATCAACTTTATAGATCAGAAGCAAAAGTTATTACTTATTTAGATTCTGATGTACATGCGTCTGGCCACGGAAATCGAGAAGAATTAAAATGGATACACAATCAAATTAAATACAAATATTTTGTTCCCCTTCACGGAAATCATTATATGCTTCGGCAACACGCCGAATTGTCTGTGTCCATTGGAACTCCAGAACAAAATATCGTTGTCCCAGACAATGGATCAATTATTGAAATCTCTGATAACGGAAACAAGATTCAAAAATTGGATATTAAAGTCCCAAATGAAATTGTCACTGTTGATGGTTTTGCAATTTCTGATATTCAAGATGTTGTTATACGAGATCGACAACTTTTATCCGAAGCAGGAATTTTCGTAATTGTTGCAAGTATAAATACCAGAACAGGAAGACTAAAAAAATCACCTGATATAATTTCTCGAGGTTTTGTGTATCTGCGAGAATCACAAGATTTACTTTCTGAATCAAGAGAATTAATAAGAAGAACAATAGAAAGAAGCATTAGAGGAAAAACTCAAATTGATTTTGAATATCTCAAAAAGAAAGTAACAGAAGAATTAACTAAATTCTTATTTCAAAAAACAGCCAAACAACCACTGGTTATACCAGTTATTTTGGGAGTTTAACACTATTTCCAACATAATAAAACAAAATTAAACCTTGAGATGATTATTTATTAAAAAATAAGTTTTTTTAATTTTAAAAATAATATTTATAAATGTTATAATTTAATTAATGTTATCTAACAGAAAATTAAATAAATCATTTATTTATATAATCGTTTTTCTATTTACATTACATTTAACACCCGCAACATATATTGAATCCGCTTTTCTCGGACAATTTATGAATACAGAGGGAGTTAGTTTTATTTTTTCAATTGCTTCTATTTTAACTATTATTGCTTTCTACATAATAACAAAAGGTCTTAAAAGATTTGGAAACTACAAAACGATACTTACCGTGATAATTATCGAAATAATTTCTCTATTAATAATGGCATTTTCAAGATCTCCGATGTTTCTAATAAGTGCATATATAGTTGGATTTACTCTGAGAAATTTAATTTGGTTTTCTTTGGATATTTTTCTTGAATCTAAAAGTAAAGACAGAGAAACCGGTGGTATTAGGGGCTATTATCTAACTGTCATAAACATTGGATATCTTTTGGGACCAATAATAGCAAGTTTAATACTTACTGATCATCAGTATTATAAAATATTTTTCATTTCTGCAATGTTAGAAATACCTGTTTTATTTCTCACCTTAAAATATTTGAAAAATTTTGAAGATCCAATATATCAAAAACCAAATTTACTTAAACATTTTCTTAAAATGAGACAGGATGTCGATATTTATTTTACGGTTTTATCTAATTTTTTATTACAATTTTTTTATGCTTGGATGGTTATCTATACTCCAATTTTTTTAATTTTTGAAAAAGGTTTTGCAGTTTCTGAAGCAACAAAAATTATTTCAATTGCTTTGTTACCTTTTGTAATTTTTCAACCCTTTTTAGGAAAAATTGCTGATAAATATACTGGGGAAAAAGAAATATTAACAAGTGGTTTTATTATAATGGGTATTGCAACGTCCCTATTTTCTTTTATAATTTCAAAAAATTTTATTTTATGGGCAATAATTTTATTTGTAACCAGAATAGGCGCCGCGATGGTAGAATCAATGATAGAGATCCATTTATTTAAAAGAGTAGATAGTTCAAAAATAAATATAATTGGTATCTTCAGGTTGGTTAGACCCATTGCTTATCTATCAGCATCAATTTTGGCAACAGTACTTCTTTTGATTATAGACTTCAAATATTTGTTTTTAATTTTGGGAATAATAATGCTATATGGTATAAGGTTTGCATTAGCAATCAAAGATACAAAGTAGATTAATTTAATATTTTATGTTTGAATAGAAAATTTCTTACTTCTTCTACTCCTACATCAGGAAGAATTTCCCCATTTAGATCCAGGGTTGGACATTTTTCTTGTCCTGATTTTTCCTTAAGCTCATCAAAATTTTTTAAATGATTAGTTACATTTTTTTCTTCAAATTTTATTTCTTTTTCTTTTAAAAATTCCAAAACCTCAAGACACCAGGGGCACCCCGTTTTTGTGTAAATTATTAACATATTAAGTGATTTTATTTTCTATTTTTTTTCTTGTTAAGAGAAACGTTATCCAAAATTTCTTCTACTTTCTTTTTGCCACCCAAACCAACCGCCAAAGAAACTGCCAAAACTATACCAGCAAAAAGAATTTGAATCAAAGATGGTGCAATCCCAATTTGAAGCAATGCTGCCAAACCTGCAAAAACTATTAATGACCATTTTGTAATTTGCCCCAAAATTTCTGGTCGTTCAACAGGAGTATTAGATCCTGTTAATGTTCGAGTAACAATTGTTTGAAAAAAATTTCCAGCGATAATACCAAAAACCAAAATAACAACCGAAATTAAGACATTTGGAATATAGAAAATAATTTCATTCAAAAATACAGTTACCCGAGTCCAACCCAATACTTCAGCGGCCGCCATTACAAATGCCAAGATGAAAAACCATTTTACCAATTTTCCAATCAAAAGTGCAATTGAAAAATTTGATGAATAGCCCCTGAATATTTCTTTAATCCCAATTTTTTCTAATAAAACATCGATTTTTATAAGATCAATAAACTTTTTTATTATTCCACCCAAAATTGGAGCAATAATAAAACCAACTAAAATTATTATTACTGCACCAATTAAATCAGGGAGAATAGTGACCAGCCTACCCCACAAACTAATGAGGGAAACCTGGACAACTTCTGCAAATGTATATCCGGACATAAAAATTAAATTATTACTAATAATCCGACCCTTTAATTTTAACACTGAAAAGTCAAAAAGTCCTTATTTTTACACACCTTAAATAAAACATTAAATTTCATTAAAAAACAATTAACAGATTTTCCACAAATCAAATTGACGACCTGTTGCATTTTTAATATAAATAAATCAATGAAAATATTAATAATTGAAGATGATAGTTCAATTCGAAATATCTTACGAATAGGACTTGAATCCAAGTCTTTTGCTGTCGATACAGCTGAAGACGGAGAATCTGGCTCTTTTATGGCCAGAACAAATAATTACGACCTAATAGTCCTCGATAATGTCCTCCCACAAAAAATGGGGGGACATGTTTGTATGGAGATCAGAGAACTTGGAATTTACACACCAATATTAATTTTATCTGCGAAAACAGAAGTAATAGATAAGATTGAATTATTAGATTTAGGAGCAGACGATTATATGACAAAACCTTTTTCTTTTGATGAGTTGATATCTAGAATATACGCATTAACTAGAAGATCAAAAAATATCCATGGAGAAATAATCAATGTAAAAGATCTAAAATTAAATAGAAAAAAACAAATAATTTATAAAAATGATCAAGAATTAACTCTTACAAAAAAAGAATACATCCTTTTAGAATTTTTGATTTCAAATAGAGATTCAATAATATCACGTGGTCAAATATTAGATCATGTTTGGGACCTGAGAAGTAATCCTTTTTCTAATACTTTAGAAGTTCATATGACAGGAATTAGGAAAAAAATTGGTGATATTAATAAAACCCTTATTGAATCAATACCCGGAAGAGGTTACAGACTTAATACTAAATAATATGCAAAGTCAGGTTATCAGAAAAATACAGAATAAAAAAGTCTTAGTAGACATCAGCACAGCTAAAATAGATAGCGAAAATTTAACTACAATAGAAAAATATGCACAAATTGGACAATTATCATCTGGTCTAATTCATGACTTAATAAGTCCAATTACTTCCTTAAACATGCAAATTGAAATATTGGATGAAAATACAATAAAAAGCCCCCTCTTTATAGATTCAATAAAAAATGCTATTAAAAATATAAACAAATATGCTGAGTTAATAAAAACCTATATTAGTGGTAAAAAATATGAAAGAATAATTTTACTTGACGAAGAAATCCAAAAAGCCTTAGAGTTAATATCCTATAAAGCAATAAAAAATAATATTCAAATCCAATTCATAAGACAAAAAAATATTTTTATGCAAACTAATCCTGTCTTAATTTATCAAATTATTATCAGTTTAGTTTCGAATGCAATAGAATCTTTTAGAGACTTTGATAAAAAAAGAAGGATAATAATAAAACTTGAAGAAAAGAAAAAATATCTGAGTTTAATAGTAATTGATTTTGGAGAAGGTATAAAAAATATTAAAAAAATTTTTAATCCATTTTACACAACCAAAAAGGATCGTGGTGGTACTGGTATCGGTTTATCAAGTGTAAAACATATAGTAGAAAAAGAATTCAATGGAAAAATAAAAGTAAAAAGTAAAATAGAAAAAGGATCAACTTTTCAGATATTTTTAAAAAAAGATATTATTTAAAAAGTTCTTTTCCTCTTTCAAAATACCAATCATTTCCTTGTTTCTTCATATAATACCACCACTCCGCACCCCATAAATATTGAGTTTTAAAACCCGTTTTTCTGGCAAAATTTAAAACATTTTCAAAATGTTTTTTACTCATTCTTTGTGTTTGGATTTCTAAGGATTCGTCTTTCACTTGTTTATCAAGCCAGGGTTCCAAAGAAAGTTCAACAATAATTGCTTCTTTTTTACCATACAAAATATTCCAAATATTTCTTCTCATAGAATAATAACTTGGCCAAACAAAATTTCTAAAATCACCAAAATATTTATTCCAAGCATAAATATACAAAGTAGTACCAAAGATATCTCCTCTTTTATATGTCTTTCTCCAAGTACTCAATTCCCCACTATCTGTAATCAAGATCTCTCTTGTTGGATCCAAATTCTTGACAAGGATTATTTCTTTATCAAAAAAATCTTTGTCAAAATTATTGCAATGTTGGCTTGCAAAAATTGACAAAAATGGTTCATTTTCAACTTGCCAAATTTTTATATTTTTATTTTCTCTATATCTAAGAATGACCTTCTCAATATATTGTAGGATTTTTTCTTCTGTTTCTTTTTGATTTAGATCTTGTGCCCAAAGAGGGACATGACACTCCGGCCATCTGGGTAATCTTTTACCAACTGCCAAAATAATTTCCATGTTCTGTTTAGAAGCCTCACTTACTTGATAGTCAATTTCGTCAAAATTAAATTTGTTGTTTTCTGGCATTACTAAATTCCAATGAGCCGATAACCTAATTTTTTTAGGCTTTAGATCTTTAATTATTACATCATATACTTCTTTCCAATCAAGACCCAACTCTTTGGCATATAAGGTATTAAAAGAAACGCCATAATTAATTTTTTCTGGTATTTGTCTATATGAAATAACACAATAAAAAATAATCAGTAAACCTGTTATTAAAAGTATTTTTAAGAATTTTTTAATTTTAAATTTCATAAATTATATAAATAATAATACAAATCCTATAAAAATTAATGATATTGAGACAACTTTTTGAAAAATATCTTTAGAAGAAACATTTTCTCCAAAATCAGGGTGTGTGTTTTTACCCAAAAATAAAGCAAAGATAAATAAAAATAAAAATTGTAAGCCACCAAGAGATTGAACAATAACAACATCTCCAAAATCAATTGCTTTAGTAATCATAAGTCCTCCAATACCAGCTAAAATTTTACCAAAAATTATTATTTTATCTGCTTTTTTTATATCTGAGGATTTTCTATGTCTAAAAATAGACCTTCTGATATCAGGAATAAAAAACATACAAAGAGAAAGCAAAACCGCAAAAGCACTATACCAAAAAAAACCATTATCAAATCCAGTATCAGAAAATAATTTTTTTAAAGAAATAGAGTGAAATGCCAAAAGAATAGAGGAAGCAATTGTGAAATAAAAAGTTTGTCTATCAAATCTAAAGTGTGAGACAAAAAGTGTCCCCGTCACAAGAAAAATAAAACCAAAAAGGAATGTTGAACTTAAAACTTGTCTAAAATACAAAAAACTAAGAAGAAGAACAAAAAAGGCAGAAACGGATCCAACCACGGGGAAAACATCAGAAGCATCAGCTTTTACTAATGCTTTATACAAAAAATACAAACCAGAAAGTAAAAAAGATGCTGCTAAAATTGAATGTAAAAAAACATAAGTATCTGGCCAAGAAACATTTGAAAGAGAAGGTAATCCATCTACCCATCTACCCAAAAACAAATCAAAAGTGTAGAGAAATAAAGAAAAAACTACTAATATTCCAGTATAAAAAACATACAGACTCGGTCTTGGAACTTTTTTGGAAGTCACCAAAAATTTATCAATAAGTGCTACTATTGAATTTATAAATTGTGCTCCGATTGCTAATATTAACCAAAGTGTCATAAATTTTATGTTGTTACCTCGTTAGATTCACAGATTTTTTTGTACTCATAAGCTGAAGGCCTTATTTTCCTTTCTTTTGTCAGCATATCTACTTCTACTAAGCCAAATTTTTTGGAAAAACCCCAACCCCACTCATAATTGTCAAGTAAAGACCAGTACAAAAAACCCTTAACATCAACACCTTTTTCTATTGCCTTGTAGATAGCAACAACCAAATCTTTGATATATTCTGCACGATAATGGTCTTTTTTATCAGCAATACCGGCTTCTGTTATATAAATTGGTTTTTTGTATCGTTTCATATCTTCCAAAACATATTCTATTCCTTCTGGGTATAGGTCCCACCCCATATCATTTTTTACATATTTTTCTTTCTTACCAAATTCAGTATGAAAATAATAATTTAATCCAATATGATCAAAATAATTATTTATTTTATTCATAAACATCTTATTCCAAAAACGGTCTGTAAAAAATCTATAAATATGGTGAATAATATTAAATTTGGAATATTTTGAAACATGTATATACATATTATTTTTTATAATACCAACATTGGCACTGGGGACATCCTCTTTTATTTCTTCATAAGAAATTTTGTGGGCTTTGGCTAAATTATTAAAAACTCTCCAAAATCTATTTATCTTAAAAATATCAAAGGGTGGCCACTGCCCCCATAAATAAGAGTTTGTTGAATAAACTACTGGTTCATTTATGGTTGACCACAAAATTCCTTCTTCATTTAATTCTTTAACAACATGTTTGCAATAACGAGAGAAATAACCTATAGATTCTTTATTCGCAAATCCACCTTTTTGAATAAACCATAAAGGTAAAGTAAAATGCCACAAAGTTACAAGTGGTTTAAGTCCTTTCTCTTTTAGTGCTTTGATAACCTGCCTATAGTGCTCTATTTCATCATTATCAAATTTAGATTCTTCTGGCTCAATTCTTGACCATTCTATAGAAATTCTGTGTGCATTGTGACCTAAGGATTTTGCAATATCAAAATCTTCTTTAAATCTATTGTAGTGATCTGTTGCAGAACCTGCTGGCATAACCTTGCCCTCTTTGGCAGCTTCTGCCCAATCATTATTAAAAATTCCACCCTCTACTTGATATGAAGAAGTGGAAGCTCCCCACAAAAATCCGTCTGGAAATTTAAAAATACGTGTCATTGTGTATATTATATTAGACATTTAGGCATTTAGAAAGACGAGACATTTAGACAGATAGGCATTTAGATATTTAGAATTTTGAAAAAAATGATAATATGTGGATATTGCTGGTTCGTCTAATGGTAGGACATCGCCCTCTGGAGGCGAGTATTGGGGTTCGAGTCCCTGACCAGCAGCTAAAACGATAGAGAATCTTAAATATAAAAATAAACACAAAAACAAAATATGTTATAATTACAACAATGCAGAGGAAAAATAGTGGTTTAATTGGATTTATTGTACTTTTAATTTTGCTTCTGGTAAGTGGGGCAATCGTTTTTTTGGTGAAATATGAAGCAAAGGCTTACGAGATTTTTAATCGATATATAAGCGATGAACTTATAGAAAAAATCTTAAGTTTATTTTCTCTAAATTCCTAAATTCGACAAATTTTGATAAGTGTCCAGAAAAGACGGAATAGCAAAAAGAATACCTATAAGTGGTAAAACGAAAGCCACGATCGATACAATAACAAAAATCATTATATATTTTTTAACCTTCTTAATATAATTGCTCATCTCCTCTATTTTCCTATCTTGCTCGGCAAGTTTGTTCAAAATTTCTTGCTCATTCATATTAATATAAGTATAACAAAAAAATGATATAATCACCCCAATGAAAATAGCAATTGAGGGAAAAAATAAAGAAGAAATTATAAAACTTTTAAAAAATAAAAAAGTAGAAATAGTAGATAAAAAACCAGATTTCGTTTTTAGTCATGGTGGCGATGGTGCTTTTTTGTTTGCTGAAAATAAATATCCAGGAATTCCAAAATTAATTTTACGAGCAAACAGTATATGCAAACTCTGTGACAAAAGGTCAAATAAAAAGCTTATAGACTTATTTTTTAATAACAAATATATTATTGAAAAAAATATTAAGATCGAAGTAATTTATAAAAACAAAAAAATGGTTGCTACCAATGACATAACTTTACACAACGCTGACCCCAGACATGCTATTCGCTATTTGACAAAAATTGAGGGAAAGAAAAATCACGAAAAAGAAATAATTGGTGATGGAGTTGTCGTCTCTACCCCACTTGGATCAAGTGGATATTATAGAAGTATTACAGATAGTATTTTTTATACGGGAATTGGATTGGCATTCAATAATAGTACAGAAGCTTCTGATCATATGGTTTTAAAAGAAAATTCGAAAATTGAAATAATAATTACTAGAGGCCCCGCCAAAGTTTATGCAGATAACCAAGAAAATTTTTTTGAATTAAAAGAAGGTGATAAAATATTAATTCAAAAATCAAAAAACTTAGGCAAACTAATTAAAATAAACTAACTTTTTTTTCTCTGTTCTCTCAAATACCTCTTTATTGCAAAAAAACTTGAAACTGAACCGATAAGAATTCCACAAGAAAATATTATCAAGAAAATTTGTCCAAAAGATCGCAAATAATATTCAAAAATATTCATTCCATTAAAAAATGAGGCCGTTGTTGGACCAAGCCAGTAAGTTATTGGATATAAAATTATCAAAGTAACAATCGAAGCAAAAACTCCATACATAAGACCCGTAACTATAAATGGTCCGGAGATATAAGATCCCGAAGCTCCAACTAATCTCATAACCTTTATTTCATCTCTTGACAGATGCATAGATAAACGAATCGTGTTGAAAGTTATAATTATAGATATAATAATAAATATAATAGATATTATCGCACCCAATTTTTCACCCGCTTCAATCATTTGACTTAATTTTTGAATTGTTTCTTTGTTTTGATTATAATTTACGTCCTCAATAATTGATTCCGGTAAATCAGTAGGATAATTTTGTTCAAAAAATAACGCCAAATTTTCATATTGAGAAGTTTCTTTGGCCTTAATATTCAAAATCGCACCTAAGGGATTTTCTTCTAATTCATCCAATGCTTCTAATATTTGTTCATTGTTTTTGTGTCTGAATTCAAAATTCTCAAGTGCTTGTTCTTTTGAAATATATTCAACATATTCAACTTCTGGAAGATTTTCTGCTTCTTTCTTTACCACCAATATATTTTCTTCACTCGCCTCAGGTAAAAAATACACATTAACATCAACTTTATTTCTTATTTCTTCTAAAGTTTTATTTAAAAGAGCACTCGAAAAAATCAACATAGAAAAAACAAAAAGGGTAATTGTCATTATCAAAATTGCAGATAAAGATACAAAAGTATTTCTAAAAAAATTTACGAAACCAGTTTTTAATATTCTTTTTATATTTAACCAAAACATATTTAATAAAAATTATAATGAATAAAGACCCTCTTTATCATCTCTAATAATTTTTCCATCTTCCATGGTTATCACCCTTTTTTTGAGCTCATCTATAATCCCCTTGTTATGAGTAGTTAATATAATTGTTGTACCTAAATCATTTATTTTTTTTAGAATTTGCACAATATCATAAGTATTAATAGGATCTAAATGACCAGTCGGTTCATCTGCTACCAAAACATCTGGTTGGTTTACAATTGCTCTAGCTATCGCTACTCTTTGTTTTTCTCCTCCCGATAATTCATCTGGAAAATTATTTATTTTGTGTTCCAAACCAACTAACTTAAGAGCGTGTGGAACATCGGCACCTATTTCTTCATCTGGTCTTCCTGCTACCTCCATTGCAAAAGCAACATTTTCATAGACAGTTTTGTTGGGTATAAGTCTGTGTTCTTGAAAAATTGCACCTATCTTCCTCCTCAAATTTGTTATCTGATTGTTTTTTAATTTGTGAATATTTTGTGATTCATAATAAACCGAACCACTCGTTGGAGTTTCTTCTGCCAAAAGCAATTTCAATAGCGTAGTTTTTCCGGCACCAGAATGACCAACAATAGACACAAACTCATTAGGTTCAATTTTAATATCAATATTTTTTAAAGCTACTGTACCATCGCTATAAATTTTTGAAACTTTGTCAAAATAAATCATCTTAAATATTTTTCATATTATCTATAAATTCTTGAATTTCTCCATCGAATACTTTCGATACATCTCCAACTTCAAAATTTGTTCTGTGATCTTTAACCATTTTGTAGGGGTCTAAAATATATGATCTGATTTGATTTCCCCATTTGGCAGAGGTATCTTTTGAAATTGAAAGATCTGCGATTTCCTTTTTTTCTTGTTCTTCCATTAAATTATACAGTTTTGCAGCAATAATTTCCATCGCTTTTTCCTTATTTTGATTTTGACTTCTTTCATTGGAAACAAAAGCTGAAATACCAGTCGGAACATGAGTAATTCTAACCGCAGTATCTCTTTTGTTTACATTTTGACCCCCGGGACCACCCGATCGTGCAAACCGAATCTCAAAATCTTCTTCTTGAATCTTAAATCCTGAATCATAAATCTTTAACAGAGGCAATACTTCTACCATAGCAAAGGAAGTTTGTCTTTTGCCTTGAGAATTAAATGGGGATTTCCGGACAAGACGATGAACTCCCGATTCAAATTTCAAATTTCCATAAACATTTTTACCATTAATTTCAAAAGTAACATTTTTATATCCACCATTTGAATTTTGATTTTCATCCAAGAAAGAAATCGGCCAATTATTTTTATTACAATAATTCATATACATTTCCAAAAGCATTCTTACAAAATCTTCGGCATCATCACCACCAACACCAGAAAAAATTGTCACAATAGCTCCACCCAAGTCATATTTTGAACCGCCCTCAAGTCCTGCTTTTAGTTCTTGAAGTTTCTTTATTTTTTGTTGAGCCAATTTTTTGTTATTCCAAAAACCAGATTTTAGCATCTCTTTTTCTAAAATTGATATTTCCAATAAAATTTTCTCTTTATTTATTTTCATTTTCTTTATACGTATATTTATAAAATAGAAACATCCCAAATATTGCAACAATTGTTCCTATTCCAATAATTAATAAACTATGATAAACAGTTGCATATTTGGTCAATATACCTGGTGACATCATAAAAAGTATTGGTATCAAATCTATTAACATATGAATTGGTAAAAATCTCCAAAAAGAAATTGCAGTCAAACCAGCGGCATAACTTGCTACTTCCGGAACTGCTATCAATGCAAATCTTGCATATAAAAATCCTTTTACCGTACCCATTGATTTAACCATTTTATAAATAAGAGGGGTTGTACTTCCTGCAAATTTCTCCATCAAATCCTTTCCAAAAATCCTACTTATATAAAAAGTTACAGTTGCACCCAAAATATCACCCATAAGTGCATAAAATAACCCATTCCAAAAACCAAAAATAGGCGTAGCAATAATATATAAAAAAGAACCAGAAAGTGGTGCCAAAATGACAGTAATAGATTTAAGAAAAATAAACACCAAAGGTGCCCAAATTCCAGCTGATAAAACTGACTTTTGCAAATATTCATTATCAATAAAAGAAAAAATGACTGTTAGAAAAACCAAAAATATAACAAGAAAAAGTAATTTAATTGTATTTTTTTTAAACATTGAGCCAACAATCGGGATCGAACCGATGACCTCTCCCTTACCATGGGAGTGCTCTACCAGCTGAGCTATGTTGGCATCTTGATAAATATACAACAAAAAGAGAAAAAGATAAATTTATCCAAACATTATCCACTCAGGTTTAAATATAAGTGAAAATCCTATTATAATCATTACTATACCACCGATAATTTTTGATAATTTAGAGTATTTAGTTGAAAATTTTGTTATTTCTAAAGTCTTCATGGCAACAGAAAATACTAAAATATCATCTAACATAAAAAATAATATATATAAAGACATATAAGCGTAATATTGCCAAACAGATAAATTATTTAGTGTTAAGACTTGAACATAAATTGCGGGTAAGCCAGCAGAACACAAAAGCTCTATCAAATTCACAGCAAAAGAAACTGCAACGATTCCAATCACTGAAAGCCAAAAACTATTTTGATGAACTGCATTTTTTAATTTATCCAATATTTTTTGTTTCTTAACTTCGTCTCCAATTTTACAAACAGCACCATCTTTGTAGGCACTCCTTAGATTTAAAGATCCACTAATGATGGCTAATAATCCGATACCCCAACGAACATAAATAATGAAGCCCAAAAATAAAATCAAATTAAGCCACAAAGACATAAACATAAAATAAATTATTCCCGAAGAGACAATAAAAATTAGACCCAAGATCCATCTTTTTCTACGATCAGGTATACTAATCAATAAAGTTATAAGAAAAATTAAAACCCACATCGCACATGGATTAAAACCATCAATTAATCCTAAAATCAAAGTCAAAAAAGGCAATGAAATATTTTTAGCACCAAATTCACCAATTATTGGCACGGAAAATTTTTCATTTTCAGGAATTATTTCTTCTGCTTTTGGGTTTTCGACATTGGAATTTAATCCTAAAACATTACCAGCTGTATCCTCACAAATATTTTCTTTACATTCAATTATTTTATTTTCAATTTGGCGATCTGTAACGCCTTCTCCAAAACCAACAAAATATTTATCACCAATAATAGTAAGAGGAACGCCATTTACGGAGGCATTTAAAATTTTAGCAACTTCTTGCATTTTTTTAACATTTTCTCTGTTATACCAAACTTCAAAATCATAGACTTTTAATTCTGGATATTTAATTTTCATTTCTTCCAAAAAAATTTCCTCTTGAGCACAATGTGGGCAACCATCGCCCCAGAAGAAATACAAATTCACTCCTTCTGCTTTAACAAAATTAAAAGAAGATAAAAATAAGATAACAAATAAAAATATTTTTTTCATATGATTTTTGGCTAATTTAAGTGTCGGTAGATTATAACATAAAATAAATGTTAAAATACTATTATGAATTTTAAAAAAACCTTCACTTCCAAACAGTCAATATCAATACTAATTTTTATAATCTTAGTCGGAATAGTTGGCGTAGTTTATACTCAAAGAGAGGTAAGTAAAATAAATCAAAAAACAATAGAACAAGAGATTGAAATTCAAAAAAATATTGGAAAATTATTATTAGAACTTAGAGCAAATCTAAAATCAGATAAACCAAATGATATTAAAATCAGAGATTCTTTTAAAATAATCGGAGATATTAGAACTTTAATTGATAGAGAATATTTTTCTCTTAAAAAAGAATCTAAAAGGGGTGCAGATTTATTAAAAAATAGACTATCAGAAATAGAAAAAGCAATCTTGGAA
The DNA here is from genome assembly GCA_964618845.1 of uncultured Candidatus Saccharibacteria bacterium. GTDB lineage: Bacteria > Patescibacteriota > Minisyncoccia > Phycocordibacterales > JAACPR01 > CAZUCU01. The sequence continues at coordinate 38,320 of CAZUCU010000002.1, forward strand.
GATCCAAACAAAGCAATCATCCTTATAGACAAACTGATTGATGAATTAGAAAATTCTAATGGATTATCTGATTTTATTGAGAAAAAAGAAGATGGAACAAAAAACAATTTTGATGATTCAAATTATGATTTTGGAGACACAATTGAACCAAAAAATAATCTAAATAATGATCGACCAAACGATGAGGGGGTTATAGTAGATGATGGCAATAACACCATACCAGATGATAATCAAGATTTTTTCGATTCCATTTTCAATTATTTAAATTACAAAAAAGGAATAAAGCCCAAAGTAGATAGGGACAATTCTAAAGAAATAGAAGGACAAACTGTTCCTGTAAGCACAAAAATTGGAAATTAATTTTTTTTCTTTTTCATTTCTTTATAATACTGAATCCCAACTTCTTTCAAATTTTTTTCAGGAACAACGGATGGAGCACTCGTCATAACATCTTCCCCTCTACCATTTTTGGGAAAAGCAATAACTTCTCTGATATTTGGTTCATTTTGAAGAAGCATAATAAAGCGATCAAAACCCCATGCAATTCCGCCATGTGGTGGAACTCCAAATGAAAAAGCCTTCATCATATGACCAAAATTTGTTTCAATTTGTTCATCAGAATACCCAAGAATTTGAAAAATCTTGAAAAGCATTTCTGGGCGATGAGTTCGCACACTTCCACCACCTAATTCATAACCATTTAAAATCACATCATACTGTGTAGAAACAATATCCAAAAGATTTTTCTCATTCATAAGATCATCGAAGAACTCTAGTTGGCAAGCAGCAAATGGATTATGAGAAAAAGTTAATTTACCAGTTTCTTCATCTTTTTCAAAAAAAGGAAAATCAATAACCCAACAAAAGCCAAGCTCATTTGGATCATTTTTGTCTTTTCTTATATCTGGTCTATCGCTACCGTATTTTTCCATCGCCTCCTTATAAGTAATTCTTGGAAATGGAATTTGAGTAATTTTTTTCTCAGGATAAAGATTTTGGATAGTTTTAATCAAAATCCTTTCATTAACTTCCATTACATCTTCACGAGTAACAAAACTCATTTCCATATCCATTTGAACAAACTCCGGCTGTCGATCCCCTCTAAGATCCTCATCTCTCATACATCTTGCAAATTGAAAATATCGCTCCATTCCACCCACCATCAAAAGTTGTTTAAATTGCTGTGGAGATTGAGGAAGTGCAAAAAATGAGTGGGGTTTAATTCTGGATGGAACCAAATAGTCTCGCGCTCCTTCTGGTGTCGAAGCGGCCAAAATTGGAGTATCAATTTCACAAAATCCCTCCTCTATCATTGCATTTCGCACAAAAGTCATCACTTCGCTTCTTTTTCTAATATTTTTTTGCATTCTAGGATTTCTCAAATCAAGATATCGGTACTTTAATCTCACATCTTCATTAATTTCATCTTTACTCATTGGATCAAACGGCAAAACTTCTGCTTTACTCAAAACTTCGATATTATTCAAAAGCATTTCTAATTTGCCATTTAAATCGTCAGTATAAGCACTTTCCGGTCTTTCTTGGATCATTCCTGTAATTTTTACAACCCATTCATACTTCACATCGTTGAGTATTTCTTGTTCTTTAATTTTTGCCGGTAAAACAACCACTTGAAGAAAAGCTGATCTATCTCGAACATCAAAAAAGATGAGTTTCCCGTGGTCTCTTCTATTGCTAATCCAACCATAAATAGACACCTCTTGGCCTACATGGTCTTTTAAATCTTTTATTAAAATTCTGTCTTTCATTAAGTAAATGATAACAAAAATAGCAATGCATTGAAATAGGGTCCTGAAAAGAAATCAGGACCCTAAAATGCCATAATTATGATGACGACAAGAATTGTTCCTAATGAACCAAAAGCAATCATTACCGCCATCCACCATGGCATAACATTGATATCAGTAGAGTCATTTTTCATAAGAACCTCCTCATTAATAATTTTAACTCATTAATAAATTTTTAAAATATAGTTATTAGCTAAAAAAATGCTTCAGTTATTATTCGCTCATCATTAACACCTAAATTTCTAAGCATTTTCCAAAAATCATTTGTAAAATTTATTGAACCACAAATAAAGATCGGCAAATTATTTCCCCTCACAACTTCTTCAACTGATTTTTGGTCAATTCTTTTCCCCCCATTTGCCGTATAAAAAAATTTTGTATCAAGTTTTTTAATTTCTTCAAGATAAGGAGTCGAGCTTTCAGTTTTATTGGAAACCAAAACCTTTATTTGTTTCGTATTTCGAATTTCGTGCTTCTGATTTGCTTGCCCCGAGCTTTGTCGAGGGGTTTTGAATTTCGGATTTCGTGCTTCTGATTTTAAGTATTGTAAATACGCTACTAAAGGAGCTATCCCAACCCCCGCCCCAATAAAAATCAACCCATCTTTAAATTCTTCAAAATTAAAATACCCCTCAGGTCCTTCCAAAATCATCTCATCGCCAATTTTCATACTGTGAATATGTGAAGAAAAAGGCCCGCGCTTCCTGATTGCAAATTTTAAAGTTTTTTCGGTCGGAGCGGACACTATCGTATAAGACTTGCCGTGTGCTACCTCTGGACCAACTAAATACAAATTCACATATTGACCTACTTTAAAATCAAAATCTTCAGGTTTTTCAAATTCAAACTCCACTACCCCATCGCAGATTTCTTTTTTATTTAAAAGTTTTATTTTTTCTTTTATCATAATTTTGAGTGAAGGAAATAGTACTAAATAAATTTTTATGAGGGAAGAGTGCAAAGTGGGTCCCCCCTCTAAAAATTTATTTAGTACTATTTCCGAAACTTCCAAAACGATCTCTATAATCCAAAATAGCAGCTCTCAGTGCCTCTTGGCCGAGGACTGAGCAATGGAATTTGCGATCAGGAAGTCCGCCAAGTCGCTCGACAATTTCTTGAGGTTTAAGTCGCATCGCTCTATCGAGATTCATCCCACCATTTTCTGTCGCCATTACACTCATCATACTAGTTGATGCAATTGCAGACGCGCAACCAAAAGTTCGCCATTTACATTCCTTGATTTTATTTTTCTTTTTATCAACTTTAATCCAAACCGTCATCATGTCTCCACAAGCAGGACTGCCCACACTTCCTATCCCATCAGCTTGGTAGTCCTCGTCATCAATTAGGAGATTTTGTGGTTCAAAGAAATGTTTCTTAACAATATCAGTGTAAAGCCAACCTTCGTCTTGACCACCACAAACTACATCAACCTTTTTAATAGATTTCTTAGACATGGGTATTTATATTAGCACAAAATACCACATGTGTTTAAATTAAAGTACTCAGAAATGCTAACGGATTGCTCGAATGAGACTAGTAATAAACATATTGCTTGCACTCACTTGGCTACTATAGGGGTCCCAGTAACAAGCAACAAATCCATTGCCTGTGGCTGTATCATCTGAAATAGACCAGTAAGAACTGTGTTGTTCAAATCCTAAAGATACAATCAAATCTTTGACTTTTGTCTCTTTTTGTTCGCTAGATAAAGTTTGGTCATCCCATATTTCTCTGATAGGTTTTCCAATTTCTTTATATTCTTCTTTGGTAAGAACCCTCCACAGTTTTTCTCCAGGTTGTAATGTTTTGTTTAGTTATAATCCTCTAATTCTCCCCCCCCCCCGATGGGTTTGGTCAAATGAAAAATTGACTTTATTGGATATTTTGGAATATAATACGGGTACAAATGCCTTAGGCCTGCCCCTTAAATGGGGAGAACAAGAAGTCATCTGATCAAATCCCAGATGGCTTTTTTGATTTTTTTTAATTCAAAACTATGCAAAAAACCGATTTGATTTGTAAATCTTTTAGTATCAATAAGTCTAATCTGAGATAAAATTGCATAAGCTATTTTATTTTCTACTAAACCAACTTCGTAATGAAATTTATTTTTCTTAATTTTAGAAGTTAGTGGAACAATTAAACAAACACTTTTATTAAAACCTTTGATAACTAAAACAGGTCTATCAAAATTATCATTTGCTCCATTTTGTTCAAATCCAATATTTTGTCCGATATTACACCACCAAATATCACCAGCATGATATTTTTTGTTTATTCTCTCTATATGAATTTTTTGCTTAAGTAAGTTCCAAAAAATAAATTTTTTTATAAAATTCATTAATAGATTTTATAAAATTGTAATATCTGTATGCAATCAAAATCTTAATAGAAACTTTAGATTTTCCTCATGGTTTCTTAAGAACTTTAAAAGAATCATATTTTACTAGGACAAATTTTGCGAATTTTTTGGACAACTTTTGGTAATACTTTTAAAACATATTTGAGTTCTTCTTTGGTAGTATATCGTCCAAGTGAAAATCGTAAACTGCCATGAACAAGCTCAAGCGGAAGTCCGAGGTTTACCAAAACATGCGAGGGATGCAAATCATTTGACGAACATGCCGAACCTGTCGAAGCACAAATTCCATAAGAATCCAACATCAAAAGCAATGATTCTCCTTCTGTCCTCTTGAAAGAAATGTGAATATTATTTGGTAAACGACTTTTCAAAGATCCATTTATTTGGGAATCTTTAATTTTCAAAACCTCTTTAACAAAATAATCTCTCAATTTTTCTAATCTTCTTGCTTCTCGCTTTTCACTTTTCACTGCGATTTCCAAAGCAGTCGCAAGTCCTTGCACATACGCCACATTCTCAGTCCCACTTCTCAAATTCTTTTCTTGCCCACCGCCGTGAATTATTGGTTCTATTACTGTTCCCTCCCTCACATACAAAACACCCACACCTTTTGGACCATAAATTTTGGAACCATTAAAACTCAAAAGATCAACACCGAGTTTGTTTGGTCTAATTTCTAAATATCCGACCGCCTGACATGCATCGGTATGAAAATATGGAAGTCTGTTTCTTTTTCTTTTCCTCAAAATAATTTTTGAAATTTTTTGCAAATCTTGGATCGTGCCAATTTCATTATTGCCATAAATTATAGAAACCAAAATTGTTTGGTCGTTTATTTCTTCTTCTAACTTTTTCAAGTTTACAAAACCTTCTCGATTTACCGGAATCTCGACAACCTCAAATCCTTCTTCTTTGAGTTTAATTGCAGAATCCAAAACTGCTTTGTGTTCAATAGATGAAATCAAAATTTTGTTTCCATATTTCTTATTTGCTCTTGCGACACCTATAATTGCTAAATTATCTGACTCTGTTCCAGAACCTGTAAAAATAATTTCACTTGGTTTAACTTCCAAAATTTTGGCAACCCTGTTTCGCGCATCATCCAAATAGTGTTTTGCCTTCCTCCCAACGTCATGCATAGAAGAAGGGTTACCATAAACATCCTCCAAAATTTTAAAAACAACTCCTAAAACCTTAGGATCTGTTGGGGTAGTCGCTGCATAATCTAAATAAATCTCCTTTTTCATAGGATGTTTATTTTAGCATAATCTAATAAAGCTGGGGATGAGTACCAATACCCATTAAAATAAAAATATCTCCGTGTTCTTCATAATGAACTCTAATATCACCTGTCACATTAAAACTTCGCCATCCTTTAAATTTTCCAGATAAAGCATGATTATTTAATAAGTAATAAAATTGATTTTCAGAAAATATTTTAAGTCTCTGCTTAAATTTGTATTGAATTTCATTTGGTTGTTTTTTAAGAGCCTTTTTAAAATTTTTATGAAATTCAATTATTATAAACTAAATTTCAAGAACCTTAAATAGATCTTCTAAATTATCATAAGGTTTAGATAAATTTCTGCCTTTCTTCACATCTTCCCTCATCTTCAAAAATCTTTTTTCAGTTTTTTTGTTAAATTTTGGTGGAACACTCAAAACCACTCTTCGTTCAATTACAAATTTTTTAAGAGTTGCATTTATAACACTACTAAGAGAAAGACCCAGCTCCTTTGCAAGAGCGGTTGCCTCTTCCTTGATATCTTTATCAAGTTTAATACTCGTGGTTGTTTTCATAATACTAAGTATATACTTTGTATTATGCGTGTCAATTTTCATAATATCCCTTCTTTTCCACAAAGTTTAAATAATTTTGTTTTTCCATTAAATCTACTAATTCTTTCATTGATAATTCTCTTCCTTCTTTTTCGGCTTTGGCCATTGCCTTACAAATTTCGCAATCGTCACATGAAGGATCGCCACCAATAATATGATAATTTTTTTCTTTTGACATGAAATATATATAACATATCGTTGTGAAGTCCTGATAAAGAAAAGTTAAAGAAACCATTAAATTTCAAATTACGCCATATTTTTTACAAATTTCAAAATTTCTCAACTTCCAACACTTAGTGTTGGAAGTAAAAAATAAAAAGAAATTAATGATAGTCTTGTTTTGATTCTAAAATAAAAGTTACTTTTTTTACCGCTTCATCGCCGGAAATTTGACCTTCTTTATATTGTTTAATTATTCCATCAATAATGCTAAATTCAACATCATTAGCCCCAAGCATATATATTTGTTGCTTTAGCCCTTCTATTATTTGTAAAATGTTTTTTGGGTTTTCCATATACAAGATATTATACCAAACACGAGGTTAAATCTTGAAAATACAGATTAAGGTCTATAGATTTCTTTTATAAAAATCACTTCTGATTTATTGTTTAGTGTAATTTCATATGGAATCGTAAGTTTTACTCCATCCACACTATATATATCAACAAAATCTTTTTTTAATTCTTGTATAGATATGTTTATTACTCCATCAGGAGATTTCTGGAAAGCACTCGCTGTTACTATCTTCACATTTGGTGAAAGAATAAATGTCCTAAGTTTTGTATTTATATTTCTGTCATATACACCATTAGTAAGGCAACCCATAGTATTTTCCAGTTCACGTGTACATTTACCATCGGCAATTAATGCTTCTATAGCTTCTTCCCCAGTAAGTACATCAATATAATCCAAGGTTATTTTATTTTCAATAATCGAATCTATGTATGCTGTTACAACTGTCACTTCATTACTAATATTTTCATTTGTTTTTGTATTAACATTTTTAACATTATTATTTCTTATTGTTTCTACTTCAGAAATATCGGTAAGTTCTTTTGCATAATCTAAATACCAATAAACACCACCACTAATAATTAATAAAATTACAATTCCCCAAAGGGTTGAAATTTTTGTTTTCATATACATATATTATAACAACATTAAACACGAGGTTAAACCTCGAAAAGGTTTTTTGTTGAAAAATAAGGGTTTTTTGGAAAGTTAGGGGTTCACGAGGTTAAACCTCGAAAAACTGATACTAAAATACCAATAAAAAAATTCCACTATATTTTTCATAGATAAAATTATACCAGTCCCTTCGCCTGTGTAAAATAAGTATTGAGAAATATGACGATGCGCGAGCGAAGGGGCTCGTCCCGCAGTTACTAAACTCAAACTTCGCTATGCTCGTTTTCGTTAAGTACTGCTGGACGCGACTCGCGACCCACCTTCGTAAAACTCAGGTGGGTACCCCGCTCCGTCGTTCGAGCCCCTTCACAAGCTCCGCTTGCTTCACACATATCACAAAAATAAAAACCCAGATTTAGCTGGGCCTTTATTTTTGTGTGCGCGAGCGAAGGGGCTCGAACCCTCAACCTCCCGCGTGACAGGCGGGTGCTCTAACCAGTTGAGCTACGCCCGCAGTTTTTAGTATTTAATACCACATTCTGCAGTTTCAATAATTTAACAAATTAAATTCAAAATATCAAACTTTATTCCTTTGGTTTTCGATTAAAAATTCTGCGAAAATAATCGAGGGCGGTTTCATCATTATTATTTTTGTCGTCATGTTCTTCTTGTGTTTTTGGTTTTACATTTTTTTGAGATCTTTGAAGCCTTTCTCCCCAACCGCAAGCCCGACAACCACCAACTCTATCTCCACAAATTTCACAAATAAAATCTAAACCATCGTTTGGATCTTTTATTTTAAAATTTTCCATATTCATAAACTTATTTTATAAATTTTTTAGGAAAAAGAATAGCCCCACGGCGCGCTTGCGCGCCGTGGGGCAAAAATTTATCCAATTTATCCCTTTTCTCCCCAACCGTTTGAGGAGAAGGAAGAGTAGATCCACTCCTCGAACTCTAAAAGAAGAAACACCGTTTCTCCTTCCTCGAACCGGAGATTCATCCCCTCAACATAGTCAAGGATCTGATCCGGCTCTCCCAACCGCCTACCCTCGAGGGTGGCGACACGAACGAACTTCGGCTGATATTCGTATACGCTCATCGCGAATAGATTGATCGAAGTCGCTGTCACTTCAAACCAGGGACAATACCCGTATTCAGGAGCCATCCATAGATTGAGGTTGTCTTCCTCATCTGGAGTCAACTGAGAGAAACCCTCGAATCCAATCCAAGAAATCTCAGATGAATCGACCACCTTGGGCAAAGCTTGCCCAGACCGGAAGTCATAGTACCAAGAGTTCCCAAAGCGATTCTCGATGACAAGATAGTCGTACTGACCACCCAACATCCAGCCGGGGATAGTTATTTCTCCACTTGAAACATCGAGATAATACCTTTGTCCATTATGAAGACAGACATAGGCCTCCTCGGCGTCGTAGAACTCGAAACTGAGATCCGAAGCGGTGAAATACAACTGCCCGACCCAATATGGCAAACGATAGGTTGGCCTACCATACTGGTCATATCCAACCCTCTCGAAACTAAAGTAAGTTGTAGATCGAAACAATTTCGTGCCCGATCCGTCCTTGATTTCAGCCGAGAGCTGGATCTGATCCCTCGGGTTTTGAAGCCGAATTTGGACTTCAACTTGACGAAGAATCTCCTCAACCTGTGAGATCGATTTGAACTCGCCAAGTTCGACGGTCTGGTTGAACTCGGGAGACATTGTCTCTGCTGAGCACCGAATTTCCGCCGTTTTTGCCATCGACAGGAGTTCAATCAGACCGTTTTGCCCGATGGGCAGACGGTCGGGAAACCCCGCTCCGATGGAGTTGACGATGAGACCGACGAGGGCCATGATGCACAATGCGATGTGTTTCATGTTGTTGGTTGTTGGTTTGGTTTCAGTTCTGAGTTGTGACTCCCTCGGGCGTGAATCGGGCATTGAGCCTGAAGCGCGCCTCGAAGGTCTGTTGTGGTGACCGTTCGGGGAGTGAGAGCTCACGAGGAGCCGTCACCCGAACGGTTTTCGAGGCTTTTGGAGCCTCCACTTGCTTCTCCTCTTTGGTCCCGCACGAAGCGAGTCCAAAAAGAAAAAGCACCGACATGACCGACATAGTCAAGGTACTCTTCATACAAAAGGTAAGATATCATTTATTTGACAATCTGTCAAATATAAATTTTCATATTTTGTGCTTCTGATTTCGCACTTTTCATCAGTCCCGGGGGGCAGAATTGAACTGCCGACCTTAGCTTTATGAGTGCTACGCTCTAACCGACTGAGCTACCCCGGGGTTTCGAATTTCTGATTTCTAATTTCGAGCTTCGTTCTGTAGCGGGGTCCGGAATTGAACCGGAGTCTTCAGGTTATGAGCCTGACGAGGTACCTCTCCTCTACCCCGCTAATTAAGTAATAATATACATTAAAAGGATACCTATTTCAAGGGATTAGAAGAGAAGCACAAAATTCGAAGTACGAAATACGAAACAAATACGAAGCTCGAAATTAGAAATCACAAACGAATATTTTTATTTCTGATTTCGAATTTCGAATTTTTCTCACTTCCTCCCCAAAACTTTATAGACTGCTTTGATTATTGCCCCAGAATCCATTTCCAAAAATTTGCCAATTTCTTCTGGATCTCCTGATTGTCCATATTTGTCTTTTACACCAACAAATTCAATTGGAACTGGAAATTTTTGGGCTAAAAATTCTGCAACTGCGCTTCCCATTCCACCCACAATCTGATGTTCTTCAACCGTTACAAGTGCACCCGCATCTTTTGCAATCTCCAAAATAATTTTTTCATCAAGGGGTTTTATTGTAGAAAGATTTATTAATCGAACTTTGATTCCATCCTCATCTAATTTTTTGGATGCTTTTAATGCTTCAAAAATAATAGGACCTGTTGCAATGATACCAACATCAACCATATCTCCATCAGAGTCAAAAAAAACTTGCCCTTTACCAATTTTGAATGGAGTTTCAACCGTTGTAATAATTGGAGTTTTGACTCTTGTTGTTCGCAAATAAGTTGGTTTGTTATTAAAAGTAAGAGCGACTGTTGCCTTTTTTGTTTCGATACTATCACAGGGAGAAATTACAACCATTCGTGGCAACACCCTCATAAGAGCAATATCCTCAAGTGCTTGATGAGTCCCTCCATCCGGTCCATTGGAAATTCCAGAATGTGATCCAATAATTTTCACAGGTTGATCGTTGTAACAAATTGTAGTTCTAATTTGTTCCCAATTTCTACCAGGAGAAAAAGAAGCAAAACTTCCAATAAATGGGATTTTTTCCATTGCTGCCATACCCGACGCCATCGACGCCATATGTTGTTCTGTAATTCCAACTTGAAAAAATCTCTCCGGAAACTCCTTCGCAAACAAATCCATTTTTACTGACTCTGTAAGATCAGCACAAAGCGCAACCACCCTTTTCTCTTTTTTCCCAATTTCCAAAAGCCCTTCGCCAAAACCCTCGCGCGTCGCTTTCTTTTCTACATCGTTATCAAAAATTTTTTTGTTCAAAGTTTGATTTAGCATATTATTTTAAAACTAAACTATCTAATTCTTTCAAAGCTTTTTCACCTTGTTCTTTACTTGGCGCCTTACCATGCCACGCAGGTAATCTTTCAAATTCTTTTACCCCTTTACCTGGAATTGTGTTTGCAATTATCACACTTGGCATATCAAACACTGCTTTGGCTTCGTTGATCGCGCTATCAATCGCTTCAAAATTATGTCCATCAATTTCTTGGACATGAAAATTGAAGGCTTTGAATTTATCTGCCAAAGGATTGAGTGGCAAAACATCTTCTGTATATCCATCAATTTGAATATTGTTTCGATCAATGATAATTATTAAATTATGTGGTTTATATTTTCCCGCATTCAAAATTGCTTCCCAATTTTGCCCCTCCTCCAAATCACCATCACCAACAATGCAATAAAAATATTTATTTGATTGTTTGCCAGAATCTATTCTATCAGCCAATGCCATTCCAACCGCTTGTGAAATTCCAGAACCAAGTGGTCCTGATGAAGTTTCAATTCCAAGTAAAAATTCACGATGGGGGTGACCCTGAAGTCTTGAACCAAATTTTCGAAGTGTCATTAATTCCTCTATTGGAAAATATCCAGCGTGTGCCATGGTTGCATACAAAACAGGTGCAATATGTCCATTTGATAAAACAAGTCTATCTCTATCTCCCCAATCAGGTTTGCGTGAATCGTGTTCCAAACCATAAAAATATAAGTAAGTAAAAATATCTGCCATCCCAAGTGATCCAGCGGTGTGACCCGACTGCGCTTCTACCAACATTTTTATAATAGATTTCCTAATTTCATTTGCTTTCTTTCTAAGTTCTAAAACTTTTTTATCAGAAATATTTCCCATCACTTAATTATAAATCAGAAATCAGAAATTCGAAACTCGAAACAAATTCGAAATCAGAAATTCTAAATTAGAAACACGGGTTTCGAATTTCGAATTTCGTGCTTGTTTCGGATTTCGATATTCTAATTTCGAATTTCGTCTATCGCTTCTCCCACATCCTCCGCCTCAAGTATCGCGCTTCCAGAAACAAGCATATTTGCTCCCGCTTCGATAAGTCTTTTAGCTGTATCAAAATTTACCGATCCATCGACTGCAATATCAATTTCCGGTTTCAATTTTCTGAGCCATTTTATTTTATCCAAAACTCTTTTATCAAACTCCTGATGTTGAAAACCAATTTTTTCTATCCCCATAAACTGCACAAAATCTACAATTTCCAATAGTGGTCCAAGCTCTTTGTTCTCTGTTTTTGTTTGAATAGCAATTCCAACAGAAATTAAATTTTCATCTTTAATTTTTTTTATAAAACCGAATTTATCACCTTTTAAACTTTCTAAATGAAAAATTAAGGCACTGGCACCCGCAGAAATCCATTTTTGATACTCTACTTCTGGATTTGAAATCATCAAATCAATATCAAAATTAAAATCTTCCCAATATGGCATTCCTTCATCTTGTGAAATTATTTTTTCAAAATGTTTATTATCATTATAAGCATAAGGCCAACTTTTATTAGGAGTAAAAATTCCATCTGTTACATCTATCTGAACCCTTTTGACAATTCCTCTGACTTTGTAAAGTTGAGATTTTAAATTTTCAAAATCTTCTGGAATAATTGCAGGGATAACTTGTATTTCCTTATTCATAATCGTGATGACAGTTGGGTCCATGAGTATGTCCTTGTTTACCAAACATCAATTGATCCAAGTGGTCAATTTTGTTAATTCTTCTAATGTGTCTCTTCTCTCCCAAAAAATTTGTATCAAGCCATTGTTCAACTGCTTCCTTAGCTTCATCAATTGATAAAAATCTTGCTCCTAAACTTAAAATATTTGAATTGTTGTGAGTACGACCAAGCTCTATAATACTTTCATCTTTATTTGTAGACTCACCATAATAAACTACGGCTCTAATTCTTGGGATTCTATTTGCCACAATCGCTTCACCTTGACCTGATCCTCCTAAAATTATCCCTACTGAATGTTCATCTTGTGACACTTCAAGCGCGACCGGTAAAACAAAATCAGGATAGTCATCATCCTCATCATATTCATAGGCACCGTGGTCTATAACTTCATAATCTCTTATCTCTAAAAAATTTTTAATTTCTTCTTTCATCTCAAAACCAGCATGATCTGATCCAATGTGAACTTTTCTTATATCCTTTTGGTTATCCATAAAATTGTTTTTTATTTTATTAAACTTAAGACCTTACTAATTCTTCCAAAATCATTGATGGATACTTTTATTTTATTATTATACCAAAAAACCTCTGATTTTGTGGATAAAAAGTAATAAAAGACTAACTTTTCTTCCAAAAATTCATTCTTCCAAGATGTTCAAATTCTCTACCCAAAATTTCTGGCCAACGCGGTTTCATTGGTTCAACTTTCGGTCTTATTTTATGCAAATTTCTTATACCATGCATCTCATCATTTTCTTGGGTTACTTGTTCTACATTATTGAAATTATGTTCAAAATATTCTTCTCCCAAAAAATCATATATAGTTTTCATGGTTTCTCGTGGTCTTGAAGTCAAATCATCAAAATCAACCAATAAAATCCTGTCCGCATAACCTCTTTTAAAAGCATCAATCAATCTGTTGTAAGCTAAACCAGCCGGTTGACCACCATCGAGCCAAGTTTTTATCCTTCCATCCAAAGTTTGAAAACCAAAATAATTTGATCTTTCTTGAGCAAGTTGTCTATATGGTGCATTTTCTCTCCATAATTTTTCAAAAGAAGCAATAACATCTCTAATATCTCTGACTGGTGCAAGAATTTTTATTTTGTGACCAAGAACCGTCTCTGCCATTTCTATCTGCGAAAGCCACCCCCTTGATTTGTCAAATACAACTGGTTTATCAACATCAGCATAATAGGAATCAAGAATCCCCCGCATTACTCTGATTAATGCTTCATCATTCGGAGCCGCTTGGAACTCTATCATTTGGCTCCAATTATTTCTCACAGCAAACATGACGTCCATTATTCCACTGGTCGCAGTTGCATGAAATCTTGGATTTTGTGCCAAAATATTTTCAAGAAGAGTAGATCCAGCCCTGGGCAATCCAGAAACAAAATAATATTTTTTATCTATCTTCCTACTTACCCCAGAGTTGCCAAATTTTACAAGGCTTTCTACTTCTTGCTTCTCGCTCTTGTTTTGTGACTTTTGACTTTTTACTTCTTGCTTCTCGCTTCTTGCTTTTTTCATAATATTTAAATTAATTCCTTTAATAATTCTTGCACTTTGGCAGGATTGGCACTTCCCCTTGTTTCTCTCATAATTTGACCAACCAAAAATTGCAAAGCATTTTCTTTGCCATTTTTATATTCTACTACTATATTTTTATTTTCCGCGATCACTTTTTCTATAATTGGTTTTAATTCTTTTGTGTTGTCTTTTTGAATTAAATTATTTTCTTGGGCATATTTTTGAGAATCTAGTGTGAGATCTTTGGTCATTAAAAGTAAAATGTCTTTTGCTACACGCGAAGAAATTTTATTTTCAGAAAACATTTTTACAAGTTTTGCAAAATTGTTGACATCTGGCAAATTACCTCCATTTTTGATAATAGAAACAATATCCGACAAAATAAAATTTGAAATATTTTGATAGGCATCCGATTCTTTTGCTACTTGTTCAAAAAAATTAGCAAGTTCTCTCTCAAAAATAAAAATTTCTATGTCTGCATCTTTTATTCCATATTCACTTTTAAATCTTTCTCTTTTTTGTTGCGGAAGTTCTGGAAGCTCTCTTTTTATTTTTTCCAAATCAAAAACTTCGTGTAGATACATTTTTGGTAAATCTGGTTCTGGAAAATATCTATAATCATCAGAAGTTTCTTTACGTCTTTGAGAAAAAGTTTTTCCTTTGCTTTCATCAAAACCCCGAGTTTCTTGAACAATTTCATTTCCTCTCCCCTCTTCCAAAAGTTTTGTCATTCTTTCAATTTCAATATTTATTGCTTTTTCAACAATCTTAAAAGAATTGAGATTCTTAATTTCAACTTTTATACCAAGTTTGTGAGGATCATTCGAAACAGAGATATTTGCTTCAACTCTCATTTCGCCTTTTTCCATATTTGCTTCTGCAACACCAAGATATCGCAAAATCATTTGAAGTTCTCTCGCAAAATCAGCTGCTTCTTTAGCAGAATGAATTACCGGTTCGGTTACAAGTTCCATAAGTGGGATTCCTGCTCGATTATAATCAATAAGAGAAAAATCTCCTCTATCGTGTTTTGATAACCCTGTATCTTCTTCCAAATGAATCCTTGTAAGTTTAACTCCTTTTATTTCTCCACCAGAAACTATTGGATATTTATACTGTGAGATTTGATATCCTTTGGGGATATCCGGATAAAAATAATTTTTCCTGTCAAATTCAGTATAGTTTGAAATTTTTCCCCCAACAGCCAAACCAATTTTGATCATGTGTTCAACGGCTTTTTTATTTATTGTAGGCAAGGTGCCAGGATGTCCCACATCAACTGGATTTATATTAAAATTTGGTTTTCCCTCATCCGGATCATTTTTAGAATTAGAAAACATTTTGGTATTAGTCAGTAACTCCGCATGAATTTCAAGTCCTATTGTAGGAATATATTTTTGAGACATAGGCAAATATTAACCTTTTTGAGATATTTATTCAATATCAAAAAATATGAAGGAATTAGAAAGATGAAGAAATATTATAAATAGGTATCAATACAGAAGCCAGTAAAGTACCGACACCGACAGCAAGCAAAATAATCATTACGGGCTCAATAAGACCAACCAAAGTATCAACCGCATTCGTTACTTCCCTCCTATAAAACTTCGCTAAAGTTCCCAAAATAGAACCCAGATTTCCTGTTTCTTCTCCTACTTTAATCATCTGAATTAAAATACCAGGAAATTCCTCGTGTTTATCCATAGCAAAAGAAAGAGGCAAACCACCTCTCACATCTTCTATGGTTTTATCAATTGCCCTTAAGAAAACTTTATTGTCAATAACTGATCTAGTAAGTTCAAGCGCTTTTATCATCGGAATTCCAGAAGAAAGCATAGTATCCAAATTATCAGACAACCTAGATAAATATAATTTTTTATATAAATCCCCCAAATAAGGGATAGCAATTTTCATTTCGTCAAAAGTATCACTACCTGCACCCGTTCTCGCAAATTTTATTAAGAAAAATCCCCCCACAACAACTACCCCAAGCAAGAAAAAACCATAGCCAACAAAAAAGTCAGAAATCGCGATAACTATTTTCGTATAAATCGGAACATCTTGACCTGATTCAACCAAAATTTGGGAAATTTTAGGAATAACCATAGTCAACATCAAAATCATAACAGTAATAAAGGTAAAAATAATAAAACCGGGGTAAATTAAGGCATTTTTTGCTTTTTGATTTACCTCATAAGTTCTGTCCAAATAATCTGCTAAAAATAAAAAGGTTTCATCAAGTCTCCCGGTTTCTTCACCTGCTTTCACCATAGAAACATAAAAAGAATTAAATACATCTTTATGTTTTTCCATTGAATCCGAAATGCTCATCCCCCCTTGTAAACTTTCAGCAATATCATTTAATTTTCTGGCAAGTTTTGGATTAGTGGTTTCAGAAGCCAACAATCTAAAGACCCTGAGCGCTGAAACTTGTGCCTCAAAAAGGGTTGCTAATTGTCTTGATAAAATAACAACATCTTTATTAGAAACCCTTTCCAGAAAAGAAATATTTGCGCCCAAAAATGAACCCTTACCCTCCTCATTAATCTCCGAAATAATAAAACCCCTTCTCTGAAGAGCACTTATAGCAACATCTACACTTATTGCTTCTATAGAACCCCCCTTAGGGGTCCCATCTTTATCTATTACTTTGTATTTGTATAAAGCCATATTTTACAACATTTTTTGTAATACATTTGGTCTAAATGAATATTTATAAGCATCATCTGCAGAAATTTCACCCTTTCTAACCAAATCAGCCAAAACCCTATTCATATCTACCATTCCAGACTGAGATCCTGTCTCTATAACAGTATCTATTTCAAAAGTTCTTTTTTCTCTGATAAGATTAGCCACTGCATTATTATTTATAAGCAACTCATAAGCAGGAATTAGACCACCAGAAATTCGTGGAAGTAATCTCTGAGAAAAAATCCCGATGAGTGAACTTGCTAATTGTAGACGAATTTGATCTTGCTGTTCTGCGGGAAAAGAGTCGATAATTCTATCAATTGTTTGAGAAGCGGTATTGGTATGAAGAGTAGAAAAAACCAAATGACCAGTTTCTGCCGCTGTAACTGCGGCTGCAATAGTATCCTTCCCCCTCATTTCACCAACCAAAATAACATCAACATCTTGTCTAAAGGTTCCCAAAAGTCCTGACTCAAAACTTTTTGTATCAGTTGGAACCTCTCTTTGGTCTATTATTGAATTTTTTTGTTCATAAACATATTCGATTGGTTTTTCGATAGTTATTATGTGTTCTGTTCTTTCTTGATTAATAAGTTCAACCATCGCTGCCAAAGTAGTAGATTTGCCCTGACCAACAGGTCCAACACACAAGAAAAATCCCTGTTTTTTTCTGGCAAAATCCATTAAAATTTCTGGTAATCCAAGTTCAGAAATTGATCTAATATTTTTAGGGATTAACCTCATAACCACACCAATTTTCCCTTGTTGAATAAAGGCACTTCCTCTGAATCTATTTCCATCAATATTTTGATGGGCAAAATCAAACTCTTTTGTTTCGATAAATTCTTGGTAATCTTTTTCGGATATTAATTCCTTTAACATTCCGGAAGTATCTACCTCGGTCAAAGCAGGATAGTCCATCAACGGAATTAGGTCTTGGTTTACTCTAATAATTGGATGCCTCTCCTCAGAAAAATGAAGATCTGAACCATTTTGTTTTATGACGCTATCAATTAATTCTTGTAGGGTTTTTTTATAATTCATAATTTAAAAATTACTAATTCTTTTTACTTCTTCTACAACTTCTGATGGTGTTTTCAAGGCTTTGACGATATAACCATCTACTCCAAACTCTTTAGATTTATCAATATCTTGTGCTTCACCTTGATTACTCAAAACTATTGTCTTGGCATTTGGAATATAATTTTTCTCTTTTATATGTTTCATTAACACCCAACCATCTTCAATGGGCATAATAATATCAAATAACAAAACATCCGGGCTATAACCACTTTCTAATTTTTCTAATGCTTCTTTGGTACTACCAGTACTATCAACCTCAAAACCATTAGAAAGAAACTTCGTCACATACATTTGTCTTAAAAACATATCATCATCAACTATTAATATTTTTTTTGCATTTTTATCCATAGTAATAAAATTATATCATTAAAATCTTAAAGTGTATTAATTTCTTCAAATGAAATCGTCTTTCTCAAACATTTTATTATTGCATCTTCTTTCATTGTAATTAAACCATATTTTCTTGCAACGTCATAAATTGCAGATTCAATAGGATTTTCCAAAATGACTTTTTCCATTTCTCTGTTCATCATAAACATTTCAAAAACCGCCTCTCTGCCTCTGGTACCATTTGGACATTCTGCGTTAGGTTTAATTTTAAGATATTCTATTTCATTAAGAGGTAGGTCTTTTTTAAATTCTTCTGGTAAATCTTTGAAAGATAATTCAATCATTGATTTAAAGCTCCCATCAACCTTAACTAGTTCTCCGGAATTTGGACAAATTTTTCTAACCAATCTTTGAGCAATACCCAAAATCAAAGTTGGGGGAATTAAATATGGATCAACGCCCATATCAATTAGTCGAGGAACTATACCAGAGGCCGTATTCGTGTGAACAGTCGAAAAAACCAAATGTCCAGTCAAAGCAGCTTGGATTGCCAATTTGGCGGTTTCTCCATCTCTAATCTCCCCCACCATTATAATATCTGGGTCTTGTCTGAGTGTAGTTCTCAAACCATTTGCAAAAGTGTAATCAATATCTGCTCTAATTTGAGATTGAGAGACCCCATTGATTGAATATTCTATAGGATCTTCCAAAGATAAAACATTTTTTGTTTCAGTATCCAATTTTTTTAGAAAGGAATATAGGGTGGTTGATTTTCCAGATCCTGTTGGTCCAGATATTAAAATCATTCCAAATGGTCTTGAAATAGAATCCATTATCATATCATAATTTTTTTTAGATAATCCGAGTTCTTCTAAACTTTTTATTCCTTTAAATTGATCCAAAATTCTCATAACAACTTTCTCTCCATTATTTGTTGGAAAAGTAGAAACACGAAAATCAATTTTTCTGTTATCAATCTTTGCTGTAAATCTGTTATCTTGAGGTTTTCTTTTTTCATCCAATCTCATCTTTGAAAGAATTTTCACCCTGGCCACAACCGCATCTAAAACCTTTAAAGGTAAAGTTAAACTGGTATTTAAAATACCATCAACCCTAAATCTAACTCTAACTTTATCTGACATTGGTTCTATGTGAATATCAGAAGCACCGCCCTCGACGGCATACAATAATATTGTTGCAACAATTTTTGTAACAGGAGCATCTTCAAATAATTTAATCTCCTCTCCTTTTTTGTTTTCTTGTATTTGTTTTCTAATTTCTTTTTCCTCTTCTGTAAAATCAGTTTCGAGTTCGGTTAAAGCTTTAGTTACTTGACCCGATAAACCCTTATAAACATCCAAAATTCTTCCAAAATCTTCTTCGGAAATTAAATATAATTTGAAAGGTAAATTTTCCTTTGAGGAAATAAAATTTAATGCGTCACGAGCTTCAATATTATCTGGATTTACAATACCAATTTCCAAAAAACCATCCTTCACACCAATTGGCACAATTTTATAATGGACAGCTGATTCCTCTGGAACATATTTTAAAATTTCAAAAGGGACATCCAAATCAGCCAGATTTCTAAATGGAACTCCAAAGTATTCCCCCTTTTTCCCCAAAATTTCTTGCTTATCCATTCCCATATCAAGAAGAAACCCCTCAAGAGTAGTTTCTCCATTTTTTATTTTTTCTTTAACAACAGGAACTTGTCCTTCAGAAATAATATTTTGACTTGCCAAAAAATTTATGAAACTCATGTTTTAAAAAAATTATAAAATTCCTCTCAACAAATTTTAATTTTATGATGAAGAAGAAGTTGCGGTGCTAGTAGCATTCGTAATATTAGGGAGTGAAATATTATTATTTTGAACAGCAGTTGGATCACCAATTATTGGAATCCTGCTTGAAGAATAATTTACAGATGTATCACTAAGGGGGGCGAATGGGTTTTTTCGACCAACGGGTTGGGCCAAAATCGGTTCACTTCTATCTTCAAGTGAAACAAATACTGGGTTTGAAAAAACAGCTTTGTCTAATCTGAGTAACTCTATTTGAAGCAGTGCTTGCGTAATCTGTTGGCCCAAAATTTTTGTTTCTTCAACCGATCTGGACGAACCCAATGTATTTGTACTGCTTATTAAAGTATCTTTTTCTTCAGATTTTTTGAAAAATACAGAGTAAGCAATAAAAGCAAGTACCAATATGATAACAATTATTATTATTTTTTTAAGTTTCGGTGTCATATTATTTTAACCAATAAGTTTCCAAAGTAACTCTATAATTATAAAAAACGCTATCAACATCTCCTCCCGAAATTTCTATGCTTCTGATATCGACCAACCTAAGCGATTCTTCCAAAGCCA
Organism: uncultured Candidatus Saccharibacteria bacterium; assembly: GCA_964618845.1. Lineage (GTDB taxonomy): Bacteria > Patescibacteriota > Minisyncoccia > Phycocordibacterales > JAACPR01 > CAZUCU01. The sequence continues at coordinate 58,713 of CAZUCU010000002.1, forward strand.
TTAGGAAATCATTGAAATTGTCATATGTTGTAGACACAGAAAATGAGAAAGTTAAAACTCCAATTTTGGATTCATCTGGATATTCCAATTCATTTTTTTCTATAATTCCTTCAAACTCTGCATCAGAGGCAGAAATTATATTTTCTTCCGCTTTTGACCCAATAACAAAGTTAGTAATTTCAATTTGTTTTCTGTCTGCAATATTTTGAATATCAATTATCAGTCTAACATTGTCAATTGTATTTGGTAAAAGTTTTTCTAATCTTTCTCTTTCGCTTTCTGAAATATTTTTATATTTTTCTCTGAGGTCTTCTCTGCTATCACTCAATTTTTTACCGAGATCTAAAGTTTTGTTATTTTCTGTAATTTCCGCTTGTAATATTTTTATTTCGTCTGTTTTCGGTTCAATCAAAAAGAAGAAAACTCCTATTGATACCAGTATTAAAATGAATGCACTTAAATTTTTCATACTAATTTTGATTTGAGTTAGAGGAAGTATTTATCGGCAGAGTAGATTTATAAAGAACAACCCTCGGATCTAAAATTGCGCTAAAGGTAAAAGTAACAGTACCCTTTTGTATATTAGGTTGCAAATCAGAAAATAAAATATTTTTCATAACTTGACTTTTACCAAATGAATCTGATTGTAAGACAATTGATTCAAACCCTGTTTTTTTCTCATTATTATTATCTGCCTCTCCATTTCCGGTTATTTGAATTTTACCATCTTTAGTATCGGTAAAAGTGAACTTATTAAAAGAAACAGATTGGAGTGTATATTCCTCAAGTAAAGAAAATAAAGCCGAAGGAGATAAGTGATTATTCAATAATCTTTCTACATTAACCATTCTCGAATCTAATCGACTTGCGTCATTAATAAACTTCTCATCAAACTCATCTTTAATTTTTCTCATAGATTCAATTTGTGACTCAATTCTTCTCTGCAAAGCAAACTTATAGAAAAAAACTCCAGCAAAACCCGCAACAGTAATTATAAAAATCAGAAATGCTATTATAGTGAAAAAACTTCTAATTTTTGTTTTCCGAGATTGAACAGGAAAAATATTTGACGATGTCTCAATAGGTTTTTTGGGTATAAAAGATGTTTTTGTTTCTCCTTGCATATTCATCTAATATTATATATATATTTTTTATTAACAACAACAAAGTTATTCCATTTCTTGTAATTTTCTAAATGCTAAGCCAACAGCAGTAGAAAAGGCCAAACCTGTCTTCTGCAAAACATTTTGCAAGAATGCAGGTGTTTCTGTTCTTTCAAACGGATTACCTGCTTCAATTTTAATTCCAATTTTTTCATTTGCCTTTTCTAATAAGCCGTTCAATAAACAACCACCCCCAACTAAAATTATTTTTGAAACAACTTTGTTATATTTTCTTCCATAATTTAATAATGTAGCATTCGTCTGGCTAAATATTGGAGATAAAGTTAAATCAATAACTTCTTTTATTTTTTGATCTTGTTCACTATTATTATTACCAAAATTTCTTTTCAATTTTTCTGCATATTCAATATTAACATTCAGAGACTTGGAAATATTTAAAGTTATATCTTGAGAGCCTTTATTAACAACGTGCGATTCTCGAACAACCCCTCTTTCTACTATATATAATTTGGTAGCAGATGAACCCATATCAAAAATCATAATTGGAGAATTATTTTCTGTAGGATCTACAACAGATCTGATAGTACTAAACATTTCTACTTCAAAAAAAGTAGCGTGAAGTCCAGCAATGGACACAAAAGAACTAAAGGTGGTTAAAACATCATTATGTATAGCAACCGTTAACACCTCCAACATCGGAACCCTTTTTCCATCAACATTTTCTGCAATAACAGGTTCATCACCATCAATCTTTGGAACAACAAACCAATCCAGGGCTACCTCTGAAATCGGAACAGGAATATATTTACGAGATTCAATTGGCACCATTTGGCCAAGTTGTTTGGATGGCATTTCAGGTAATTTAATTATTGAAACCATGCTTGATCTCATTGGAATTGAAACGGCAGAATCATAACTTGAAACACTTGCTTCTTTCATCAAATCTTTTAATGCCTCAGCCAGCTTGTCAGGATTTAATTTTGTTGCCCTACCAATTTCTGTTCCAGCATAAGGACCAAGAGCAATTTCCCCATAAGTTTCAAGAATTGCTTTGCCTTTCTCTTTACGAAGTTGAACCACCTTTAAAGATGCTGAACCAACATCTACACCCAAAACACTGTTATTAGGTTTTCGTGAAAAATTCTTTAAAAAATTATTAAAAAAATTAGCCATATAATCTTATAAAGATTATATCATTAAAGTATGTTTAAAAAAATATCAAACTTTGTTTTAGATGCAATTTTCCCCCCAAAAGAAATTGAAATATTACTCAGAAAATTGGAAATTAGTAAAATATATAAAAAGTGTGAAAAAACACTAGAATCAAATTCATATGATATTTTTAGTATATTTAAATATAAAGATCCTTTCATAAAAGATGCAATCTATGAATTGAAAAATAACAAAAACAAATACGCAATAGAAAAATTTTCACAATTACTTTTGGAAGAAATAATAAATTATTTGGAAGATAATTTAATAAAAACAGATTATAAAATTCCGGTAACTTTTGTTCCTCAATATAAAACTACTTTTAAAAACAAAGGTTATAATCAAGGAGAAGAGTTGGCGGTCGCGCTCTGCGCGACCGCCCCAAATATTTTCGAATTAAAAAAATTAATAATAAAAAGCCGTAAAACCAAACCACAACATGAAATAAAAAATAAAAAGCTTAGATTAAAAAACTTAAAAGGAGCATTTCAATTAATCAAAAGTCAAGGATCACAAGTCAAAAACAAAATTATTATTTTAATTGATGATGTTTATACAACAGGCGCAACTCTAAAGGAGTTGCGCCGTGTTCTTATTTCGGGTGGTGCATCCAAAGTAATTTGTTTTACAATCGCTCATTAATTGTCTTTTATTGGCCTGTGACAATTACAATCACAATCTACCCCATCACAACTTGTGCAATCACACTCAGTTTTTTGATTTTCAGAATTAGAATTATTTGAATCTTTTTTTCGATTTCTTTTACTGTTAATAAAATTTCTACCCCAAGAACTAAAAACAAAAATATAAATTATTTCTAAAATACCAGCGGTATTTACAACCAAAAGAGGAATAAACCACCATTTTTTGCTTTCTCTTGCAGCAATCCACAAGGCAAAACCTTTCCAAACCAAAGACCACAAAATAAAAATCGCAAACATTGTCCCAACTCCTAAACCCGCTAATGCAAATATACTATTGTTCCACATAATTAATTTTTAATTAATTTAATTAAAAGTTAATTATAACAGATATCTTCAAGTTAAGGTATAAACCACATTCACTCATATAAAATGACAGATCATCTCGAATCAAAACTGCAGTAGTTTAAGTTTTGTAATTTTTCCCGAAATTCTCTTGAGAATCCAACCAAGACAAATAAATAAAAGCAAATATAAAATTGTTGCAAACCAGGCAGGAAAATGTTTATAAAAAATTTCATAGCGATACATAATTGGCCAATGAAACAAATATAGCTCATAAGAATACACTCCAAATAAACCCAATAATCTAAATTCAAATTTTTTGATTAAAAATAATAGAATAATAGCAAACATAGTCAGAAGACTAATTTTTTGTTCAATTCTGATAGAATCTCCTACTCCAGAATTAATTGCAAAATAAGAAATTACAACCAAAAACAAAATGCTGAATACTGGATAAACAAATTTTTCAGTATTTCTATAAACCTCTTTTGTTTTTAAAACAAAAGAGTTATTTAAAATTTTTGGTTCTGTAAAAAATCCTGCAATACCAACACCCAGGGGAAATGCAAACAAATGAAGTTTATACAATTTTATAACATCCTCAAACCAAACCAGGTTTGATTTTATCAACAAATAATACGCGAGAAAAAACAGAAAGAAAGCACTAATCCATGGATATTTTTTTATAAAAACCAAAGGAAATAAAATGTAATAAAATAATAACAAAGTTATATACCAAAAAGGTGAATTTAAACTTTGAAAAAGTTCGGCGTTTGTAAAAATACCAAAAAATGCTCGCACAATAAAACTTTTGTCATAAGAAATTCCTAATACAAAAAAATCCATTAATAGAAAAGAGATCAATACTATCCAAAAAGGAACAAACAATTTCAAAATTCTTCTTTTATAAAAATACCAGATTGTCTCTTTTCTTTTTATAGAACTTATTGTTAGTCCATATCCAGAGAGAAACAAAAACAAATTTACACCTACGCCTGCCAAAACACTCAAAGGAAAAAGAAATTGGTGGTCGGTTACAAGAAAGTATCCAATGTGAGAAAATATTATTGCCAAAATTGCGAAGCCTTTTAATTCTTGTGTAAGTGAAAGAGAAAATCCCTTATCTTTTCTCCGACGACAAGAAAGTAATAGAAATAAAACGAAAATACTGATAAAGGTCCAACTGTTTTGAATAGGATTATTAATTGAAACCAGCATATATTATTTGGGACCATAACTTATACCCAACATCTGATGGATGAAATAAATCTACTGAATAATATTTTTCCTTTGGTGATTTGGAAGTAGGAGTATACAAATCAATATATTTTAATTTGTAATTATCTGCCAACTGTTTAATAATTTCATTAAATTCTTGAGTTCTCTTATCAAAATAAAAATTATATGGTGGTAAAATCAGATTTTCTGCTCCCAGATATGGCAGATTGATAATATAAATTTTTGCTTTTGTTTCTTTTGTCAACTTTTGTAAAATAATCTCAAAATTATTTTTAAATTCTTCTTTGGAAATATTTCCATGGACATCGTTCACTCCAATAAATAATGTAATTAAATCTGGTTTTGTTTTGACAGTTGGATCTACAAAATGATTTATAATATCAATACTTTTCCCACCTGGAATAGCTTGAATATTTAGGGTAACCCTTTTCCCCTCTTTTGCAATCATTTCTGCAATTTGAAAAGGATAGGATTTTTCAAAAGAATCAACTCCGACTCCTGCGGTAAGACTATCACCTATAGCTACATAAATTAAACTTTTTTCAAAATTATTTCCAAAATTATATAGTTGTTGCATATCAGAAGATATTAAATTAATTTCATTAATTTTATTATAAATGTGAGCATAAGAACGATTCATATATATTACCAAAACGATAATAATTAAACTCAAAAAAATCAAAAGTGTTTTCCTCATATACTTCATTTTAACTTAAATATCTATGTTTGAGTACTCGAATCTTGCTCAATACTAAATTCTTTAATTACAAGAATTTCCTTTTAAAACACCATGTCAAACGCTTGATGCCAAAGCTTCCAATTTTACGCAAGTTGAGTTAAGTATGATTTCGTACCTAAAAGTTCTTAATCGTCCAGAAAATCCAATAAACAATTGTGAAAATAAACAAGGTCCACCAAAGGCACACCAGGTTTGCAAGAACGTCATAAAAATAAAGTGCCAAAAGGACACCTAAGGAAAGAAGACAAATTTTTAATAATCCTATTTGCCACCACCTGAAAGTATGAGGTTTAAATATTTTCATGATAATTATTTAGGCAAATCCTGACAAGCAACCCCATCTTTATTTCCGTCTAATCTATTAGTATCGTTGCTTACTCCACCTGCTTTAATAAAGAATGCTTGGGCTTCTGCCTGTGTAGAGAAATCAGCACAATTGTATTCATCAGTTGCTTTTCCTGTTCCGTCAGTAGTTATATTTCCAGCTTTATCGCGCAGAATTTTTGTAACTATATTTCCGCCACTATCACGCATTACATTACCATCTGCATCACGTTCGATTTTTGAATCAGATACTGAGTTACCTGAAAATATTGAACCCAAATCAAAATCATTGTTGCTAAGTTCAAAACCAAGTGCTCCAAGCAGTACTACTATAACGCCGAGTAGTATTTTCTTTTTCCCGGTTTTTGGTTTTAAATTTTCCTTATTAAATTTATCTTTTATTGTGTCTCCAATTTGTTCTTTTATATCCATAAAATATTTAAAAAATTACCATAAATATAATATAACTGCCACGACTATAAGCAAAATAATAATTGTTATTCTCCATTTTTTACTGTCTCTGATTTTATTTATTTGACCCATATTTTTTAATATTAATTAATAATAGGATTATATCATAATTAAAAATTTACAATAAATAAAATTGAATTTTATAAAAAAATAATTCGAATTTCTATATTGTCAAATGCGTCTTGTTTTTGGA
>CAZUCU010000003.1:0-11841 GCA_964618845.1 uncultured Candidatus Saccharibacteria bacterium
AATTTAGAAATCCTCAAGACAAAAAGTTTATAATTTTACCAGCAATATAAATAATTTTTTGTGGTTTTTTTGCCAATAACCATTTTTTTGTTTGGGCTAAATTAGATACATATTCTTTTACTTCTCCTTCTGTTAAATTTTTTGCCACTTTGGTTCTAAATCTGAACTTTCCATTTATTTGAACTGATATATCAATCTCGTCTTCTTTCATTTGTTTGATATCAAATTGGGGCCATTTTGAAAGATGAATAGAATTTTTTTCCCCAACAGCTTCCCAAAGTTCCTCACATAAGTGTGGAGCAATCGGAGCCAAAAGTTGAATAAGTATTTTGTAAGTTTCTTGGGAAAAATTTTCTTTTTCTAACACATTTGAAAGAATCATTAACTTGGAAAGTGCGGTATTAAATTTTAGTGATTGATAGTCTTCCCCTACTCCTTTTATTGTTTTATGAAGTTGCCTCAAAGATTCAACAGAATTAGAATCCCCAATTTTTTCCGAAAGAGAGTTAACTCTTTCCAAAAATCTTCGCACCCCAACGACTCCATTGGGATCCCAAGGATAGCTTCCTGCTTCATTATATGGTCCCATAAAGGCCAAATATCCTCTTACCGTGTCAGCACCTAATCTCTCTACATATTCATCAGGATTAACCACATTCCCTTTAGATTTAGACATTTTGTTTCCGTCTGGTCCCAAAATTAAACCTCGATTATTTCTTTTGATAAATGGTTCATCGTGTTCAACCATCCCTAAATCATATAAAGCTTTTTGAAAAAAACGAGCATAAAGGAGATGACGAGTTGTATGTTCTGAACCACCAGAATAAAAATCAACCGGCATCCATTCTTGTTGTAATTCTTTAGAAGAAAATTCCTTATCATTTTTGGAATCCAAATATCTAAGAAAATACCAGGAAGAATCAATAAAGGTGACCAATGTATCAGTTTCCCTTTCGGCCTCTCCTTCACATTTTGGACATTTTATCTTTACCCACTTTTCAATTTTTGCAAGTGGAGATTTGCCGTCTCCGCTTGGTGTATAGTCTTTTACATCTGGTAATTCTACAGGCAAATCTTTTTCGTCTACTGGAATATCTCCACATTTTTCGCAATGAATCATTGGAATTGGGCAACCCCAATATCTCTGTCTGGAAACTGACCAATCTCTCATTTTATAATTTATTGCCGTTTTACCAAAGTCTTTTGTAATTTCTTCTATTGCCTCTCTTGATTTTAAACCATTATATTTTTCCGAATTAATTAAAACTCCAAAATCTTCAAAAGCACCTTTTAAAATATTACTCCCACTAATCACTTCTTTTATCCGTAAATTAAATTTTCTTGCAAAATCATAATCTCGTTGATCGTGTGCAGGAACAGCCATAACTGCTCCTGTTCCATAACTTGCAATAACATAATCAGAAATAAAAACTGGGATTGTTTTTTTAAGAGCTGGGTGAAATGCCATTATTCCTTCAATTTTTACCCCTGTTTTTTCTTTTGCTTCGGAAATTCTTTGAAGTTCCGTTTTTGATCCTGTCTTTTTTCTATATTTTTCTATCTCATCCCAATTTAAAATTTTTTCTTTCAGTTCATCAATTAATTTATTTTCCGGTGCTAAAACTAAATATGTAATTCCAAAATAAGTATCAGCTCTGGTGGTAAATACATCAATTTTTTTATCTGTATCGTTAATAGAAAAACTCAAATAAGTCCCTATACTTTTCCCTATCCAGTTTTTTTGTGCTTCTTTTATTGGATCTGGCCAATCTAATCCTTCTAAACCACTTAAAAGTTTTTCTGCATAATTTGTAATTTTTATATTCCAAGTTTGCATTCTTTTTTGTTCTATCTTTGATCCACAGCGATCACAAAATCCAGAGGTTACTTCTTCTTTGGCCAAAACAGTTTTACAAGAAGGACACCAATCTGCATTAATTTCATTTTTATAAACCAAACCAGTTTTATAAAACTGAATAAAAATCCATTGAGTCCACTTATAATATTCTGGATCAGAGGTTACAACTTTTCTATCCCAATCAAACATTGTCCCCATACTTTGGAGTTGTTTTTCCATAAATTTAATATTGGAATAAGTCCAGTCTCGTGGGTTTATCTTATTTTTTATAGCAGCATTTTCAGCAGGCAGACCAAAAGCATCAAAACCAATTGGAAATAAAACATTTTTGCCAAGCATTCGACGATAACGAGCATATATATCAGTTACAGCAAATGCATACCAATGACCAACATGAAGATCTCCAGACGGATAAGGAAATTCTACCAAAATATACTCATTTTCTTTTTCTTCTTGTTTTTCTTTTGTTTCGTATATTTTATTTTTCTTCCAGATATCTTGCCATTTTTTTTCAATTTCTTTATGATTGTATTCCTGCATCACTGTGTTCCTTAAACTTTTTAACAACTATATATATTAATATAACCAATGCTACAAACAAAATAGAAACCTTGAGCCATTCTTGAGAATATCGCCAATATCGAAAAGAGGCAACAATCAAATCTAAAACCGCTGTCAAAGCAAAGGAAGAACTCAAAACAGTATTTACTTTCAAAAATGCAGATGCAATCAAAACAACTGCTCCGATTATAATCAAACCAATAAAGACTTTTTGTTCATAAGTTTTACTTGCTTCTCTAAATTTATTTTCACATTTAGAGTATAAATCACAATATCCAGCAGGAGCAACTTTTAAAGTTTGTTCTGGGGCGCCAACAATAACTTGTCCGGGGTTCCAAATTCCATCAGCTGCTTCGCAGGCCTGTTTGTTTTCTATAACTTGGGAAGTTTTTTCGAATGGGCAAAACTCGTCACGATCAGGACCATTAAAAATTAAAGATAATGAATAATTAAAAAATAAATTGGCAATAATGACAATGGCCAAAATTAATGACCACTTAATAATTAAATTTTGTTTCATACATGCTCATAATACCACTATTTTAGATATTGAGAAGAATCATATCCTAAATTCTATTACATCACCATCCATCACTATATAATCCTTTCCAACTGTTTTAATCCAACCTTTTTCTTTAGCATGTGTGTGAGTTCCTGCCTCGAGAAGTTTATCCCAGACAATTACATCAGCGCGAATAAATTTGGTTTGAAAATCTGTATGTATAGAAGCACCTGCCTCTGGTGCCGTTGCTCCAAGATATGTTGTCCACGCCCTGCTTTCCTTTTCCCCAGTAGTCAAAAAAGTTATAAGTTTAAGCATTTCATAAGATTTTGTAATAAGTGAATCAAGTCCGCCATCAATTCCCATTTCTCTCTTCATTTCAGTTCTTTCTTCATCAGAAAGAGTGTTCATTTCAAGTTCACTTTTTGCATCAACTTTTACAAAAACATATTCATGTTCTTCTAAAAATTTTAAAAGTTTGGTGTATCTTTCATCATTTAAGTCATCCAAATTTTTTCCACCAGTTTTTTTGTTCAAAGCATACAAAATTGGCTTTGTTGTCATCAAATTAAAAGTTTTAACAATTTTTTCATCATCCATATTGTGATATTCAATTCGATTTGCCATAATTCCCTTCTCCAAAACTTCTTTTATCGGCACTAAAAGCTCAAATTCTTTCTTTGCGATTTTTTCACCGCGCTTAGCATCCTTTTCAATATTTCCTATTCTTTTGTTAACAGTTTCTAAATCCGCCATTATTAATTCATAATTTATAACTTCGATATCAGATAGCGGGTCAATTTTGTTGTGAACATGAATAATTTTGTCGTCTTCAAAAATTCGTACAACCTGAAGAATTGCATCCACTTCTCTAATATTTGCCAAAAATTTATTTCCGAGACCTTCGCCTCTTGACGCATCTTTTACAAGGCCTGCAATATCAGTGAATTCAACAACTGCTGGAATTTTTTGGGCTGATTTAGAAAATTCTGCAAGTTTATCTAATCTATGATCTGGCACAGGAACAATGCCTACAGATGGATCTATTGTACAAAAAGGATAATTTTCGGCCGGAACAGAATTCTTTGTCAATGCATTAAAAAGCGTCGATTTCCCGACATTTGGAAGCCCTACTACACCAATAGATAGTGACATGACATTATATTAAGGGAAAAATTGATTTAATGCAAAAGTTTTTTAAATAATCTCAGCTATAAAATTTATAGTATTTTGGTTAATAAATATGAAGGCTACAATGATAATTAAAATTAATAATCCATTTAATATAAGTTTCAAATGTTGAATTTTTATTTTTACAAAAACATTTAATATTACAGCCATCGTAACTATTACGGCAAAAATAATTAACAAAACTGTTAGATTAGTTCTTGGAGAAGCCAGAAGTCTATCATACCAAGTTAATTGTTTTGTATTTGAAGTTACAACAGGAGATTGCGTCTGTTCAGATTCCACCCCCAAAACCTGAGCAGAGGAGGTTGTTGTGCTTAACTGATTCTCATTTAAAACTAAGGTTTTCAGTTTTTCTACTGTCTGGACAATTTTTTCAGTTTTTGTTTCTGTAGTAGCTATAACAGTCGTTTTAGGTTCACCAAAAAACTGAGCAACAAATATTGCCTTTTTACCTTTGTAAGTTCCCTCCGCAGTCGCAATACCAATCTCTGTAAAACCATTTCGCAAAATATTTTCTTTATGTGTTGGGCTATTCATCCAAGCATCATGAACTTCATCTGAATCAAAAAAATTTACTGCTAAATTTTCACCAGCATTTTTATATTGATATCCTGCCTTATTCAGCCAATACCAGGGGTCTTTGCCATCAGGACTTATATGAGCAAAATATCCTTTCTCTGCCATATCATTTGCTTTCATTTGAGCAGAAAGAACCAACAAATCATTGATAGCCAATTGGTTTTCTCCGTTGTTTAATCTAGTTTTATTTGTTTTTTCAACAAGAACCGACGAAATTACAGAAGATAAATATTTTGATTGGCTTCCAAATTCTGGAAATAGAAACAAAAGAGATATTATTTCAATTAAAACCACTAAAACTAACATCACTATAGTAAATTTATCTCTTAAAAAATGTGGTTTAAATTCATTTTTTTTGTTTGGAACAAAATATTTTTTTAGGTGCTTTTTCATAATTTTCTTAGACAAATTATATAATAAAAAGTAGAAACAACAAGCCCCTGCCTTCGGCAGGGGCTTGTTGTAAAATTTTTTGATTTAATCTAATTAAGGAAGATTTGGATATGGCTCAGAACCCGGACAAAGCAAATTATTTATAAAATGTCTAGTTGTTTTATAAACATACCCTGTCGAATCACCGCTGAAACCAAATTGTTTCCAAGGAACAAGAATCTCTTTCTCATATTTCTTTTGAAATTCTCTGACAGCTTTGTCAGTAAGATCATCAAACACACCAGTTATTGAAACCTCATATCCTTGTCCAATCAAGAACGCTTGAAGTTTTAAAACTTCAATAGGATTATTTTCAAAACCCTGTCTCATATGAGAAGTCAAATATATTGTGCAACGATTTTCTGTTCCCGTAAAAGCACCTAAGACTTCACCTCCACTCTTTCTTTTTGATCTACCACCAGAAGAACTTCCTTGTGCTGTTTGATTTTCTGCAAAATTTGCAGTAACAGTTATGTTTCCGGTTATGTTCAAATCAGTTCTTGGATTATCAGTAAGCGTATCACTCCAATTTACAAAGTGGTACCCGCTATTTGCATTTGCCGTTACAGCTGTTCCATTTTGGCTTTGTAATACTACTTGTGTAGAACTTCCTGAAATTGTTCCGTGTGAACCTGCCACATATGACAAAGTAAACATTACTGGTTGATCAACAGTTCTATTCATAATAGAAAAATTTTCATTTGGATCATCAACAACAACTAAACCTGTACCAGAAACATACTGCCAACCAGTTTTCATTGTTTCTCCCAAATTATAATTTCCATATGGGACATCATCAAATATTACACAACCATTTTCTGTTGTTGTTGCAATATATTCGTGAGTTTCTTGTGTCTCTTCATCATCAAGCCAAACTTCCCAACCAGAAAGTGGTTGTTCTTGTTGATTATATTTACAAACAGTAACATCAGATTTTTCTTCTTCTTGTGGTGGTTGTGTACACTGTGTTTTTGCTGAATTATTAACTACAAGCTGATAAATTCCTGCTACTGGATTTGATTCTGGATTTAAATCACCATTTGCCATATTTTCAATCTTAAATTCAATGGTGTTCCATCCTGGGTCAACATAACTTTTTATATCGGTTGGACCAGTAACTGCTCCATAATTAAATTCTCCAGTATTTGAAATAACTGGATCGCCGTTTATAGTTACCCAATATCGATTATCTGCAGCAAGATTAAGTGTTGCATCATCTACAGAACCATCAACATAGAAATTTTTTGTAAATGTTTTTGATTCATCAGTCACAAGATTTTGCACATTGAATGAGTCCCAAATCCACGTGGCAACACTATTTAATCCGGTTGTCCAAGTAGGATGAACCCACGCAGCAACTGCATCATCATTACCAATGCCTTCGTCACCAACTTCACTTACAACTTCTACACGACAAGATTCTGATTTTTCTTTGGGAACATTCCATGCAACACAATAATAGTCTGTGTCTGGAGATGCATCAATCCATTCCCAGTTGTCATAATTAAGGGCATCACTCCCACAGTACATTTCTGGTGAAACATCCTGATCTGTATTTTGCCCTGTAAATGGAATGTAATCTTCATTATAAATTTCACGAACTCTAAGTTGATTATAATTTGAAATATCAACTACCGCTGTTGCACCCGTGAAAGCTGTCCACCCAGCACCAGCTGTACCGGGTTGGTTGTCTTCTGGATCTCCTGTAGAGTTAGAATAACCCCACTCAAAATCCCAATCCGCTAAATGGCACCCATTTTCAGGATTTGCAATTAACCAATCGTTTGCGGTAGTTGATGTAATTTCATCAACATCTCCCGCTCCCCAATTTGGAAGATCACTTTCATCATCACATATAATTTTTTGTGCGTGTAAAGTTGCTTGTTTAACTTCTGGATCATTATACTCATCATCATCGGTTGCTGATTCACAGCCAAGATCATTTGGATAATCAATTACTCCGTCTTGATCATTGTCAATCCCGTCCGAACACGCATACACTGGATCAGGATTAATTGGTGGACAACGATAATCATCAGCAAAATCTTCAGAAACAATAAAATCGTGTTCATGACTGTTGTGACCACTTGGACCATACCAGTTTTGATTTTTTAATAATTGTGGATTACTTAAATTACCTTCTGGGTAGTGACAAACTCTTACTTTGTCCTCATCCTCACATACATTATTTATAAACAAAGTACTCTCTGTTTCTTCTGATAATGTATCTATTTCCGATTCAATTGGAGGATCGACTATATTATCACCTTCATTCGTTTCTGTAGGAGTTGTTTCCAATGTTGGTGTATCAGTGTTTTCATTTTCCAGTCCTTGTGCCATAACAAGAGAAAACGAAAAAACAAACACAAAAACAAGAGACAACATCAAAAAATGTTTGATATTTTTCATAATTGTATTTTTAAACTACTAAACAAAGAAATTATTCTTTCCCCTTTTTCTTCATTCACATCTTTATTGATTGTGGCTCTTTTTTTATAAAGTCAATAGGGTTGTACACTTTTTTTATATCTTTTTTTCAAAAAATTATCACTAAATAAAAATGTGTTTTCCGTGACAATTAGACAAATCACTGAATATTTTACTTGGGGCAATAAATTTTAAATAGGTGCAGAAATTTAAAAATTACCTTTTAATTTTGTCCAAAATTCTTCTTTTGATAAATTATTCTTGTTCAAAATAATATTTTTTACTTTTTCATCTATTCTTGCTTCTTCAAAAATTTGTTCAAAAGGTTTATCGTAGGGAATTAATTTTAATTCATATAATTTATTATCTGCATAACCCGTGAATACTCGTGCCCAATTCCACGGAATACTTCCTGGATTTACTCTATTTGAAGAATCTGCCAAAACATTTGTGCAATTTGAAAATATAGTATTATAAAATTTTGGTTTTGTTTCTAAAGATTCTGTAGTTTTTGCTAAATCTAAAAACAAACCTTTGACGGTTTCAGATTTTATAAGTAATGGATACATGTACAAATCTTCATCATGATAAATTGCTCTTCTGGAAAATAAATCTGTAGCACTTCCCCACACATACCACATTTCATAATTGTTAAATAATCCTCGGAAGGCTCCAAAAGGTTCATTGTTTTCTCTTCTGGCCTCTACAGAAACAGAAACTGTTTTGCCATCATTAAATTCAAATAAGAAAAAACCATGACCAACTCCTTCCCATTTACCAAAAGGATTCATGAGAAAATATGCTTTGTCTATTTTATCAAGATCAAATGTTTCCTCATAATAATTCCAAGAAATAGTTTCTTGATACTTATACCTCCAGTCTCTTAAGTTTTTTATATTAATTTTATTTTCAGAAATTGTAATGTCTGGCAATGTTTGCGCATCATCAGTCCAGTCTCTATGTAGTGATGGTTCTTTAAAAAATATAAAAATCCCCAAAATCAAAACTATTAATAGAAAAATTAAAATAATTTTTTTCATAGATTACCTCCCCATTTTTTTCATCATAATTCTCTGGAAATCATTTTTATATTTAAACATTACTTGCATGGAAGCAGTTTGTTCATCTACTCCTTGTTTCTTTTTTTCTTTTATTTCTTTTTGAATTTTTTGCATTAATTCTGGATGCTCTTCTATAAGAGTCATTACTAAATCCCGCTGTTCAGGAGGTAAGTTTTTCATTTTTCGTTCCATTATTTTTTTGGTCAAAAATTTAAACATATATATCTGTGTTACCTATTTAATATGTAGATGATAACACAGACGAATCAGAAGCACGAAATTCCAAGCCCGTGTTTCTGATTTCGAATTTAGAATTTCGAATTTGTTTCGAATTTCTTGCTTCTGATTTCAAATTTCTTACCGTTTCGTGCTTTATTTAAGATAGTATTTCACATTTCTCTTGTGGGCCTCATAGTTTGTTGAACAATGAATCTTTCCATATTTATCATGTAGATAATACAAACAATCAGTTTTTAATGGGTTCATAGCAGCTAAAATCGCATATTCCCCGGGTGTCGCAATTGGCGACGGTGGCAAACCTTTGTTTTTATAAGTATTAAAATCAGATTCCAAATATTTATCTTCTGCATTTGGAATCGGCCACCAATTTTCTTCATCACCTTTTATATATTGAAGTGTCGCATCAATTTGGAGAGGCATGCCTTTTGCTAAACGATTCCAAATAATTCCAGAAATTAATCTCATATCATTTTTCCCACCAGATTCTCTTTGTATCAATGAGGCAATAGTTGTAATTGTACTTTGGCTTATATCTGTTTTTTCTACCCCCAATTCTTTTATTTTATTATAATAATTTTCTTGCATCTTAAGTTGAATTATTTCTGGATCTTCGTCTTTATGAATTAAATAACGACCCGATGCCAAAAATCCCTCTTGACCAATTAATTCACAAGCCATATTTTGATTAGAAAAAATTTTTATTTTTTGCGAATTCCATTCTAATTCCTTACCTAAATTTTCTGCGATTTCGCCTTTTCGTTCACCTTCTAAAACTGAAACAAATCTGTATTCTGGTTTATTCATATTTAAAATAGTATTAACAGCACCCATTCCTTTCCTCAAAACATAACCGCCAGGTTCAATTTCACCACCTAAAGATAAATAGAGTTTGATAAAATAATATGATAAATCTTTACGAATAATTCCTTTTTCCAGCATTTTCCCTATAATTTCTTCTCTATTTTTTGTTTCTTCAATTATAAAAATTTCCTCCGTTTTACTTTGATTTAATGAATGAAAAATAACAAAAGCCAAAATAAACAAAAAAATAACCCTGAAATATTTTAAAAAATATTTTTTCATTGCCAATATAATTATAACAAAAAAACCCTCAAACTAATATTCATAATCGAGGGTCTTTTGTTTTTTTATTTTTAGTATCTGTCTCGATGTCCTCTATCATTACCGAAATCTCTCCTTCCACCAAAATTTCTTCTTGGCTGACCTTTTTTATGACAATCAAAACATTTTAAAGAATCTATTCGAGCAGGATCTGGTTCAAATGGAAGTTCAGTTATAGCTACTCCACATTCTGAACATTTCCAATCACCTTTAAACATTTTTCTTGGTGCTCGATCATCTTTTCGAAAGTTATCGTTCATACAATACTTCTCTACAAATTAATTTTTATAACGCGAGATAATTAAACGCTTCGACGTATCGTATAAATATCTACATCAGGAATATTAACATACTTCTGTTAAAAAGCAAGGAAAATTGGGTGGTTTACTATAAGCAAATAAAACAACCCCCTCAAAGAAAAATTATTTTATAAATCGAGTGGACCCTACAGGATTCGGTCACGAGTTTCTAAACTCAAACTTCGCCAAACTCGTTTTAGCCAAATGACTTACAAGTCTCTCGATTTCGCTACGCTACACTCGAGACACTCGACTTCTCGTAAGCACTGATTCATCTTGCTTAAAAATTTTTATTCCATAAATCTTAGGTGGCTTGCCACGAGCGTAGCAATAAAAAAGATCTTTCGAAAAAGGTCTTTTTTATTACGAAGTCGAGTGGACCCTACAGGATTCGAACCCGCCACCTCCTCAGTGCAAGTGAGGCGCTCTACCAAATGAGCTAAGGGCCCAGTGAAAAATATAATATCAAAAATTATTTTTATGTAAATAGATCATCTATTTTCCAATACCAAATTTACCAAGTGTTCTATAAATTCTTTTTCAGTCGCACCAACATATTTTAAAGATTCATCAACTATTGTTTTTTCCCCGAATACTGGGGTAGAATTTGCTTCCAAAACATATATACCTCTTGTTGGGTGTACACGAAAATCAATAATTGCATGATGTCGTAAATTTAGAATTTCAAAAATATTTTCTGCACAATTCATAAGTTGATCTTTTTCAAATGGAGAGAGCAAATCATTTTTAAAAGCATACTTTTGATTTATTTTGGTATTAAAATCAATTATCTCTTCATCTTTATTATCATAAGTTACAGGAGAAAAGGCATAAACTTTTTTATTTCTAAATCCCTCTGCCACAAACACAGAAGCATCCTTGCCTTTTATAAACTCTTCAACCATAACAGAATCATCAATTGCTAAAATAGAATACATCGCATTTTTAAGTTCATCAAAATTTTTGACTATAAAGATACCCATAGATGAACCTGTTTTTAAAGGCTTTACAACCAAGGGAAAACACATTGTTTCAAAAATTTCTCGAGAGGCAAGTTCTAAATTATGTTTTCCTACAACAATTTTGTGTATGGGTGTTTTGATTTTGTGGGTATTCAAAATATTTTTTGTTTTAGACTTATCAAAGGAAAATATTCCAGAATAAATTTTAGGACCAGAATATCGAACGCCATTTTGATTTAAAATTGAACTTAGTCGTCCATCTTCACCATAGGCGCCCTTAATTAAATTAATCACCAAATCAAATTTATTAACCAAGTCCTTCTGTGAAAATAAAACACCATTACTGTACCAGTTCAAATCTCTGTCAACAAATATATCTGTAACTTCATGATCTACAGATAATATATCTATAACACCCTTGCCAGAAACAACGGAAAGTTCTCTCTCGGGAGATGGACCGCCTCTTAAAACTGCAATTTTTAATCTTCTCATTAAAAATATTATATCAAACTATTTTAATTTTGTGACGCAAAAATCCTATAGCAAACCTGTGTGCTTCACTATTGAGTATCAAAATTTCTTTTTTGTACTTTTGAATTATTCTTTT
>CAZUCU010000003.1:11941-40520 GCA_964618845.1 uncultured Candidatus Saccharibacteria bacterium
TCACCTCTTTTAGTATTTCTCAAAATAAATTTTTTATAGTCAGATTTTTTTATTTTTCCATCTTCCATCACTGTCTTAACACCAACAGAATTCTTCCCACTTATATGTGCCACATCATAAGCCTCGATTCTAAATCTTGAGTCTTGCTTTCGAGAGCCTCGACCCTCACGGAGAGAAATCTTGAATCTTGAATCTTCTATAAGTGCCACATCATTTATATGTTTCAGAGCATAAATTTGTCTTTTTAATTCCCCCGCCTCTTCAAATTTCATTTCTTTCGCTTTTGTATACATCTCTCTTTCAAGTAATTTTAAAATTTTTATTTTTTTCCCTTCAAAAAATAATTTAATATTTCTAATGTTTCTTTTTAAATTTTCTCCATCAACCTCCAAACCAATTTGAGAATACAGTTTTGATCCGGCATTTTTATTTGTTTTAAAAGGAAAAATTTTTCTAATTATATTGAGGGCAACTTGAAGTTTTTCTTGAGACGGAAAAGGACCATAAATATTTTTATATTTATTGTTTCTTCCCTCTTCCTTCTTGCTAAACTCTAAACTTCTTCCACGTTCCAAAACAATTTTGGGTTCATCTTCGTTTGTAATGCAAACAAAATTATAACTTTTATTATCCTTTTCTTTTATATTGTATTTTGGTTCAAATTTTTTGATTAAATTTGCTTCCAAAATCAATGCCTCCAAAACAGTATCGGTTTTTTGAAAATCAATTTTGTCAGAAATAGAGACCATATCTACAATTCGAGAACCTCTGGTATGTAAGAGATCGGGATTGAAATAACTTTTTATTCTATCTTTTAAAGATGTTGCTTTTCCAATATATAAAATTTCTTTTCCTTTTTTGAAGAAATAGACCCCAGATAAATTAGGAATTTTTATATTTTTCAATTGGTTTTTTTTCATTTTGACATATTATAAAAAAAATGTTACT
This sequence comes from uncultured Candidatus Saccharibacteria bacterium, assembly GCA_964618845.1. Lineage (GTDB taxonomy): Bacteria > Patescibacteriota > Minisyncoccia > Phycocordibacterales > JAACPR01 > CAZUCU01. The sequence goes on from CAZUCU010000003.1 coordinate 12,890, forward strand.
CTGGCAATGGTATGAACCGTGCACTGTTTTTTCTTTTTCGGTTGTTTTTTTGTTTAAGTATTTTTTGTTCAATCTCTTTTGCAGGTTTTATGTTTGTGAAAAGATTGAACACTTCACAGTTTTTTGCAAACCCAGACAACTATATACCATCCATTGTAGTTGGTATTTTTTTAGGACTTATCTTCTTCTGGTATAGCCATGAGGATCGTGAAGAAGATGGGTATGATGACTAACACATTTTACACCACCGATGGAGATCGGTGGTGTCTTTATTTTTTTAAATGTTTTTTCAAATATTTTCCTGTATGAGAATTAATAGATTGTGCAATTTGTTCAGGGGTTCCTTTGGCTATTATTTTGCCACCATTCTCCCCACCTTCTGGTCCAATATCTATTACATAATCTGAAGATTTAATTATGTTCATATTATGTTCAATTACTATCACAGTATTTCCTTTATCTACAAGTTTTTGTAAAATTTCAATTAATTTTTTTACATCTTCATAATGAAGTCCGACTGTTGGTTCATCCAAAATGTAAATCGTCTTTGCAATATGAGCCCTATAAAGTTCAGAAGAGATTTTCACTCTCTGTGCTTCTCCACCTGATAAAGTTTTAGCAGATTGCCCCAATTCCAAATATCCAAGTCCAACTTCATTCAATGTATAAAGTCGATCATAAATCGCTGGAATATCTTGAAAAAATTCCAAAGCTTCCTCAACAGTTAAATCCAAAACATCGTAAATATTTTTCCCTTTGTATTTTACATCCAAAGTTTCTTTCATAAATCTTTTCCCCCGACAAATATCACAAGGTATGTAAACTGTCGGCAAAAAATGCATTTCAACAGCAATTTCTCCATTTCCTTGACAGGCTTCACATCTACCCCCCTTCACATTAAAAGAAAATCTTCCAGATTTCCATCCTCGATATTTTGCTTCTTCAGTTTCTGCAAATAAGTCCCTTATATGACTCCAAGCACCTGTATAGGTAGCAGGATTTGATCGCGGAGTTCGCCCAATTGGACTTTGGTCAATCAAAATTGTTCTGCTGACATTTTCTCCGCCAATAAATTCTTCACAATTAAAGATCTTATTAGATCTATGTTTTCTGTCATACTTTGCTTGAAGATTTTTGTATAAAATTTCATATATCAAAGAAGATTTTCCAGAACCAGAAACACCAGTTATTGAAATTAATTTTCCAAGAGGAATTTCTACATTCATATTTTTGATATTAAAAATTTCTCCGCCTTTTATTTTTATTCTACCTTTGTCTTCATTTCTTCTTTTTGCTGGAATAGGTATTTTGATATCACCTCGCAAATAATCCAAAGTAATAGAACCACTTTCATTATTTTTTGCAGTTAAAAGTTTTTCTAAATAATCCGACACAACAACTTCTCCACCATGAATACCCGCTCCTGGTCCAATATCAACCAAATAATCAGCAGAATAAATAGTATCCTCATCATGTTCGACTACAATTACAGAATTTCCAAGATTTCGAAGATCTAACAAAGTTTTAATCAACCGATCATTATCTCTTGAATGTAAACCAATTGTTGGTTCATCGAGAACATAAAGTGCTCCAACAAGACCAGAACCTAATTGTGAAGCAAGTCTAATTCTCTGTGCTTCACCGCCAGAGAGAGTATGCGCTTGACGATTAAGTTGTAAGTATTCGATACCAACATCATTCATAAATTTAAGTCGTGCCTCAATTTCTTTCAAAAGAACTTTGGCAATTTCTTTGTCTGTTTCGGAAAGTTTTAGATTCGCAAAAAATTTAATTGCTCTCTTAATAGACAAATTTGTAACATCCGTAATAGAAAATTTTTTGTTTGTAATTTCGTTCTTCGTATTTGTGTTTTGTTTTGGATTTCGAATTTCTGATTTTAAATTTTCTTCAATTAAAAATACAGTGAGTGCTTCATCTCTTAATCTTTTACCATTACACTTCTCACAAATTTCATCACTGAATAAATGTTTTGTTCCTAAACCATTACATTCGGAGCAAGCCCCATATGGAGAATTAAAAGAAAATAATCGAGGTTCTATTTCTGGAAAAGAAAAGCCATCATATGGACACATAAATTTACTTGAAATCAATTTATTTAAATTAATTCCCCAAAGACGAAGCAGTCCTTCTGATTCTTGTATTGCTCTTTCAATTGCCTCATTAAGTCTTTCCTTGGTATCTTGACTATAATTTTTTATTTCTGTAACAAAAAATTCATCAATTAAAACATCAATATCGTGTTTTTTGGTTTTTGTTAAATCTATTCGCTCTCGCAATTTATATTCTTTTCCATCAATTAAAACCCATTCGTAACCTTTATCAATTAAATCATATAAAAGTTGATAATATTCACCTTTCCTACCCACAACAAGCGGTGCATAAATTTTTATTTTACTCCTATCAACATCAACACCAAAAACTTCTTGCTTCTTGCTTCTTGCTTCTTGCTTAAAAGTATTTTTTACTGTTTCCGTAATTGTCTCCAAAATTTCATCATTAGAAAGTTTTTTTATTTCTCTATAGCATATTGGACAATGTGGTTTACCAACTCTGGCAAATAAAATTCGCAGATAATCATAAATTTCTGTAATCGTCGCAACAGTTGATCTGGGGTTATTTGACCGCGATTTTTGATCAATAGAAATCGCAGGACTAAGTCCCGTAATTTCATCAACATCAGGCTTTTGCATTTGCCGAAGAAATTGCCTTGCATAAGAAGAAAGTGATTCAACATATTTTCTTTGACCTTCAGCAAAAATAGTATCAAAGGCAAGAGATGATTTTCCAGAGCCAGACAAACCAGAAATCACCACCATTTTGTTTCTCGGCATTGTGACATTTATATTTCTCAAATTGTGTGTTCGTGCTCCTTTAATAACAATGGAATCCGTTTCGAATTTGGAATTTCGTGCTTCGTATTTGTTTCGTATTTCGGATTTAGAATTTCGAATTTCTTTCATAAACCTCAAACGCCCCAAGACTCAGCCTTAGGGGTTAGTTGCGACATTCTACTATAAAAGTGTCTATTTTCCAAAAATTTTTTATTTCATTTATCTTTAAGAAGTAAGTTCAAGTATCCAAAAAACAAATTTATTCTGTCCCCCAAATCATCATATCCACATTTCGAGGTTAAACCTCGAAACAATAATTTTGGTCTACGAGGTTAAACCTCGTAAATAGACAAATCCTTATTTTGAGCCCTATTTTCGTTATTTTTTATAAAAATAGAGTCTCTCGAGGTTTAACCTCGATTTTTGCTATTTCTCATTTTTTCTTCCAAAACTTTTATCTCATCGCGAAGTATCGCTGCGGTTTCGAAGTCGAGGATTTTGACGGCTTCCTCCATTTTTTGTTTCTTTTCTTTTATAAGTTTCTTAGGATTCTTTTGAAACAATTCTTCATCAATCTCCAAAAGTTTGTTTACAGTCTTGCTATGTTCGCTTCGCAAACTTTCTGTAATATCATGAATATTCTTTTTGATAGTTGTCGGAGTAATCCCGTGTTCTTTATTATAAGCAAGTTGAATCTCTCTTCTTCTATTTGTTTCATCAATCGCTCTCCTCATTGATCCTGTCATTTCATCAGCATACAAAATTACATGTCCATCAACATTTCTTGCGGCTCGTCCGATTGTTTGTATGAGAGAAATCTCACTTCGAAGAAATCCTTCTTTATCAGCATCGAAAATTCCAATCAAAGTTACTTCTGGTAAATCCAAACCTTCTCTGAGTAAATTTACTCCAACCAAAACATCAAACTCCCCTTTTCGAAGTTGCGTAATAATTTCAATTCTCTCAAGCGTATCAATATCACTATGCAAATATTTTGTTTTAAAACCTTTTTCTTTGAGATATTGCGAAAGATCTTCTGCCATTTTTTTGGTAAGAGTTGTCGCAAGAACTTTACCACCCTTCTCAATTGTTTTACTTGCCTCCTCAATAAAATCCGCTACTTGTCCTTGATACTGCGAAGCCGCGTTTGACGCGGTAACTGGCTTCACATCCAATTGTGGATCCACCAAACCAGTTGGTCTAATTATTTGATCGACAAAAACAGTGCTGTGTTCCTTTTCATACTTCCCCGGAGTTGCAGAAACATAGATTGTTTGTCCGGTTCGTTCTTCAAATTCTTCAAATTTTAGTGGTCTATTGTCCTTGGCAGATGGTAAACGAAATCCGTGTTCAACAAGAGTTTCTTTTCGCGATCGATCTCCCGCATACATTCCACCTATTTGAGAAACTGTAACATGCGATTCATCTATCACAGTTAAAAAGTTTTTAGGAAAATATGAAATCAAAGTATCTGGCGCTTCGCCTGCTGGTTTACCAGAAAAGTGCCGTGAATAATTTTCTATACCGTTACAATATCCCGTTTCTCTTATTAGCGCGATGTCATAACTTGTTCGTCTCTTAAGCCTTTCTGCTTCCAAAAGTTTATTTTCATTTTCAAGTTCTTTAATTCTCTCCTTTGCTTCTGCTTGAATACTTTTCACTGCCCTATCAATTTCTTCTTTGGAGGTAATAAAGTGCTTAGCAGGAAAAATAAAATAATTTTGAATTTCTTCGATAATTGCACGAGTTGTAGAATCAACAACCGTAATTCTTTTAATAATATTTTCGCTTGTTCCGAGCATAGTCGAGAAAAAAGTAAAACGAATTGTATATCTTTCTGAAACTGGAATTAAATCAATTGATTGACCAATAGCTCGAAATTGCCCCGAACTTAAACCTGCATTTGTTCTTTCATAGTGAAGAGAAACTAATTTACGAATAAAATTGTTTCTTGCAATTTTCATTCCCTTTTCAACTTTGAAATTTACTTTTTCATATTCTTCAGGACTTCCTAATCCATAAATACAAGAAACCGATGCAACAATAATTACATCTTTGCGAGTAAGAAGTGCTTGGGTAGAAGCGTGACGAAGTCGATCAATCTCAGCGTTTATCTGTGCTTCCTTCTCTATATATGTATCTGTAATAGGCATGTAGGCCTCGGGTTGATAGTAATCGTAATAAGAGACGAAGTAGTGAACAGCATTTTCTGGAAATAATTCTCGGAATTCTTGAGCAAGTTGTGCAGCGAGAGTTTTGTTGTGTGCGATTACGAGAGTCGGTTTTTGAACTTTCTGTATTACATTTGCAATAGTAAAAGTTTTACCCGATCCTGTAACACCAAGAAGGGTGAGTTTCTTATCACCTTTTTTGATTCCATTAATCAATTTTTCTATTGCTTGTGGCTGATCTCCAGCGGGCTCGTAAGCCGATTTGAGCATAAATTTCATGTTTGACAAGATATCATAAAATATCTATTTAAGCACGAAATCAATATCTTACTTTCTAAACATCACTAACCCAATATCTGAATTTGGATTTTCATCACCAAAATAAACTAAGGCTCCATGGATATCAACTTGTAGATATTTATTAATAGTATATGGATCATCATTTAGTACCCAATACTTTTTATATTTAAAAAATTTTTTATCGTTTTTATGTTGATTTATTAAATATGTAATTTCTTCTACTGTTGGTATTCTCCAATAATCCCCATTTTTCTTTTCAAATTCGTCTAATTGATCAAACTTAAGAACACCGAAATCTCTGGTATTACCAAGTTCTTCAAAAGTTTTAACTTCTTCTGGAATTTCCGCAGTTTTTGATAAACCAATAGACTCAAGAAAGTTTTTCATGTTTTTATTATAACAAAAATTTAAAATACAAGTTTGAAGTTCTAAACTCAAAACACTAAACAAATTCTAAACCCTAAATCAGAAACAATTGTTTGGAACTTCTAATTTCATGTTTTGTGTTTTGAATTTAAGACTTTAAATTTATTTTGCGTTTATACTTCTCCAAAAAATCTTTTTTATATTTCTCAAAACTATCATTCAAAATTGCCTCGCGCATTCCATCCACAAGTCTCACTATAAAATGTACGTTATGAATTGTCGCAAGAATCGAGGCCAAAATTTCTTTGCCTCGAAATAAATGTGCCAGATATGCCTTTGTATGATTTTTACAAGTAAAACATTGACAATTTTTTTCTATTGGTTCAAAATCTTCTTTAAATTTTTCATTCATTAAATTTATTTTTCCATTTGAAGTGTACACTTGTCCATTTCTTGCAATTCGAGTCGCGGCAACGCAATCAAAGGTATCACAACCATTTTCTACCCCCATAAACAAATCTTCAGGCTCACCAATCCCAAGCAAATGTCGAGGCTTATCTTCTGGTAAAATTTCGTTTGTCCACTTAACAGCACTACTCATATCTTTTTTTTCAAAACTTCCACCAATCCCAAATCCATCAAAATCCATTTGTGAAAGTTTTTCCGCACTCTCTTTTCGCAAATCTTCGTGTCTACCACCCTGAACAACAGCAAAAATCATTTGTTTATTAGCTTTAACAGATTTTTTATGAAATTCCAAACACTGCTTCGCCCATCTATGTGTCCTATCAAGTGCTTGTCTTTGATAATGTTTGGGTTCTGTCGGAGAAGTACATTCATCAAAAGCAAAAATTATATCTGCACCCAAATTATGTTGAATTTCAATCGATTTCTCGGGAGTAAAATAGTGGGCGCTTCCATCAATATGAGAACGAAACATTACGCCGTTTTCATCAATACGTGCGGCGCCGAAGCCTTTGGCTTCGGCGCCTTTATTAACAAAATCAGCGAGTTGCAACTCATCCTCCTGACCTTTCAAGATTTTGGACAAACTCTTACCATAAGCAGCCCCAAGAGAAAAAACCTGGAATCCCCCAGAATCAGTAATAATAGGTTTTTTGTAATTCATAAATTGGTGAATTCCACCCGCTCTTTTTATTAATTTATTTCCTGGTTCAAGATATAAATGATAAGTATTAGCAAGAATCGCTTGAACTTCAATTTCTTCAAGGTTTTTATTTGTTAAAGCCTTAACCGTTGCTTTTGTTCCAACGGGGATATAAGCAGGGGTTTGTATTTTTCCGTGAAAAGTTTTTATAACTCCAGCCCTCATTAAGCCTCGTCCTTTCTTTTTTATTTCAAATCCAATTTTTTTCACTCTTTGAGATTATTACAAAATCTTATAAAATGGAAGGTATATGAAAAAAACATATACAGATAAACCGCTTACATTATCAAAAATTAATAAAGATATTGAAGAAAGAATAGAAAAGATTACAATTGAACTTACAAAAGGTTTCGATTTTATAAAAAACTGCAAAGGATCAGTTACTTTCTTTGGTTCATCAAAAGTAGAAGAAGAAAGTGAGGATTATAAAAAATGTAGAGAAATTGCCAAAAGAATATCAACCGAATTAAAATATACCATAACTACGGGTGGTGGCCCCGGAATTATGGAAGCAGCAAACCGTGGTGCTTATGAATCTGGTGGTCAATCGGTTGGCTTCACGATAAACCTACCAAACCAACAAGTTACAAATAAGTATTTAACTGATCACATTGGTTTTAATTATTTCTTTTCCAGAAAAGTCTGTCTCACTTTTTCTGCAGAAGCTTTTATTTATTTTCCTGGGGGTTTTGGAACTTTTGATGAGATATTTGAACTTCTAACATTAGTTCAAACTAATAAAATACCAAAAGTGCCAATTATTTTGGTTGGTTCAATTTTTTGGAATAATTTTGAAACATATTTAAAAAATAATCTTTTGGCAGAAAATAAAATTGATCCGGAGGATCTAAATTTATACCATATTACCGATTCGATTGATGAAATTATAGAAATAATCAAAAATACTCCAAAAAGATAGTTTTTTAAATTTCTCCAGAAATTGCTTCTTTTATTTTTGTACGAACCATTTCAGGTTTATTTATTTCTTTGATAATAAATTCCCTTCTTGAGCCAGCAGATTGAATTTTGAGGTCACCAAAACCAATAATTGTTGCAATCAATCCGGTTATATCTGTTGTAATATCTTGAATGTTTTTTAAATTTAAAATAGAAACTTCTCTTCTAAATAAACCTTTTTGTTCTATATCAATTAAATGTTTATTTGTTATTACAAAAATATCTAAATAATAATCAGTCCAAACTACAAAAATTAAATTCCACACAACAAAAATCCAAGATAACATTAAAATCATCAAAAAGAATTCTTTATTTCCCCCGATTTTAATAGTATTAGTTGTCTCCACAAAACTCATTAAAATCAATGGAATTAAAATAGAAAAAATAAGCGCAATAGTTTTTTCAAATAAAACAAACCAGCTCCGTCTGACTTGAAAAATTATGTGTTCATCTATATCAAGTTTAAATGACATATTAAAAATTATAAAAAAATATAAAAATAAAAATTCCAAACAAAATTAAGGAAGAGATAGAAAAATAAGTAATTTTGGCAATTCTTCTACTTTTTTTATTCATTCCGTATTGATTCCAATGATAAGAAAAAACACCGCCACTAATTGCAAAAATAATAAATAAAATCAAAAACAGTGCCCAAAGAATATTTTGTGGAATATTAATTTCCATATTTATATTTTACCAGAATTTGATAGAATTGTGTTAATGAAATTAAACACAGATAATTATAAAGGAGTTCGTGATTTTTATCCCGAAGATTATAAAATCCAGGAATATATTTTTGATATATGGAAAAAAACAATGAAAAGTTTTGGATATGAACAATATGATTCAAGTGTATTAGAGCCCGCAGAAGTTTTTAGACAAAAATCTGGAGAAGAGATTATAAAAGAACAAACCTACACTTTTATTGATAAGGGAGATCGTGAGGTAAGTTTGCGACCCGAAATGACACCAATAGTAGCTCGCATGATTGCTAAAAAATCCAGAGAGTTAAGCTTTCCTATTCGTTGGTTTTCTATCCCTAATCTTTTCAGGTACGAAAGACCACAGAAAGGACGGCTTCGTGAGCACTGGCAATTGAATGCTGATATTTTTGGGTTGAATAATATCTGGGGTGATATAGAAATAATAGAGATTGCATATCAAATAATGAAAAATTTTGGATTCGATGATAAACAGTTTGTAATAAAAATAAATAATAGAAAAGCAATCAATTCCGCACTTGATGAATTGAACATAACTGAAGACCAAAAATATAAGTTGGCAAAACTTATTGATAAGAAAAATAAAATAGATAATTTTGATGAGCTTGCCAAAGAAATAGTTGGTAAAGATTTAATATTAAAACCAGAACCAGATGAAAATACACAAAAAATTTTAAAATCTCTAAAAGATAAAAGTATTGAAAATGTGGAATTTGACCCCTATTTGGTAAGAGGTTTTGATTATTACACCGGAATGGTTTTTGAAATTTTTGATACCGGAAAAGATAATAATAGATCAGTTTTTGGTGGTGGAAGATTTGATGATCTTGTCTCTCTCTTTTCAGATGAAAAAATTTCTGCAGTCGGATTTGGGATGGGTGATGTTGTCATAAAAGATATGTTAGAAACATATAAATTACTTCCAAAATTTGAGCCTATTAGCGATTTGTATGTTTGTGTATTAAATAATGATTGTATTGAAGAAGCCACAAAATTTGCATCTACTTGGAGAAATTCTGGAATAAAAGTTATAACAGACTTATCTACCAAAAAAATCGGAGATCAAATCAAAAAAGCAGATAAATTAAAAATTCCTTTTGTAATTTGTATCGGCGAAAACGAAATTGCTACAAGTAAAGTCGTAATCAAAAATATTTTAACTAGGAGAGAAAAGAAAATGAAAATTGGAGAAGTTTCCAGGTTTGTGTTGAAAAATAATTTGAAATAAGATATTCCTTATGAATGTAATAACCTTCGACATTGAAACAGAAAATACTTTTGATGAAGTAGCATCCCCAGAACCAAAAGACTTGGATTTATCTGTTGTTTGTATTCATGATTCAAACACAGGAGAAATTACACACTATTTCAAAGAAGACTTACACAAACTTTGGCCAATTTTAGAATCAGCAGATATTATTGTTGGTTATAATAGTGAACATTTTGATATTCCTATTTTAAATAAATATTATGAAGGTAATCTTACAAAAATAAAAAGCATAGATTTGATGCAAGAAATCAAAAAGGTTTTAGGAAGAAGAATTAAATTAGATGACGTGACTGAAGCAACATTAGGAGAAAAAAAATCTTCACATGGTTTACAGGCAATTATTTGGTGGCGAAATGGAGAAAAAAATAAGGTTGTTGAATATTGTAAACAAGATGTAAATGTCACTAGGAAACTTTATGAATTTATTTTAGAAAATGGTTTTGTATATGTACCTAAAAATGGAAATAAAGAAAAAATTGAAATAGATATTTCTGATTGGAATAAAATTGAAGAAAAACACGAACCATTAAATTTAGGTTTCAGATTTTAAAATTTTTGAAGAAATGTTGAACCCAAATTTTGTGTCAAAAATTTAAATGGCTAAAATAACCTTGTTTTACAAGGCTAAAATGAGTAATAAAATTGCTAAAATTATTCTATAAATCACAAACCCCTTAAATGTGTGGTTTTTTAGAAATTTGATAAGAAAATCTATTGAAAAAATTCCAAAGGTAAAAGCCGAGATTGAACCCACTAAAAGTTGAGGCCAAATTGATATAAATAATTCTGAATCCCCTATTATTTCAATTAATTTATATAATCCTGTACCAGCAATTATTGGTATGGATAACAAGAACGAAAAACGAATTGCTAATTCTTTTTTTAAACCCAAAAAATATCCACCAGATATAGTCATACCCGATCTCGACATCCCTGGGATAAGAGCAAGGGTTTGAAATAAACCTATTATAAAAGAATTTTTTAAATTCAAATTTTTAGAAGATGTAAAGTTTTCAGAAACAAACATAATAATTGAACCAACGATAAGTGCCAAAGCAACCATTTGTATACTTCGGAACATCGACTCCATTAAGTTTTGAATCATAAACCCAAAAATAATTGCTGGAATCGTTGCTATCACCAAATATTTTACATTTATGTTTGAAATTTCTGATTTCGAATTTCGGATTTGTTTCGAATTTCTGATTTCGAATTTCGGATTTTTAAACAAATCAACAAGATCTCTCCAAAAATAAACTACCACAGCCAAGGCAGTAGCTAACTGAAGTACTGCATCAAACGCTAACCCATAATCTACATTCATACCCAAAAAATCCCTAAAAATAACAAGATGACCGGTTGACGAAATGGGCAAAAACTCGGTTATTCCTTGAACCAGACCTAAAATGATTGAGTTAATAAAATCATTCATATATAATTAATATCCATTACTATAACAAAAAAAAGATTATGGACAAAATTACTATACCAGTCTCCATCATTGTAGCTGGCTTGATTATTGCGGGCGCAGTTTTTTTTACGCGAAATGCAGAAAATGTACAACCGACAGTAGTAGAAAATGAAAAACCAAAAATTGAAATTACTCCGATTACAAATGAAGATCATATAAGAGGTAATCCGGATGCCCCTGTTTTAATTGTTGAATATTCTGATTTCCAATGTCAATTTTGCTCTATATTTCATGGAACAATGAAAAGAATAGTGGAAGAATATATAGAAACAGGAAAAGTCGCCTGGGTATACAGACATTTTCCAATTGATAATCATGAAATGGCTCGACCGGCGGCAGAGGCTTCTGAATGTGTAGTTAAATTATCCGATGAAAGTAAATTTTGGGAATTTGCTGATCAATTATTTGCAAATCCCAGTGAAAATCTGAGCACAGAAAAAATGAGTGAAATAGCTGTTTCTTTGGGAATAGACAAAACTCAATATGAAAATTGTGTTAATGAAAGACAAACCAAAGATCGCGTTGAAAAAGATTATCAAGATGGAATAAATATAGCAAAAATTGATAGAGATTTTGGAACCCCTTACAACATAATAGTTCCTAAAAATGGAGTTCAATTTCCTATGATAGGAGCCATTGAATACAATAACTTGAAACAATTAATCGATAGTGTTTTAGCAGGACAAAATACTCAGAATTAATTATTCAAATCTTTTAAAAATTTATAGATTAGTACCATAGCCAGAGTATCTAATTTGCAATATTTTAGAAGATTCTCTTTTATTCTTTTTAGTTTTTTCATTGATCTTTTTTTGTTCTTTTTTATCTCTACCATTTCTTCAAAAGCCGTCATCGCCATGGTGCCATCTTGGATATTTAATTTCTTATAAGATAATTCTGGTAACAAAACTGGTAAAACTTTTTTAATAGATGCACTACCTTTAAAATCAGGGTGCAAATAATCTTTTTGAAAAATTACTTTCAAATCAAAAATTCTATTATTAACCGAATCAAAAAAAATCTTACATTCAGGATGTAGTTTGGCTAATTCTTTATTTCTACTTTTTTCAAATAAATCATGCCATGAAATAATCGTCCCAATTGGTCCCAAATCTGATTGTAAATTTTTAACTAATCCAGAAGTGGCATTTTCAAAATCATAGGCTAAATATTCAAAATGTTCTAATTTTCCATCTTCATTTAATTTATGCAAAGAATATTGAAAAACTAAATGCTGGTTTGGTTTATAACCATCAAGCAGGGGTACTGGTTTATTTATTGATTCATAATCCAAAAAATATATAGGATATATAAATTTTTCTATTTTTTCTTTGATTTCTGTAGTGTTTATATTTGGTTTTCCTATTTTTTGCAGATAAATTTTTTCTCTTTGTCTATCGGTCATATCAAAATCTTCTGGAACATCTTTGGGATCATAAACCTCCATAGCAATAAGCTCTTTTATTTTATTACCTTGAAAAATATTATGGATTGAATATTCTGGAATATTTGGATTTAATACAGAAAAAGAATCACATCTCTGCCCTGCGCTTTTGTAAATACAATCACATTTAGAAATATCTACTTCTTCTTCGTTCATCAATTTTAAAGCTTGATTCATCATAAGTTCAACCTGCCCTTTTTCTTCTCTAACTCTTTCGGTAACATCTTTTACCTCAAGTAAATCAAATGGATTTATTTCACCACCTCTTATATATTTTTTATTTATATGAACAATAAAACTTTTTTTTATTCTAAGCCCAGATTTTTCTGCAACGATAGTTTGAAATGTAATATCTTTTATATGATTATGGATCAAATCAGTTTTTATTTCTGAAGAAGATTTAACTTCATAAATATTTCCATCTTTATAAATATCCAACTCTGCATAAAATCCTTCTTGTGTTTTTACTTGTTTTTGAAATTCAGCATCTTTAAAAAGTTGTTTAGCATATTTTTCTACTTCGTAACCTTCTCGAATAAGTTTTTGAAAAAATAAAGTCAATTCTGGTTTTCTGTATATATCAGGCCGATTTTTTCTAAGCCAAAAATCTTTTGAACAAACACAAAAACTCAAAAAATCTGATTTTGTTAAAATGTTACTTTTCATCTTAGAATTATAACAGATACTTAAAAAGGGCTAAAAATAAGGAGAATTTGACTTTCTTTTTTTTGTGATACAATGATTTAGCTATGAAAACAACAGTAATTTTTGTAACAATAATTTTATTAGTTTTATTGGGCTTTATGTTATTTGGCAAAAAAACAGAGGCACCAATATCAGAGGAAGTTACACAGGGTTTGAGTCAAATTTCATCTGAAGTATCATTAGAAGATTTAAAAAATGGAACTTATTTAATAAATAAAGAAAAAAGTATTATTAATTGGATAGGAAGAAAAAAGATCTTAACTAATTGGGTTGATAACGGAATTGTCAAAATCCAAGAAGGAAAAATTATTCTAAATGATCAACAAATAAGTGGTACTGAATTTATAATTGATATGCAGACAATTAATGCCGAAACAACCGCTACTGATAGTGATCAAGATAAGCTTTCTACACATTTAAAATCGGTAGATTTTTTTGATGTTGAAAAATACCCTCAAGCAAAATTTGTTGCTAAAGAAATCTCAAAAACAGAAAAAAGAAACCAGTTTAAGATCACGGGAGAATTAACAATAAAAGAAAAAACAAATTTAATAAATTTTGATACCTATCTATTCAACGAAGAAGGTGAATATAAAATTATAGGACAAACAACATTAGACAGAACACTTTGGGATATAAAATTTGGATCGGATAAATTCTTTGATAATTTAGGAGATAATGTTATTGATGATAATGTTGATATAGAATTTATTCTCTTTGTGACAAAACAAAATGAAGCAACAAATTAACAAAACACTATTGATTATCTTTATTTTGATTATATTAATTTTTTCTGGTTTTTTATATTATCAATTTCAAGCAAACAAAAATAAAGAAATAAATTTTAATTCAACTATCTCATTATTAGAAGAAGATAAACAAAAATTTCTGGAAGAAAATAATAATCTAAAAAATGAAATTAATCTATTAAAAGAAAATCTTCTAAATACAGAAGGTAAATTAGAAGAAAATCAAGAGGATTTTAATAAATTAAATAAGGATTTTAAAATTATTACCAAAGTAATTAATACTGACGTAGAATTACTTCAAAAATATTCAAAAATATATTTTCTAAATGAACATTATACACCCAAGAGTCTTTCATATATAGAAGATGATTTTTTAACAATAAAAGATAAACCCCAACAAATTCATTCTGAAATAAAAAAATATTTGGAAGAAATGTTAGAAGATGCAGAAAAAGATGAAGCAAAAATAAAAGTTCTGTCTGCCTACAGATCTTTTGGAGAACAAGCATCACTAAAATATAATTATAAAATTATGTATGGGTCAGGAGCAAACACATTTTCTGCAGATCAAGGATATTCAGAACATCAACTTGGAACGACTGTTGATTTAACCTCTGAAACTTTTGGGGCTTCTTTGACTACTAATTTCGATCAGACTGAAGAATTTAAATGGCTATCAAAAAATGCATACAAATACGGATTTGTTTTATCTTATCCTCAAAATAATACTTATTATCAATATGAACCGTGGCATTGGAGATTTGTAAGTACTGAATTAGCCGAAAAATTACATGAGGAAGATAAATATTTCTATGATTTAGATCAGAGAGAAATTTATCAATATTTAGGGAAATTTTTTGATTAAAAAATTTATTGGGTTGGAGGTTAATAAAATTTTTATTATTATAGTTCAAACTGACTATCTTCATCAGTTTCAAAAATATTTGTAGAAGGAGAATATGTTTTAACATCTACTTTTTTATTTAATAAATTAAATTCATATATTCGAAGTAATCCATCTCCCCCTTTTACCCTTGATTGATAATCTTGAACTAATTGATTTACATCTTCACCGCAAATATTCTTTTTAACAATTCTATTCTCACCATCACTATTATGATAATGTCCTGACCAAACCATTTTAATATTACAATTTTTATAAATTAGTCTATCCCAAATATTTTGGCCTGAGTTACCATATTCACTATATAAATTGTTCTGACTCAGATTGTTATCATAATCATGCAAATATTTATGAGTTGTAAGTATTGTGTAAAAATTTTTATGTTCATCTAAAACTTTTTGAGCCCATTCTAATTCTTTATCATTTGGTTCTATACTTAAATTTAGAAAAAGTATTTTTTTATTTAAAAAATTTACTATCTGAAAATTATTTTCATTTCCTATATAGTGGTTTTGATCTTTAGAAGGAAAATATTTATCAAAATTCTTAAAACCAGATTCTTTTTTGTGAAGAATATCAGAGTCGTGATTTCCTGGAATTATCCCATAAGGAATAATTCCATCCAAAGAGTGCACACAATCTGCAGCAGATTGCCATTGATTAGGTTCTAATCCGCCATCTTCTACAATATCCCCCATATGCGAAACAAAAATAATATTTAGTTTATCTTTATTTTTAAGTATCCAATCGATTTGTTTACAAAATATTTGAGGATAAAATTTTGAATAATTTTGAGAGTCGGGCAAAACAATTACTGTAAATTTGTGTTCTTTAATTAAAAAATAAGAGACAATAAAAAATAAAATTATTATTAAAATTAATTTTTTTTTCATGAATAAATTATATCTTTTATATATAACAAGATAAAGAGAAGGAATGGTTTTTCCACAATAAGGGTGGTAAAAAAAATAATCTTTTCCCAATAGATAATATCTCTTCTACATGGGGTGTGTACTCTTGTACACGGTCGGAGCGTGTTAACTCAAAGATCTGTTCGGAAACTTGCAGAACCGATAAAAAACACCTAAAAGCTTTTGCTCAAGGTGTTTTTTAAAAATAAAGTGTATATATTCTACCCTTTAATAATTTTGCAATCGATTTGATTTTGTGTGATTTCTAATTTTTTCGTGTGCTTTTGCTTCAATCTGTCTTATTCGTTCTCTTGTAACCCCAAACATTTTTCCAACCTCCTCTAAAGTATGCTGAATACCATCTTTTAATCCATGTCGAAGCTCTAAAATTTCTCTTTCTTTATCTGTCAAATCTTGAAGGATCTCTTTTACTTGATCTTTTAAAATTCTTCTAGAAGCATCCTGATCTGGTGTAAGAATTTTTTCATCAGGAATAAAATCCCCCAGAGTTGATTTTTCATCACCATCGTCCCCAACAGGAGATTCTAAAGAAATTGTTGCTTGATCAATTTTTTCTATAGTATGAACCTTATCAACTTCCAAATCCATTTCGGTGGCAATTTCTTCTGGCATAGGATCACGCCCCAAATCTTGAGATAATCTTCTATAAACTTGCTTATATTTTGCGATTGTTTCGTGCATATGAACAGGAATCCTAACGGTTCTTGATTGATCTGCCAATGCTCTTGTAATTGCTTGTCTTATCCACCAAGTAGCATAAGTAGAAAACTTATATCCCTTTGTCCAATCAAATTTGTCTACAGCTTTAAATAAACCAAGGTTTCCTTCTTGAATTAAATCAAGGAGAGTAAGGTCAGCGCTTCTACCAACATACTTTTTAGCAATAGATACCACAAGTCGTAGGTTTGCTCTTGCAAGTAATATTTTTGCTTCTTCATCTCCTTTTTCTATTCTTCTTGCGAGTTCTTTTTCTTCTGATGCTTTTATTAAAGGATATTGACCAATTTCTTTCAAATAAATTTGTATAGAATCATACTGGCCTGGGTTTTTGAAAACATATCTATTTTCTTCAATTTTTGGTTCTAATTCCAAAAGTCCTCCTCCTTCCAACACATCAACACCAGATTGTTCAAATTCATCATACATTTCATCCAGAAGTAAAACCTCTTTTTCTATTTCTGGAAATTCTTTTAAAATTTCATCATAAGTAACAAAACCCCTCTCTTTACCCTTGGTGAGAAGTTTGCCTCTCTTTTTATTAATTTCATCTTCTTTTTTTGAAACCCTAACTCTGTGTTTCACTTTTTTTAAGATCTTATTTTTTGAGATCTTCTTTTTTTTATTTTTTTTCTGAACTTTTTTTGAAGTTATTTTTTTGTTGTGTTTTTTTGTTTTTTTCGCCTTTTTTATTTTTGGCATAATTCAATTTATAATTTATATCATATTTAATAAATCATGACAACCCCTCCTTTTCACATTCTCCATTTCTATCTTTATATTAGTTAAATTTTTTAATTTGATTTTTTCTTGTTGAGAGTTATCTTTTAATTCTTTAATTTCTTTAATAATTTTATTTTTCTTTTCTTCTAAATCAATTAGAACAACTTGCTTTAAGATATCTTCTGCAAAATCTCTTAGTGTTTCATATTGTCCAAATAATAATTCTGATTTTAAAATTATCTTTTCTTTTCTTTTTTCCATTTCTATAATCATGTCATCAGAAATATATTTTTTGATTAAGTTTAAAAAATCATCTGAATTATTAATATTTTTGTTATAATAAATTCCAAACAAAATCTCTTTGGGATTTGTAAATTCTTTTTTATCTTCTATATTTTCTACCTTTTGATTATTATCTTCTTTCACGGACATATCATTCCAAATTGCATCTTTATTAATATCAAATCGATCTGATAATTTTTCAATAAAATACGATTTATCAGTATAGGATTTTATATTTCTTAGATAAGGATAAATTTCAATCTGCACTTCTTTTTGTCTTTTCCTAATATCAGAAAAATTTTTATAAATATGTTCTGATAAATATTCAATTATATGTTGAGAATTTTTTACAATTTTTTTCCAATCATCTGGATTCTGAAAAATTAATTCAGCTGGATCTTTTTCACCTTCAATAGGGATAACCTTTACTTCCATTTCATTTTGGAGAGCGAGTTCCCATACTTTTTTACTTGATTTCACTCCAGCATGATCTGCATCAAAAGAAATTAATAAATTTTTTGTATATCTTTTTATAAGTTTTAATTGTTCCTCAGTAAAAGATGTTCCAGAAGAAGCTACAGTATTGGTATAACCTATTTGATGGGTCATTATCACATCGATCTGCCCCTCTACTAAAATTGCAAAATCATGTTTTCTTATAATTTGCTTGGCAAAATTGAAACCATAAAGTATTTTTGATTTATTAAATAATTCTGTCTCTGGACTGTTGATATATTTTGGTTCATCTTTTTTTTCCTTCAAAATTCTTGCCGAATAAGCTACAACTTTTCCTTTTTCATCAAAGATAGGAAAAATTATTCGATCACGAAATCTATCATATAATCTATCATTTTCATTCTTTACAATTAATCCGGTTTTTAAAATAGAAGATTCGCTATATCCGTCTTTTTTTAGAAAATCTAACAATTCGTGCCATTCATTTTTTGCAAAACCTATTCTGAATTTTTTTATAGATTCCTCATTAATTCCTCTATTTTTTAAGTATTTTTTTGTTTCCTGATTTTCCCCTAATCTTTTTTGAAAAAACAAAGTTGCTTTCTCCAAAATTTCATATAAAACATTTTTATCATTTTCTGTTTTTTTTTCATTATTTATTATCTTATATTTACTTATATCTAATCCAGCTTTATCAGCTAAAATTTTAAGTGCATCAATAAAACTTACATTTTCTATTTCTTGAATAAAAGTAAAAATATCTCCTCCTTTGTTGCAACCAAAACAATAAAAACTTCCTCTATCTGGAGAAACAAAAAAAGATGGTGTTTTTTCGTTATGAAAAGGACAACGAGTTTTAAAATTAATTCCTGTCTTCTCTAATTTTATATAAGAAGAAACCACTTCTTCGATAGAAAGTCTTTCTTTTATCTCTTCTACTAATTTATTGTTAGACATTAAGTCTATAGTTATTGTTGTTGATTTTCCAAATCAAATTTTTTCATTATTTGATCTTCTATTTCTTTTGCTTTTTCGTATTTTTTACTTCCAACAAAACCCGTACCAGCAGGTATTACCCTACCAATAATAACATTTTCCTTCAAACCAGACAGATTATCAATGGAACCTCTAATAGCAGAATTGATCAAAATTCTATTTGTATGTTGGAAAGAAGCAGCTGATAAAAAACTACTTTTTGTCAGTGCAACTTCTGCAATACCCAAAATTAAAGGATCTGCCTTTGCCTTGATTTCAAATTTTTCATTAATTTGTTCAAAAATATTTTTGTCTAACAAGTCACCAACTGAAAATTCTGTTTCTCCTGGATCAGTAACTTTCACTCTTGAAAACATTTGTCTAATAATTACTTCAATATGTTTTCGAGAGACCGCTTCTCCTTGAAGTTCATATATTTTGTTAACCTGACA
The DNA here is from genome assembly GCA_964618845.1 of uncultured Candidatus Saccharibacteria bacterium. Lineage (GTDB taxonomy): Bacteria > Patescibacteriota > Minisyncoccia > Phycocordibacterales > JAACPR01 > CAZUCU01. Next base: position 32,506 of record CAZUCU010000003.1, read on the forward strand.
AATTATATATTCTTGTGTTTTTTCTTTTCCTGCATATTTGAAAAGTTCAGATAAATCTGCAGAACCATCAGTCATAAATTGTCCTTTCAAAACTTCATCACCAATTTTCACAAGTGGGGCTCTAAGAGCAGAAAAAATATATTCAACATTCTTTTTTGCTTTTGTCGTTGTTTTGGGTGTCAGAATAATTATTTTATCTTTACCTTCAGTCCTAATTTCAGAAACAAATCCGTCAACTCGAGCAATTACTGCAGGAGAATTTGGTTTTCTTCTTTCAAATAATTCTTCGACTCGAGGAAGACCCTGAGTAATATCTCCACCTACAGAAGCAGTACCACCAGCATGAAATGTTCTCATTGTAAGTTGGGTACCAGGTTCACCAATCGCTTGTGCAGCTACAGTTCCGACCGCTTCACCTACATCTACAAGCTCATTTTTCCCTAAATCAAGTCCATAACACTTAGAACAAATACCATTAACAGAATTACAAGTAAGAGGAGAAAATACTGTTACTTCATCAACTCCAGCATTTACAATAATTTCCGCATCTTCTTTTGATACAAGATGGTTTTTCTTGAATAATATTTTTTCCTTTCCATCCTCTATATCTTTTGCCAATACTCTTCCAACTATTTTTCTAAGAATCGGAATTTCTATCCCCGAATCAGAATCTTTCTTAATTATTATGCCTTTCGTTGTTCCACAATCTTTTTCCGAAATGACAACATCTTGGGCAACCGAAAAAAGTTTTCTTGTTAAATATCCAGCACGCGCAGTATTCAAGGCGATATCAGTTAACCCTTTTCTAGAACCGTGGGTGGTAGTAAAGTATTCAATTGGAGTTAACCCCTCTTTTGAACAAGATAAAATAGGATATTCAATTGTTTCACCTTTTGAATTTTGGATTAAACCTTTCATACCTGCCATCTGAGTAATTTGTGAAAGTGATCCTCTTGCTCCGGATTTATACAAGTTATAAACTGATCCATTTTTATCCAAGGTGTCTGGGATTGTCTTTTCAACTTGATTTTTTGCACCATGCCATACTTCTATAATTTTTCTATATCTTTCATCATCTGATAAAAATCCTTCTGAATACTGATTTTCTATCTCCTTCACTTTTTCTGTTGCAATATCAATTATTTTATATTTACTTTCTGGGATTTGAATATCATCAATTCCCCAAGTTGTTCCAGATAGAGTTGCATATTTGAATCCAAAGTTTTTAATCCCATCCAAAATTACTGAAACCCCAGAAATTCCATATCGATTAATTATGTCGTCAACAATTTTTTGCATCTTTTTTTTGTCGATTTCTTCATTTATAAACGAACAGTCTTCTGGTAACACAGCATTGAATAAAATTCTTCCTGCTGTTGTCTCCATAATCTTTTTATTGTTTTCAGAATATTTTGTTCCCTCTTTTACTCTAATTAAAATTTTTGCTCTTAAATCAATAATTCCATAATCATAAGCAGTGATTGCCATATTTGGTCCAGCAAAATATTTTCCTTCGCCTTTTGCTCCTTCTACAATTTTTGTTGTCCAGTAAGTTCCCAAAACTATGTCAAGTGGTTTTGCATAAACCACAGGCTCACCTGAACCAGGCTTTAAAATATTTTTATCAGCTGCCATAACTTCTCTGGCTTCATATTGAGCAACTTCTGACAAGGGAACATGTACTGCCATCTGGTCACCATCAAAGTCAGCATTAAAAGCAGAACAAACAAGTGGATGAACCTGAATAGCATTACCTTCTATTAATATTGGTTTAAATGCCTGAATACCAAGTCTATGAAGTGTGGGAGCACGATTTAGAAGAACATATTTATCTTTAATCACTTCTTCCAAAATTTCCCAAACTTCTGGAGTTCCCTCTTCTATAAGTTTTCCAGCACCTCTCACATTAAATGCAAGTTCTTTTTGCATTAAAACAGAAATCACATACGGTCTAAACAATTCCAAAGCCATTTTTTTGGGCAATCCACACTGATTTAAATTAAGTGTAGGACCAACAACAATAACTGAACGTCCTGAATAATCCACTCTTTTCCCTAAAAGATTTGACCTAAATAGTCCTCTTTTACCCTTCAGATTATCAGCTAAAGATTTTAAAGGTCTTTTTTGTGCTGGATTACTTCCAGCATAAGCTTGATTCCCTCTTCTCATGGAATTATCTATCAAAGAATCAACGGCTTCCTGTAAAATTCTTTTTTCATTTCGTAGAATTACCTCAGGTGCATTTATTTCTTTTAATTTTTTTAATCTATTATTTCTATTTATTACTCTCCTATATAAATCATTTATATCAGAAGTGGCCGATCGTCCACCATCAAGAGCAACCATTGGCCTAATTGATGGAGGAATAACAGGTAGTTTTGTCATAAACATCCACTCTGGTCGGATGTTTGATTTAATCATGGATTTAATTAAACTGATTCTTTTGTTTATTTTTTCCCTATTTACACCAGAAGCTTCTTCTTTTTTGGATTCTAATTTTTCTAAAAGCTTTTCTAAATTGATCTCTTTAAAGATTTTGTGTATGGCTTCTGCACCTATTTCTGCTTCAAATAAAGTTGAATATTTCATTGAATATTTCAAATACATAACTTCATCCAAAACTGTACCCTTTTGAATCATATCAATTTCTTTTTTTGTATCAGAAAATAATTTTTTTAAAGCATCTTTTGTTTTTTGATCTTGAACATTTTTGGTCTTAGATTTAAATTCGGATTCAAGTTCATTTAAAAATTTATTTCTTTCCTCTTCATTAACAGAGATAATTAAATACCCAGCAAAATAGACAACTTTTTCTAAATCGGCAGGATTCATTCCAAGAATTAAAGAAATTCTTGATGGCATTGATTTTAAAAACCAAATATGAGCAACGGGAGTAGCTAAATCTATATGCCCCATTCTTTCCCTTCTAACTATTGCTCTAGTTATTTCTACACCACATTTCTCACAGACAACACCTTTATACCTAATCCCTTTATATTTTCCACAATAACATTCATAGTCTTTTTCTGGACCAAAAATCTTTTCATCAAAAAGACCGTTCTTTTCACTTCTCTGTGTTCTATAATTTACAGTTTCTGGTTTTGTAACTTCTCCATTGGACCATTCCAATATTTGTTCGGGAGACGCTAACTTCAAACTAATTTGATCAAAATTATTTACATTTGTTTTTATATTTTTCATAATAATTATTGGTGTTATCTATTAATTTTTTGAATCTTCTTCCAACCTCACATCAAGACCAAGACCTTTTAGATTATTTAGTAAAACACTAAAAGATGCTGGGATATTTGATTGTGTAATAGGTTCTCCCTTCACAATTGAATCAAAAGCAGCCGATCGACCCATTATGTCGTCTGATTTATAAGTTAACATCTCTCTAAGTATGTGAGCTGCACCATGACCAAGTAACGCCCAGACTTCCATTTCTCCAAATCTTTGTCCCCCGCTTTGTGCCCTACCACCCAGTGGTTGTTGAGTAATTAGAGAATATGGACCAGTTGATCTCATATGAATTTTATCTTCAACCATATGATGGAGCTTAAGCATATACATATATCCTACAGCAATATCTTGGTCAAATTTTTCTCCTGTTCTCCCATCATAAAGTGGCATTTTTCCTGATCTATTAAAACCGGCTTTTTCAAGTTCTTCTTTTATTTCTTCTGTGGTTGCACCACCAAAAGCAGGAACAATTGCTTGATAATTTAATGTATTAGCTGCCAACCCAAGATGGAGTTCCAAAATTTGTCCAAGATTCATTCGAGACGGAACTCCAAGCGGTGTAAGAATTATGTCAACCGGTCTTCCATCCTCCATAAAAGGCATCTCTTCTTCTGGAAGAATTCTAGAAATTACACCTTTGTTTCCATGTCTTCCTGCAAGTTTATCTCCTACTTGAATATTTCTAAGTTGTGCAATTTCGATATGAATTCTTTTTAGAATTCCCGACTCCATTTTATCTCCATTTTGTCTTGAAAAGATTTTTATTCCAATTATCCTGCCCTGCATACCACCCTCCACTCTTTGTGATGTGTCCTTTACATCTCTTGCCTTGTCTCCAAAAATTGATCGCAAAAGTCGTTCTTCTGGTGTAAGTTGGGTTTCGCCCTTAGGTGTAATTTTCCCAACCAAAATATCACCTGGTTTTACCTCTGCACCAATTCTAATAATTCCTTCGGCATCCAAGTTCTTTAATTTATTTTCAGAAACATTTGGGATATCTGGTGTTGTTTGTTCCGGACCAAGTTTAGTATCTCGAACACTAATAACGACCTCTTCCATATGAACAGATGAAAGAGTTGAATCTTTTATTAATCTTTGAGAAAGAATTATTGCATCTTCATAATTTGATCCAGACCAAGACATAAAGGCAACCAAAAGATTTTTTCCTAATGCAATTTGTCCATTTTCGGTAGAACTGGTATCTGCCAAAAGTTCTCCTTTCTTTACTTTTTGCCCCATAGAAACAACAGGTCTTTGGTGTCTTAAAACAAAACTATTTGTTCTTTCAAAAGAATCCAAAAGGTGGGTATAAATTTTGTTTTTACTATCAGTAACTTCAATTTTTCTCGCATCAACATAAGTCACGATACCAGACTCTTCTGATCTTTCTAATCTAGAAGATTGAGTCATTACCAACTCTTCTGTTCCCGTAGCAACAAGTGGCGCCTCTGAGCACAAGATAGGGACTGCTTGTTTTTGCATATTTGATGCCATGAGTGCTCTATTTGCTTCATCGTGATTAAGAAACGGAATCATAGAGGCCGCAATAGAAAATGCTTGATTTGTGGCGACATCCATAAAATCCACCTTACTACTTTTTACAATACTTGGTTTCCCATTATGTCTAACATTCACATATTTATTTTTGAAAAACCCGTTTTCATCTATATCAACAGCAGCATGGGCAATATTGTATCCTTCTTCTTCTAAAGCGTTTAGATAAATTATTTCTTTGGTAACTTTTCCATTTTCGACTTTCACATATGGAGTTTCAATAAGCCCAAATTCATTGGTTCTTGAATAATTTGTAAATCTAACAATAAGACCAATGTTTTGTCCCTCTGAAGTTTGGATGGGACAAATCCTACCATATTGTGATGGGTGAACATCACGTACTTCAAGTCCAGCTCGTTCTCTGGTTAAACCTCCAGGACCAAGTGCAGAAACAGTTCTTAAATGTTCTATTTCGTGAAGAACATTGTCCTGTTGCATAAATTGAGATAATTGATTTGTGGTAAAAAATTCTTTTATTCGAGCCTGTAAGGGTCTTGGAGAAATAAAATTCACAGGCAATGTAGTATCTGATTCAATGGTAGACATTCTATTTTGAATATTTCTTTTTACTTGAGTCATACCCGTTCTGATTTTTTGTTGAAGCATTTCTCCAACAAATCTGACTCTCCTTGAACCCATATGATCAATATCATCAGGTTCGCTGTGAATATCTTTGTTTAATTCAGTTATGTGTTTAAAAATAATCACAATGTCATCCAATGTAATTAATCTTTTTTCTAAAGATTTATCATCAGTAGGTAGACCAAATCTATTGTTAAATTTAAATCTACCTACCTTAGAAAAATCATACCTTTCTTCACAAATAATAGAACTAACAAAATCTTTTGCATTTTCTGGTGTTGCCAAGTCTCCATCCCTAAGTCTTTTATAAATATCAAGATAAGCATCATCTAAGTTTTTTACTTCATCTCTGTTTAGGGTTTTTCTAACAGCTTCTTCTGTATCTTTATCTTTTTTAAATAGTCTCAAAATATCTTCATCTGTTGAAGCACCCAAGACTCTCAAAAATGTTGTTGCTAAAAATTTTCGATTTTTATCAATCCTAACATAAAAGAGACCGTGTTGATCGGTCTCAAATTCTATCCATGCACCACGTGAAGGAATAATTTTTGCTCCAAAAAAATTTCTTCCTTTGATATCGTTTGCTGTAAAAATTACCCCAAAAGATCTTGCAAGTTGTGGGACAATTACTCTTTCAATTCCGTTAATAATAAAAGTCCCGTGCTTGGTCATTAGCGGAAAATCAGCTATAAATATTTCTTGCTCTTTTGTAGAATTTAAAGTTTTATTGAGAAGTTTCACCCTAACCTTCATAGATGCTTCATAGGTAAGCTTATTTCTTTTAGTATATTTTTCATCAAATTTTGCCTCGTCTAAATCAAAACTCAAAAAATCCATTTCAAATTTTTTTCCGGAATAATCGATTATTGGTGAAAATTCTTTTAAAACTTGCTGTATTCCATCTTTTATAAGCCATTTATACGATTCAACCTGACCTTCAAATAAATTTGGCAAATCAAGTAAAGGCTTTTTGTATTTTGTAAAATACTTCTTTTGTCTCTTGCCCACATTATCAAGAGATAACAATTTTGTCTCCATATATTATTTAACCCCTTTAATTTATTAATTACGTAAAAAATAGACAACAATACAATACCTCCACATTAGTGAAACTATGTTGTCTTATACTTTATTAATGTTTTTTAAAAATAAAAACCTAAATTTAAATCCTAAACTCAATCTATATTATGTATGTTAAGGGATGCTGAATTAAAAGTCAAGGACATACTTCGGGAAACTTAGTGTATAAACGTTTCCTCGAAACTCGTTGCTTTTTGGCAGTATAAAACAGCCAAAAATCTAACTCAAACACTCTCGGACAACATTTATACACTAAGTTTCCCTTCGCTTAAAAGAAAACGAGTATTCTCACTAAATATTTATTAACTTTATTTCCCTCCACTAAAAAGAATAGCTCCGACGAGAGCAAACTCTCGTCGGAGCTATTCAAATTATTTTTTGTTTTTAACATTTTTCCTCCAATTTTCTATTTCTGCATGATTGCCACCAAGTAAAACTTTAGGAACAAAATATTCTTTTCCTTTATATTTGAATTTTTCTGGTCGAGTATAAACATTTGGACTTGCCACGCGATTCTCTTCGATAGATTCATTACTACCAAGTACACCTCTTACTTGCCTTGAGATTGTATCAATAATTATCATCGCTGGAATTTCACCACCCGTTAAAACAAAATCTCCAACTGAAAATTCTTCGCCTTTCCAAACTTCTTTTACTCTCGCATCAATTCCCTCATATCGCCCACACACAATCACAACATCTTTAAATTTTTCTGAAAAAATTTTGGCATTAACATTTGTATATTTTTTGGCATTTGGAGATAAATATATTATTTTTACTTTTTTCTTTTTTTCTACTGCTTTTTTGATTGCTTTAATCACAGGTAAGGCTCTTATAATCATTCCCGGACCTCCGCCATACGGTTTATCATCTACTCTCTTTTCGCTTTTCACTTTTTTGCCCGGCGTGGCTTTGGCGTAATGAGATCGCTTTTCGCTAAAATCCTTGGGGTCATAAAATTTAACTTTTATTTTTTTATCAAAAATTGCTCTCTTCAAAATAGAAGTTTTAAGATATGAATCAAAAGATTTTGGAAATAATGTAATTATATGAAATGTCATGCGTATATAGTAAGAAGTAAAAAGAAAAAAGCAAGAAGTTATTCTTCTCGCTTCTTTCTTTTTATTTGTCCCGTAATCAATATACTTCACGGGATTTTTTGTCAGAATTACATTTCCAAAGCATCCACTGCTTCATCAACTGTTCTAACTCCACCATTTGTTTTACCATCTGGTTCATTGATCTTTAGGTTAACCCGAGCATTGTTTTTCATACCAACAACTCTTAAAAGAGTTCTGATAGCCTTTGCGGTGTTACCATCTCGTCCAATAATTTTTCCCATATCTTCTTGGTCAACTTTTAGAGTAAGTAATACTCCCATCTCATCGACTGTTCTGTTGATTTCAACTTTATCTGGTTTATCAACAAGTGTCTTAACAACATATTCAAGAAATTCTTGATCCAATTCTTTCATTTTATTTATTCATTATCTATATTAAACCGCGTGCTATAGCACACACAACCATTATACTATAAAAAAATGAGAAGCAAGGAAA
>CAZUCU010000004.1:0-40307 GCA_964618845.1 uncultured Candidatus Saccharibacteria bacterium
CATTGTCTCAGGATCCAACTCCTCCGCTTTTGGAGTCTGCAACACCGCCTCAGGATGTTACTCCTCCGCCTTTGGAGGCTCCAACACCGCCTCAGGACAAGGCTCCTTCGCCTTTGGATACTGCAACACTGCGTCAGCAAGTTACTCCTCCGCCTTTGGAGTCGGCAACACCGCCTCAGGACAAGGCTCCTCCGCCTTTGGAATCTTCAACGTGGCCTCAGGAAAAGAATCCTTCGCCTTTGGAATCTTCAACACCGCCTCAGGAAATTTCTCCTCCGCCTCTGGAGTCTACAACACCGCCTCAGGATGTAAATCCTCCGCCTTTGGATACGGCAACACCGCCACAGGACATAACTCCTCCATCTTTGGATACTGCAACACCGCTTCAGGAGTTCGCTCCTCCGCCTTTGGATACTGCAACACCGCCTCAGGATGTTATTCTTCCGCTTTTGGGTCCAATATAATAAATGATACAGCTTCTTCTACCATGGTAGGACCAAATGATACTGCTAAGATTACAATACTAAGCTCAGGTGCTCTGGGAATAAGAGGAACCACCACACCAACAGGTTTTGCCCTCCTCGACTCATCAGGTGCAAATTTGACAGAAGGAGGTGCGTGGACAGATGCCTCAAGCAGAGAATTTAAGGAAAACTTCACAGACTTAAACAAACAAGAACTCTTGGACAAGATATCACAAATAAACATTCAAGAATGGAATTATATTGCAGAAGAAGATGAGAGAAAACACATCGGACCCGTGGCAGAGGATTGGAAAGATTTATTTGGACTTGGAGATGGTAAAAGTATCGCCGCTTTGGATACCTCAGGTGTTGCCCTTCTTGGTATTCAAGGAATTTTAGAGAAGCTCTCTGAATTTGGCCAATATGTCCAAATGACCGCGGAGGGGATAATTGGTTTTGTGAAGGAATTAACCGTAGACAAACTTCATATCAATGGAGAAGTTTGTGTGGATGATGTTTGTGTTACCAAAGAGCAGTTTAAGGAAATGCTTTTGAATCAAGGAGGTTATTATTCTTCTCCTGCTTTAAGCAATGATTCTTCTTCTGACTCTGGGCAACCTGAAACTGAATCTACACCGGAACCAGAATCTGTTTCTGAACCCGAGCCAGAATCCGAGCCGGTAGTAGAAGCACCTACTTCAGAGCCTGAACCTGAATCAGCTCCAGAACCCGAGTCAGCACCCGAGTCAGCACCCGAGCCGGTAGTGGAAGAATCTGCCCCGGAGCCAGAATCTGAGTCAGCTCCAGCACCCGAGCCAGAATCCGCACCCGCTCCCGAATCACCACCTGCTGAATAAACATTACTTATTACAAACATCCGATGTTTGCAATAAGTCATTACAAAAAAGCCTTATTTTAAAACCCACTTCTATTACAAACATCGGATGTTTGCAATTAACCAGGATTACTCCTGTGAAATAATTGGTATACTAAGGTAATGTATACAATCAAAGAATTAGAAAAAATAAGAAAAGAACGAGGTATTCAAATTGGTTCTAATTCATTATTTGAAATAATAAAAGTTTTAGACTCACCTTGTGATCTTTTGATTTTTGGTTTGGGAAACGACTCTTCTTTTTGGCATGAAATTAATAATGGTGGCAGAACTGTTTTTATTGAAGATGATAAGAGATTTTTTGATAAAGTTACCAAAGAGTACCCAGAAATAGAAGCATATCTTGTCAATTATAAAACTCATTTAGAAGATTGGCAGAAAATAATCAATGATCCTTCAAAATTAACTCTCGACATGCCCAGTGCTCTTAAAAATAAAAAAGGATATTTGAAGTGGGATGTTATTTTGGTAGATGGACCTGCTGGATATAATAATTTATCTTCCGGTCGTATGAAAAGCATATATATGTCTTCTGTGTTGGCCAAGAAAGACGGACATATTTTTGTTCATGATACAGAGAGAGAGGTGGAAAGGGTTTTCTGTGATTTATATTTGGGGAGAAATTTTGTGGAAATAAAAGAAATGAGTGAAGCAATGACAGGTCCCCATCTTAGACATTATCAAATGGACTCAATTAGAGCACATTTAAATCAATCAACAGAATGGACAATCGCTACGCCATTTATTGATAAACCTTTGATTGTGCCACTTTGGCTTGAGAATTTTGAGAAGCTTGATTTTCCGAGAAAAGACTTTAAGTTGTTATGGGTTGATATGAGTGGTAACCCTCAGATTAATCGTTTATTAAAAAAATATATAAAAGAACATGGCCACGAATTCAAAGAAGTAGAATTTATAGAAAATCCGCCCAAGATGGAAAAAAATGTACCAGATTTTATTATTGATCCAGCTAATCCGTTTTTTAAAACAAAACGTCGGTCAGTAGCCGAGACAATGAATCTATTAAATGAACATAGGGTTGGTAATATGCTTTTGTGGGAAGATGATATTTTGGCACCGCCTTATGCTTGGAATGTTTTAAAATCAATTTTTGATAGAAGCCCACTTTTTTTAGGTGTGACAGGTACGCAATATTATAGGCATCCGGAAAGGGAGGGGCATGTTTTGGCTTGGAACTGGGAAGCGGTAGAAACTGATGGCCATATGCTTTTTTCTATAAAAAACTTGCCCGAACGAGAGAGGGGAATTGAAGCCATTGGCGCTTCGGCTTCGGGTTTTATGTTATATAGAAAAGAATTTTTAGATGGCCATGTTTTTGGTCCCAATACTGATATGTCACAAGATATAATGGCGGGGTGGCATATAAATGGTTTTCATAAATCTCTGTTTGGTGAAAACACTAAACTTATAATGGTTTGGGGAATAAAATTTTCACATTTAGGAATTGATGAGAACGGTAAAGTTAAGGAATACAAAAGCTCTATGTGTCAAAAAATGTTATTTTGAATTTGGTTTTTGTTTTACAAACATCGGATGTTTGCAATAAGCCATTACAAAAAAGCCTTATTTTAAAACCCACTTCTATTACAAACATCCGATGTTTGTAAAAAAGGATAGTATTGTGAAGGTAAATTTTGCGAGTATTTATTTTATTTTTATTATATAATTAAACGGTCATGTATTTACTTTTTGATATTGGTGGAACCAAAACACGACTTGCAATTTCAAATGATTTAACTTCTTTTGATGATCCCATAATAATTGATACTCCTCAAAACTTTACCGAAGGAATTTTGTTGATTATAGAAAATATAAAAAAATTAATATCGGGTAAGAAATTAAAAGGGGCTGTCGGTGGTATGGCTGGGGTTTTTAACAAAGACAGAACCAAACTTTTAAAATCCCCGAATTTACCTGATTGGGAAAATAAATTAATAATCTATGAACTGGAAAGAATTTGTGGTGTTAAACCAGAAATTTATAATGATTGTGATTTAACCGCATTGGGTGAGGCCACTTTTGGAGCAGGAAAAGAGGGAAAAATTGTTGCTTATATGACAGTTTCAACGGGGGTTGGTGGAAGTTTGATTATTGATAAAAAATTACACCCTAAAACCTATGGTTTTGAACCGGGACACATCATAATAAATTCCGAAACAGGAGAAACACTCCAAGATTTGATTGGTGGAAAAAATTTAGAAAGGAAGTACGGTATTCCTGCTAAGGACATTAAAGATCCAAAAGTTTATGATTATATAACCAAAATTCTCGGTGTTGCTCTACATAATATTACTTTGATTTGGTCTCCGGATACTATTGTCATGGGGGGTGGAATATCAAAAGATTTGGATATGGAAGAAATAGAAGAAGCCATTGGGAGTAATATGAAGATGTTTCCAGAAGTTCCGAGAGTAAAGCATGCCGAACTTGGTATGTTAAATGGACTTTGGGGAGCTTTGGCACAGGCTCGAAATTTATAAAATGGAAAATAATTAATGTTGTATGAAGATAAAAAATAAATACTTTCCAGATATTATTTTTGGAGGAATTGATGGCATTATTACGACCTTTGCGGTAGTGGCAGGCGTTGTTGGTGCCAGTTTGCAAAGTTTTGTGATTATAATATTAGGAATTTCTAATCTTTTAGCAGATGGATTTTCTATGGCGGTTTCTAATTATTTGGCAACAAAATCTGGTAATCAAATTCAAAACACAAATTTTAAAAAACCACTTAGGTCTGCCTATACGACATTTGTTGCTTTTTTAATCTTTGGTTCAATTCCTCTTTTTCCATACGTTATTAATATATTTTATAAAATTAATTTTAATATTTTTGTAATTTCTTCAATTATTACAGTTTTGACTTTTGCGGTTTTGGGATATTTAAAATCAAGGGCAACCAAAAAAAGTTTATCCAAATCTGTAATAGAAACTGTTTTTATTGGGGTAGGCGCTTCTGTGATTGCATATTTTGTTGGTAATTATTTATCGTCTTTTGTTTTTTAGGGGGAAGTAGTTCTTTTTGAAAAAATGTTGTAGAATGGGGCGCTATATGAAAATACCCAAAAATAAAATATTGTGGACTGTTGTTATAATTGCAATTTTAATAGTTTTTGTTTTTATAATAATAAAATTAAAAAATGGAGATTATAATTTTGTTAGTCCGACCTTGGGAGATTTAACAAAAAGTGTCCAAATTTCTGGAAAGGTTGTTGCGGGCGAAGAGGTTGATTTATCTTTTCCTGTTTCTGGAGATGTTATAGCTGTGTACAAAAATGTTGGTGATAGGGTAAGTGCTGGTGAAATTTTGGCAAGGCTCGATTCTTCTGAGGCAGATCATGAAGTAGAAGAAGCACGGTTTGATTTGGAAAGTGCGAAATCAAGACTTGATGAAATAAGCGGTTCTGATTTATCTTCTGAAATCGCTTTAAAAAAAGACGGACTTATAAAAATTTTAAAAAAGGCATATGTAAATGCTGATGGAATAATAAAAAATCAAGTAGATTTATTTTTTGAAAGTCCAAACTCAAGATTTCCAGATTTTAGTGTTGTTTTGGGTGGTTATTTTGTAAGACAAGAAATAAATGATTCCAGATATGATCTAAATAAACTTTTTGAGTCTTGGAAAGATGAAATTGACAATTTAGATACAAATAATGTTAATTATCAAAGCGCTTATAATACTGCTTCCAATTTAGAAAAAGTTGAGGAATTTTTATCCAAGATTGCTTCTGGTGCATATAATTTTGAGCCCGCTGGTGATATCACTCAATCACAAATTGATGCTTATTTGGCAAATATTGCAACAGGCAGAACAACAATTGCCTCACTTATAGTTGAAGTAAATACAGCGTTGGATAATTTACGGGATGTTGAAGCTGAAATTCCTGTTCAAAATGCAAGTATTAGTAATTTACAAGCGACAGTATCAAGGTTGGAGGCCAAAAAAAGCAAATATATATTGAGAGCACCTTTTAATGGTGTAATAACAAAAAGAGATGTAGAAATAGGAAAAATTGCCGATACAAACAGTACATTGTTTTCAATGATAAGTAATTCGCCTTATGAAATTGAAGTATATATTCCAGAAATTAATATTGTAGGGGTTGATATAAATGATAAAGTTAAGTTAAAGTTTGATGCATTAGGTGATGATGTTGTGATTGATGCTATTGTTTCCAAAATTGATCCCAAAGCAACCATCAAAGATGGTGTGGTAACCTATAAAACCTTGATTGATTTAATAGAACCAAATTCCAACTTGCGTCCTGGTATGTCTTCTGATGTTGAAATTATAAAGGATATTATTCTGAATCAAGTCATTCTGCCTTCCTACGTAATTCAAAAAGATAAAGAAAAAAATTTTGTTGAAGTCAAAAGAGTAGAAAAAATAAAAAGAATTGAAATTCAAATACTTGATAAGGATAATCGTGGTAATGTTTCTGTTTCTGGTGATTTGATGACAGAAGATAAAGTTGTAATACCAAAATAATGACATGGTAGATTTAAGACCTATAAAAGTTGGATGGTTTTTGGGGGTTAGACAACTCAAGAGGGCTTCTTGGTGGTCCAATATTTTGATTATTGCCGTTATGATTTTAACTTTTATGAATTTAGTAGTAATTTCTGGTCTTTTGGTTGGACTTATTGAGGGTGCTGAATCAGCTGTCAAAAAACATTATATTGGTGATGTTGCCCTCTCTACTCTGAAAGAAAAAGATTTTATAGAAAATAGTCGCGATATTATTGCTGGAATTGAACAACTCTCTAATGTGACCGGCTATACTGCCAGATATTTAACCTCAGGAAATATTGAAGCAAATTATCAAGAGAGAACTGATTTTAATAATAAGGCAAACGAATTGAGTTCTGTTATTGCAGGAATAAATCCGACCAAAGAAGACTCTGTGACAAATTTGAGTGATTTTATGGTTGAGGGTGAATTTTTGAATGAAGATGATTTTGATAAAATCGTTTTGGGAGCTTATATGTTGAAAAAATACTTGGATATAGATTCTCCGGGTTTTTTGGTTTTGGAAAATGTTGAAATTGGGGACAAAATAAAAGTCAAAATAGGGGAAAGTGAAAGAGAAATGATTGTTAAGGGTATAATCAAAAGTAAAGTTGATGAAATTGATATGCGAGCTTTTATTACAGATCGACAATTAAAATCAATGATTGGTAGAGATGATTTGAATGTTAATGAAATTTCTTTGAAAATTGATAATGAATATTCTCCGGAATGGACAAGAGATGCACTTAAAAAAATGGGCTTTGATAAATATGCCAAAATTCAAACCTTTGAAGATGGAAAACCAAAATTTCTGGTTGATATAAAAAATACCTTCAATTTACTTGGAACTATTATTTCTTCTATTGGTTTAACGGTTGCCGCAATAACCGTTTTTATTGTTATTTTTATTAATGCCATTACGAGGAGAAAATATATTGGAATAATGAAAGCAATTGGTATTGAAGGAAGAGCTCTGGAGCTTGCTTATGTAATTCAATCAATGTTTTATGCAATTGTTGGGTCTATTATTGGATTGATAATTGTATTTTTTATTTTAGTACCTTATTTTGATAATAATCCGATCAATTTTCCTTTTTCCGATGGAATTTTGGTTGCACCTGTTCCTTTAACTTTTTTCAGGGTTTTAATTTTAATGGTGATTACAGGAATTGCGGGATATTTACCTGCAAGAATTATTGTTAAAAAAAATACATTAGATTCGATTTTGGGTAGAAATTGAATTAGCGAGAAGCGAACAGCGAGAAGTGAGAAGTAAAAATATGTCATATATAATAGAAGCCAAAGGAATAAAAAAAACTTTTAAAGATGGGGAAAAATTAACTCATGTCCTAAGGGGTATTGATTTTAAAGTTGAAGAAGGTGAATTTGTTTCTATAATGGGGAGATCGGGTGCTGGTAAATCAACTTTACTTTATCAACTTTCGCTTTTGGATGAGCCAACAGAAGGAAAAATTTGGGTTGATGGAGTTGATATTTTAAAACTTTCTAATAATGAAAAAACTTTATTTAGACTTCATGAACTTGGTTATGTTTTTCAAGATTATGCACTTGTACCAGAGCTTACTGCCAAAGAAAATGTTTCAATGCCACTTTTAATGCGCGGAATGTCAATCAAAGAAGCTTTTAAAAAATCAGAAGAAATTTTGAAGAAATTTGGTTTTGATAGACAAATGGACAATTTACCATCACAACTCTCTGGAGGTGAGCAACAAAGAGTTTCGATTGCAAGATCTATTATAGACGAACCAAAAATTTTATTTACTGATGAACCAACAGCAAATTTGGATGATGAATCTTCCAGAATGGTGATAAATATTTTAAAAGAATTAAATAAAAAAGGTCAGACCATAATAATGGTCACTCACGAGGAAGAGTATGGCAAAGAAACCAACAGAATTGTTAGATTAAAAGACGGGTTAATCTACAATGAAGAAATTATGAAAAAAATCTGTGTATAACTTTTAAAAAAGCTGTAAAATAAAGGGTTTTTGAGTGTTGAGAATGATGGGATTTGGGGTAAAATTAAGGTACGGATTAAGGAGATTATAATTTATAGCGAGCAGAGAAAAGCATGCCCCGTGATGGTAAAACCATTTTACGAGGTGAAAAGTAAGAAGTTAGAATAGTTTCTTATTGTTGTCTTTTTTTCTCTCTAACAAAAAATATTATGTTCACAAAAGTTGTAAAAAGAGACGGTCGATTGGTTGATTTTAATTTAGAAAAAATAACAAATGCAATTTTAAAATCAGGAGAAGCAATGGGAGAATTTGAAAAAGAAACCGCCGAAAAATTAGCCAAAAGATCGGTTGAAAGATTAGAATCTCTCGATCAAACAACTCCACCAACCGTTGAAGAAATACAAGATTGTGTGGAAAATACTCTATTATTTTCTCCGTATAAGAGAGCGGCTAAGGCATATATAATTTATCGAGAACAGCATGCAAGAATTCGAGAAATAAAAAATGAAAGTGATGTGAGCCTAATTGATGATTATTTAAGCCAGATGGATTGGAGAGTAAAAGAGAACAGTAATATGGGTTATTCTCTTCAGGGTTTAAATAATTATTTGGCAGGGAAAGTGTCTGCAACTTATTGGCTTCATAAAATTTATCCAAAGGAAATTGGAGACGCACACATAAATGCTGATTTTCATTTGCATGATTTAGGAAACATTTCTATTTATTGTGTTGGTTGGGATTTGTTTGATTTACTTCAAACAGGGTTTAAGGGAGTACCAGGAAAACTTGAATCGGCACCAGCAAAACACTTTCGAACTGCTTTGGGTCAAATGGTAAATTTTATGTATACAATGCAAGGAGAGGCGGCGGGTGCCATTGCTTTCTCAAATGTAGATACTCTTCTTGCTCCTTTTATTAGATATGATAATCTCGATGAACAACAAGTTAAACAATCCATTCAAGAATTTCTTTTTAATATGAATGTACCAACGCGTGTTGGTTTTCAAACCCCTTTTTCAAATATAACTTTGGATTTAGAACCATCACCAAATTTTGCAAATCAACAAGTAGTGATTAATGGAGAGATAAAATCAGAAAAATATGGAGATTTTCAGCACGAAATGAATGTATTTAATAAAGCGTTTTTTGAAGTAATGGCAAGGGGTGATGCTTCAGGCAGGGTATTTTCTTTTCCAATTCCAACAGTAAATATTACAAAAGACTTTGATTTCGACAATCCAAATTTGGAAGGTTTATGGGAAATTACAGCTAAATATGGAATTCCTTATTTTTCTAATTTTGTAAATTCAGATATGAAACCAGAGGATAGTCGATCTATGTGTTGTAGACTTCGACTTGATCTTGGAGAATTAACTGCAAGGGGTGGTGGACTTTTTGGAGCGAATGCCATGACCGGTTCTGTTGGGGTTGTAACAATAAATTTGCCAAGGCTTGGTTATTTGGCCAAAACAAAAGAAGAGTTTTTTGAAATGCTTAATAAACAAATGGATTTGGCCAAAGAAAGTTTGGAGATTAAGAGAAAAGTTTTGGAAAAATTCACCGATGCGAATCTTTATCCTTATACCAAGTTTTATCTTAGAAAAATTAAAGAAGACAGAGGATCTTATTGGGTGAATCATTTTTCAACTATTGGTCTGGTTGGTTTAAATGAAGCTTCTTTAAATTTGTTTGGCAAAACAATGGGAGACGAAGAGGGAAAAGCTTTTGGAGAAGAAGTTTTGATCCATATGAGAGATCGATTAATTTCTTATCAGGAAGAAACCGGAAATCTTTATAACTTGGAAGCAACACCAGCCGAAGGGTGCTCTTATAGATTTGCTAAAGCCGATAGAAAAAGATTTTCAGACATTAAAGTTGCTAATACTCCTGCATGTGATCAAGGAGCTGAACCTTATTACACAAATTCATCTCAACTTCCTGTAAATTATACTGATGATATTTTTGAATCTCTTGATTTACAAGATACTTTGCAAACAAAATATACCGGCGGAACTGTGGTTCATTTGTTTTTGGGAGAAGAAATTTCTGATGTTAAATCAGTTCCCAAACTTGTAAAAATTATTTGTGATAATTATAAACTCCCATATTTTAGTATTACTCCAACATTTAGTGTTTGTCCTGTTCACGGATATCAAAAAGGAGAACAATATGAATGTAAAATATGTGGATCAGATTGCGAAGTTTATTCAAGGATTGTCGGGTATTTGAGGCCAGTCCAGCAATGGCATAAGGGTAAACAATCAGAATATAAAGACAGAAAAACCTATCAATATGAGAAAGCTATATCAAGAGAGAAAAAAGAAACAGTGTCTGTTGTTCCAGAACAGATTTTAAATTAAAGATGATTTTAGGTGGAATACAAAAAACTTCACTCATCGATTATCCTGAGGCGGTGTCTTGTGTAGTTTTTACTATAGGTTGCAATATGGCTTGTGGCTATTGTCATAATCCTGAACTTTCCAAACCCATTCAACCTATAAAAACTGGTTATACTGAAGAAATGTTTTTTAATTTTTTGAAAGAAAGAAAAGAAAAATTAGAAGGAATTGTTATTACGGGTGGTGAACCGACAATTCATGATGATTTACCCGAATTTATAAAAAAAATAAAAAATTTGGGCTTCAAGGTAAAATTGGATACTCAGGGTACAAGACCAGATATGGTTGAACAACTCTTAGAAGAAAGATTACTTGATTATGTGGCAATGGATGTAAAAGCTCCAATTGAGAGGTATCGAGAAGTAACTGTTTCAATGGTAAATACCGATGATATTTTGAAAAGTATAAAATTGATTATGGAGAAAGCGCCAAATTATGAATTTAGAACAACTATTGTAAAAGGGCAACTTGATGCAGAAGACTTTGAAAAAATAGGAAAAATGATAAAGGGAGCCCCCCTTTATGCCCTTCAAAAATTTGTAGTTTATGGCAAGACCCTTGATCCAAATTTTATGAAAAGAGAAGGGTATAGCAATGAGAAAATGCAAAAGTTCAAAAAAATAATGGAGAAATATGCTAATAAAGTTATTATAAGATAATTTTTTTGTGATAAAATTTATAAATTATGAATATTGAAAATTCTTCAAAAAATATTATAGAAGGAGAGAAAGGTATTGCAAGTGGTGAAATTTCTCCCCGAGATAGATTACAAAATCAAATTCGTTTGGCCACCGAAATTTTTGGTAGATTGAAAGGTTTTGTTGATTTGGAACATGAAGAGAAAAGAAATGAGATAATGGATTTTTGGGTTAATGAAGATTTCTCAAGAATTTATCGAGAGGGTTTTGAAGAGAATGAAGCTTTTAAAAAACACCCAAGACTTAAAGGCAATATTTTTAATATTACTGCTGAAGACTTGATTTATCTTAAAAAGAACGGGGAATTACCTAAATAAAATAATAAGTATGGAAACACAAATATATGAAACAATAAGAAAATTAATGGCCAAAGGTAAAGGGATTTTGGCAGCTGATGAAAGTAACTCTACCGCTGATAGAAGACTAAAAAATGTTGGTATTGATGGAGGAGAAGAAATGAGAAGAAAATACAGAGATCTTTTCCTATCAACTTATGGAATACAAAATTTTATTAGTGGAGTTATTTTTTATGATGAGACTGTGAGACAAAATTCTGATTCCGGTAAAAATTTTGTTGAATATATATCGGATTTAGGAATTATTCCAGGTATAAAAGTAGATACAGGTTTGGTTGATTCACCTAATTTTCCAGATGAAAAAATAACTTCTGGACTTGAAACTTTGGAAAAAAGATTACCAGAGTATAGAGATATGGGTCTAAAATTTACAAAATGGCGAGCAGTTTTTGAAATTGATGAGAAAAGAAATATTCCGAGTGAGGACGCAATACTTGAAAATGCGATTAGATTGGCTAAATATGCCAAAATGGTACAGGAATATGGAATAATACCAATTATCGAGCCAGAAGTTTTGTTGGAAGGAAAACATTCTATTAAAAAAGCAGAGGAGGTAACAGGGAAGGTTTTAGAAATTGTTTTTAGAGAAATTAGAGAAGAAGGAGTAGATATTAGCTCTCTAATTTTGAAAACCAGCATGGTTGTTCCAGGAAATAAATCAGGAGAGGAAATGGACTTCAAAAAAGTAGCTGAAGCAACAGTAAGAATTTTAATAAATTGTGTGCCACACGGTATTGGTGGTGTTGTATTTTTGTCAGGGGGTCAATCTCCAGAAGAAGCAAGAAATAATTTAAACGAAATTGCCAAACTCGAACCACTTCCTTTTGAGATTGCTTTTTCTTATGCCAGAGCAATTCAGGGTCCAGCCTTAAAGATTTGGAAAGGAAAAGATGAAAATGTGGAAGAGGCGAGGGAAGAGTTTTTGAAATGGCTTAGATTTGATACTCAAGCTGATTTAGGAAATTTATGATACAACTCTTCAAATTACAAAAATTTAAAAAGAAAATTATATTAATGAAAATGTATTTATATGTCTTTAACTATTTGAATACATGAAAAAGTTTATTTTATTAACATTTTTATTTATTCCCTTTGTTTTACAAGCTGAAAGTGTTAGTGATATTCAGATAGTTCCAAATTTGGATATTTCTCGTTTCTCTTCTTATAAAATTCGGGCAAATGTTTCTGGTTCCCCTGAGTCTGTGTCGGTTTCTATTGTTGGTATAAATGGAGATGGTGATGATTATTGGAATTATTATGCTTCTAGTACTCCTTATAATGACACAGTAATCAAGTCGATGTCTGCTTCTTCTACTTATTATGAAAGTGAAAATATCTATCCAGATAGTATTTATCCTGAAATATTTTTTGCTCCGAGTAGTATTACTTGGAACAATTCACCGTCTAACATTGATTTGCGACGAAACAAATATTATCTCCTACATTTTCAAAACCCTTACACCATGACGGCCTCATCCAGTTTTTTTATTGAATTTAATGCTTTGCCAAACAGTTCTGTTAATTCGGCCAGTCTGGAAGTTTATTTGGTAGAAAAAAATAAAGATATTAGTTTTTTTAATTCCGATTGGAGAAATAATTCATCGGTGGAGTTGGTTGGTTCTTTTGACAAAAACTCGGATTTTCATCATACCCACACGGATGACTCATCGCATAAGTTGGTGGCTCTAAATACTAATGCCAATGGAAAAATTGGTTTAAAAAATCTGGATATAGAAGATGATTTTTGGGTTATTTTGTATTCCAATTCACCAAACAATAATCGTGGGTGGACTTTGCGTTATCAGGGTTCCGCATTGTGTACCAATAATAATGGTTGGTATTCGGGTAATCAGACTGGTTGGACTACTACACTTCAAACTGGCTGTCCAGATTCTCATATTCATATGGCAAGGCGCGATCCAATATATTCTGACGGAATTACTGCATTGGTGACAGCCACCTATGAAGGAGGGGGCGTTGCAACTTCGTCAGATACTTTTATGTTTTATGAATTACCAAATTTGGCTCCAAACCAAACATCATTTGTTGTACCGGTGACTAATGCTATCTATGACGGTAATCCTGATGATATTTTAAATATCGAATGGAATCCCGCAACTGATCCTAATGAAAATAGTGTTTTAGATTATTCAATTTATTTACTTGATTCTGGTGGGGCAACTAGCACACTTTTGGTTTCTGCTACCACTAGTACTAGTTTTGATTGGGACATATCAGAAATTGCCAACGGTTCTTATGGTTTACGTGGTATAGTTTGTGATAATGATTCTTCTCCTTTATGTACTAGTTTTGATTTACCAGGTAATTTTTTGATAGAAAAAGTTGATCCTATTTATTCTTTGTCTTCTATTTCTATTTCTTCAAATAATGCTACTCCGTCATTGGCTTATACAGGTGATACAGTAACCGTTTCATTTACAGCTACTGGGGCACTTTCAGCTACCACTAGTGTTGAATTTTATTCTGGTGGAGATTTAGTCGCTAATACCCCGTCTATTTCTAATGTTAGTGGTAATAATTGGCAAGCTTCATATGTTGTTGATCAAGCAGATACAATCGGTCCAGTAAGCTTTATTATAACCGCTAACAATCTTGATTATGAATATTTTTATACTATTGATGACTCTAATGTGTCCATTATCGAATATACCCCAACCCCAGAAGCTGAAGTCGAACCACAAAGCTCTAATACTACTAGTGGTACTACGATTCAAGGTAGGGTAAATAACTTAATTTCTATTGGAAGAATAGAAGAAGCATTAAACTTAAAAAAACAATATTCTCATTTATTTGATGATACCTCGGGTAATTTAATTTCTACCAATTTTACGGTATTAAATCGTGATTTGAAATACAAGATGATTGACGATGAAGTCAGACTTCTTCAAAAATTCTTGAACGCCAATGGTTATATTGTTTCTGTTTTAGGTCCTGGTTCTCCTGGTCAAGAAACAAATATCTTTGGCGAAAAAACCAGATTATCTTTGATACGCTTTCAAGAAGCCAATGGGATAGTTCCATCTTCAGGTTTTTTTGGGCCCATTACTCGTTCTGTTGTTAATAATATATTGGTTGGTAAAGATTTGGAATTACCGCCTGTTGAAGTTGTTTCACCTCAATCTACATTTGAAAGAAATTTGAAATTGGGTATGTCTGGGGAAGATGTAAAAAATCTGCAGTTATTTCTTATTAGCCAAAAGATCGGATCTGCCTCTCGAGCTTTGAATCAGAATGGCGCGACTTTTTATTTTGGAAATTTGACTCAACAGGCCTTAATCGAATTTCAAAAATATTATGGTATAACACCGGCAATTGGTTTCTTTGGACCAATTACCAGAAAATTTATTAACCAGAGGTTAAACACAAATTCAACTTAGAATAGATTTCAAGGTTTGTTTATGAAGAAAATATTTTTTGATATTTTAACGAAAAACCGCCTCAAGGACATCTCCTCGATGGGCGGTTTTTCATTTTTTGGTTACCCATATAAAATTTTGGTCGCTAATTATTTATAAAATGGATACCTTTATCACGATCTTAACCTCATAATTTAAGTCGTGTACATTTGGTTCCTTAAAAAAATTACTTAGGTTAGGACCAAAATTATCCCACAGTAACCTGTTTTAAGTATTTTACCAAGATTTTAAAAAGTCAACCAAAAAAGGGGATTATCAGTGCATAAAAAGTGGAAAAGTGCTCACTATTATAGAAAATAAGTACAATTTTTCCAAGTCTGTTTTTTCTTTGTTTAAGCAGATTTAATTTTTTAAATATTTACCAGCAACACTAAGTGCAAAAGAGGAAAGTATTATAAATACATTTATGAAGAATAATTTTTGTATTATTCCACCGTCGTCAGGACCACCAACAAGTATCATAATGCTACCTATAATTGCAAAAGTAACAGAGGCAATAATAAATATTTTTGTGGCTATTTTTTGCATGGTGTTATTTTATCATATAACAGAATTAGATGTTCTAAGTTTTAATGTTATAAGCCAACACTAAGTGTTGGAAGTGACTAATTATTTTTAGAGGAAGAATTTGATATGTATTTGTTTCTTATTAAACTTATTAACCCATAAATACCAACTATAGTGACCACTAAACCAAGCAATTGTGCTCCCGGACTATCATCAGTCTCACCAAATACAAACATAAAGGCACCGAGAAATACATTAAAAATAAAAGATAAAATTATTAATTTTTTGTACATTTGTATAGCATATCATACTTGCTCCAAACGTGGGATGATGTTCGAACCTTGATTATGAATTAAAAATTCTATAAACCACTATGATATAATCAAAATTATGAAGAACATAGTTTTTATAGACGGACAAAATTTGTATATGGGAACTAAAAGTTGCACTCCTTCTTGGGAAATTGATTTGGTTAAATTCAGAAAATATCTACAGTATAAATACAATGTTGATGAAGCATATTACTTTCTAGGATATGTCCAAAATGAAAATGAAGAACTTTATGACAAAATTCAAAAAGCAGGTTACATATTAAAATTTAGAGAACATAATCCTGCAATGCTCGGAACCAAAAAAGGTAATGTTGATTCAGATATTATATTTTATGTAATGAAAAAGCTTTATCTAAAGGAAAAATTCGAAAAAATAGTTTTAGTTTCTGGAGATGGTGATTATAAAATGCTTGTAGATTTTTTAATTGAACAAAATAGATTTGCCATGTTACTGTTTCCAAATAAAAAGTTTGCTTCTTCTCTGTATAAAAAGATGAAATCAGATTGTAAATCTTTTCTAGAAGATAAAGATGTTAGAAAGAAAATTTCTTAAAAGATAATCCCCCTAAAAGAAAAAGACCCCTTAGGTATTTGGCCGTTCGGGTCCTTCTTCGTCTTAATACCCACTATACTATAGAAACTTTTAAAAAAGTCAAGCTAAAATATTCACATTTTTGTTCTAACAGGCTTCAAACTTGGGACGATGTTCGAACCTGCATCTCTTATACTATCTCTGACGATATATAAACAAACTAAATATAAATAAAATTATACCTAAAATAATAAGCGGGTAACCAACAAATAAAACACCATATCCTCCACCCAAAGCATCACCCGTTACAGACTGATATATAGAAGTACCAAAAAATAGAGATGCTAATAATCCAACGCAAAAAATTATTATTGATGTTTTTTTCATACTTATATTATATAACTAAAAAAGATTCACGACATTCACAATGTTCACAAGCTCGCTTGGAGGTACAACTTACGAACTATTAGATTAGAGGAGGTGTTTCCGTTTCCAGAGGTTTCGATGGGGGATTTTAATAGTTTATTGAAAATATAAATTATTATTTATCAAATGGGCCGAAAAGTTTTGGTCCGTTATCAGCATAAGAAAACACAAAATAATAATCCGAACAATCTACAATAGAATATATATATCCAGCACCTATATAAAAAGGATTACTATATGATTTATATTTGATGAATTTAGCTTTGTTATTTCCGCAAGAAAAACCATCTTCTGTATAACTATTAGTTTTAATTGTTGTCTGTTTTTCTTGTATATACCAAGAAGTTGGATTATCGGAAGATATTAATTTTTTGTTCCATTCAGGTTCAGATGAAAGTATCTTGTAAGTATTAATTAGAGATTGATTTTCATAATACGTAGCTCTGTTATTATAAAAATAGTAAGCAATCAAACCTAAAATAATTATAAAAAATATTATTAGAAATTTTTTTATAAAATAATTATATCAAAAAATAATCTAAACTGTTCATAATCGTTAAAATTTGCTCCAAACGTGGGACGATGTTCGAACCCGTATTATTAAAAGTGTTTAATTACCCCACTACTTAAGTTACTATTGTTTTTATAAATAATTTATAATTTCTTTAGACTGCTATGATATAATCGAGATTATGAGAAAACACGATAACAATTTTGCATTTATTGATAGTCAAAATCTAAATCTTGGCATAAAAGAGATAGGTTGGAAATTAGACTTTAAGAAATTCAGAAGATATCTCGAAGAAAAATACTCAGTTAATAAAGCTTATATCTTTATTGGATATGTTCCAGGAAATGAACCTTTATACACAAATCTGCAAAGTATGGGGTATATTTGTATTTTTAAACCAACACTTGAGTTAAAAGATGGAAGAGTTAAAGGAAATGTCGATGCTGAATTAGTTCTCCATACGATGATACAAATTAGTAATTTTAATAAAGCGATAATTGTTTCTGGAGATGGTGATTTTTGTTGTTTAGTAGAATATTTATTAGAACAAAAAAAATTAGAAATGCCTCTTGTTCCTGATGAGACAAGATATTCTGCATTATTAAAAAAACTTAGTAGACCTGACAAAAATATATTTGAATTTTTAAATAGAAAGAAAAATAAATTAGAGCTTAAATAAAAGAAAAAGCTCTGCAAGGGACAGAACCCCTACAGAACCTCTTCGTCGTGATATAAATATGTTATCAAAACTATATCTTTTGTCAATCTTTTTTTCACCCTTTGTCCAACTTGGCTCGAATGGAGGTGTGCATTTCGAACTTTTGACTGGGCTAGTGAATACCCAGATCCTGAATACCATTTGAATACAATCAATAATCTTATCGCTCTGGCGAAGTAATTTTATATATGAAAAAAGCACAACGAAAACGAAGAAAAGGTGGCGGTCGAAAACTTGCGGACGGCAGAATGTCACGAAGATCGCTAAAAAGACATATCCTTAACTGGTTTAAGTATGAATACGAGTTTTCTGTAAAGAGGTTTATTAGAAAATATAATATCTCAAGACAAACGTATTACAGATTTTTGAAGTCAACTCCTGTTTTTAGAGATTGGGTGTATTCTCAAAGAAAAGAAATCATTAGAACCCACAAAGAGCATATGTGGAATATGAGTATTTGGCTTAGAGATAATCCTGATAAAAATATAACAGATTATCTTCTTAAAGACCTCAATAATTTTCCAATCGAAATACCGAACAATGAAATAAAAATAACTAATGATGAATTAAAATTACCGTAAAAACCTTTGCTTTAAGGGGTATTTTTGCTAAAATATAAATACAACTGAATACCAGTCGACCTAACCTTTAGAGACTTTTCTCTAAAGTATGGTTGCAAATCCCGATGAAGATTCTGAACCGCACGTTCAGTGGCTCTTCATCGGGTCTATACGGGAAACTGTATAGGGGTCGCAAGACCTAGCTGGCGTGCGGTTCAGAGTCTATCCGAGCCATAGGTCAGCTAGCTTGATTATCAGCTAGCTTATTTTTTATGGAACAAAACCCGATGAAGAAATGTTCTCAATGTCTTGCGGAAGTATCTCCCCAAGCAAAAAAGTGTTCGCACTGTGGAAGCAAATTACCACAACCCACATCGTCGATCGTTAAGCTCCTAGGAGTACTTATGGTCGTCGGTGTTTTTTCTAGCATTATTATTTCAAGTATAGGCGGAGGTTCTACAACTCGATCTCAGCCAAAGCAACCGACGGCTTACGATTATGAGCAGTCAGCGATTGCGTATGCAGAGCCATACATTTTACAATCTCTTAAATCTCCGTCCTCCGCAGACTTTTGCAGAGGTACAGCAACAGGTCTTGGAGAGAATAAATACAAAGTTTCATCTTGTGTCGATAGTCAGAACAGTTACGGTGCTACCCTCCGATCTAACTGGGAAGTTGTGATGATTTATACAGGTGGTGATCCCGACAATATCGCTAGTTGGAAGCCAGAAAAAATCACCTTTGACGGCAAGGTCATTTATCAAGAATAAATAAAATATATGAAAATAATTTTTGGAATCGGTCATAGCAACCGAGCGTATTCGGAGTTTCTGCAAAGACTCAAAGAGAATCAAATAGATACACTGGTCGATATACGAACGTATCCGAGAAGTAGGTTTTGTCCGCAGTACAATCTTAAATCTCTGTCTGAGGAGCTAGGTAAAGCAAACATTGCCTACTTATTCAAAGGAAACAATCTTGGTGGTAAAGGTGAAAATATAGACTACGAAGAGACTATTGATGAGTTGGTCGAGATGGTAGAGCAAGGAAAGAAAGTTTGTGTGATGTGTAGCGAAGCAAAGCATACAGATTGCCACAGACACGAAATGTTAGAGCCATCATTCAATCAAAGAGGTGTGAAAATGGAACATATCGAATATGTAAAAAAGCCCTAGTTTCGCAAGTAAAAACGGGCTTTTTTGTTTGCACCACTAATTACTAATTAAACCTTATTTAGAGAAATATTTTATTAAAAAATCACCTAGTTATTTCGATACATCAAACTATCGAAACTAGTGACTAAAATTAACTAAAAATATGAACGAAATAATACTAAAAAATAGTAGCGTGTTCGAAGTACCTAATTTTGAAGATCAGGCAAAAAAGATTTTTGATTTACTCGATGTGAGCTTGAATACTCGCATTGAATACAAGAATCGGATCGGATTGTTTCTTAATTTTCTGAACACTAATCAATTCAATAGAAATAGCTTTTTAGAGTTCAAGAGGTATTTGATAG
This sequence comes from uncultured Candidatus Saccharibacteria bacterium, assembly GCA_964618845.1. GTDB lineage: Bacteria > Patescibacteriota > Minisyncoccia > Phycocordibacterales > JAACPR01 > CAZUCU01. The sequence goes on from CAZUCU010000004.1 coordinate 19,868, forward strand.
ATCGTGATGATATGGCAATCTCCACTAAAAACAAATACCTTGCGACGGCAAGAATCTTTCTCAAGGAACTGTATCGTTTGGGTGTTGTGCCTGTTGAGATAACGGTAAACGTAAAGTCATTTATGCAGAGCAATAAACACAAGCGTGAGGGTTTGTGTCACGAGGAAGTGGAGCAACTCGTAAAGCTGATCTATTCTCTCTCAAGCACTGAACGAAACACGAGACTCAAGGCATTTTTCTGCCTGTTAATGTTTCAGGGATTAAGACAGATAGAACTTGCTCGACTTGATGTGAAAGATATTGATTTAGTAGCCAAGAAAGCGCACGTACAAGGAAAAGGACGTGACGACAAGGAAGCGATCCACTTGCTCCCCGAAACGGTCAGAGCGTTGCGTGAGTATATGCGGATTAACAAGATCGCAAGCGGTATTCTGTTCAAGAGTCTTGGCAACAGAAAGACCGAAAGAATCACCACCAAGACGATCAATCGTGAAATGAAAGCGTTGTTTGATGAGGTAGGAATCGACAAAACCGTGCACGGCTTACGACACTACTACATCACCACACTCCTAGAGACGTTCGACGTGCGAGACGTGCGAAAGTTCAGTCGGCACAAGAGTCTTGAAATGCTGATCGTCTACGATGATGAGATTGATATTGCACACAAAGCTCAGGAAGTCGCTGAATGCTTTAAGAGATTTAATGTAATTCAAAATGAAAGATAGTCACATATTCACTAAAGAGGAATTGAAAAGCTTGTTTGAGCTGGGCGAAGTGCTCAAAAGAATCAGAAGTCGCTTGCTTGCTGAGGGCAAAATAAAGATCGACAAGAATGGCAAAACGATCTTTTTGGATATTGAAAAGAAGCCCAAAAAATAGCGTCTATGTCCGATAAACCTAATTACAGGACATTCAATTTTTTACACTATTTCTTTTGTAATCGGATTATAGAAACGATGTTTTTTGTAGGAGTTACAGCGTTCGCAAGCAACAAGTAAATTTTTTGGGTCATTCGAACCAAAGCTTTGTGCCTTAGGTTTCTTATTGTTCAAATTTTTCATATTTCTCAGTTTCCGATTGAGCTTGTTTGACGATAGTGGTATGAAGTGATCGATCACTAGATTCTTATTATCACAACAATCAAATTTAAGTTGGCATTGATTATTATCTCTCTTGAGGAGTGTAGGTAGTAATTTTTTTCTTAATAAATTGAACTCACGCCTTTTTGTAGTTGGATCTCTGAAATCAAAATAATCAGTGTATTCTCTTTCGAGCTTTTGCAGATCTCCGTAAGACAAAAAATTAACAAAGAAGTTTTTGTCATCAATATATTCAAAATTTAGTTCATTTATACTAGTCATTTAATTTCTTTAGATACAACAATCTGACGTATTTAATTATCCTTCAAATAATTTGCATTGTAAAGCATTGTTAAGTATAATTTAGTAATGACAAACAGTGAGTTTTACACCGCACAAGAGCTTGCCGACAAGCTTGAGGTGAACATTATGACCATTTACCGCTATATCGAAGCGGGCAAACTTAAGGCGTATAAGTTTGGTAAGGAGTTTAGGATAGAAGCGAAAGACTTTGAAAACTTCCTAAAGAACCATAAACACCAACCCAAAAAATAATTTTATGAACTTACCCAAAATAATCGACAACAATAGAAAAACACTTCTCGATACATTCATCGAAATAAGCAAGACTCACGACGAGCTTTCTATTGCGACTGGATATTGGGATCTTGAAGCAATGCGGTTGGTGCTTCCTGTTTTGAAAGACTATAAGAAAATACGCTTACTTATCGGTCGTGAACCTTTAATCCCTCGTCATCAGCTCTCTCAGCCCGAATTAGACTACCCAGATCAGGACTTTAAGCTCGATCTTTCAATGATCGCACCTGAATCAAATCTTAAAGAGATCGTTTCAGAAATAAAAGAATGGATCAGTTCAGGAAAACTTGAAGTACGTGTATACCGCAAGAACTTCTTGCACGCTAAGTGTTTTATATTCGGATCATACGAATCCAGCGAAGCGGTTGGTATTATCGGATCATCAAACTTCACCAAGAATGGTCTGACACACAACACTGAACTTAACGCCCTTGAATCAGATCATCGAGTCGTAGTATTTCAGCCAAAGAATGACGATCAAGAAGTCGGTCACTTGTTTTGGTTTGATTCATTTTGGAATGATGAAACGACTGAGCTTTGGAACGAACAATTTGGTGCGATCCTTGAATCTTCACCAGTTGGAGACGTGCTCTATTCTCCATACGAAACATACATAAAAACCCTCTACGAACTTTATCGAGAAGAAATTGAAGATGATATTGAGATCGTAAGTAATGGACAAGGAAAGACTCTTTTTGATTTCCAACAAAAGAACATTCACGCTCTCTTGCGACGTTTGCGAAAATACAACGTGGCAATGCTTTCCGATTCAGTGGGTCTTGGTAAAACAACGACCGCTATTGGTGTACTCAAGCAATACATTGATAATCCTGAGGGTAAAAAACGTGTTGAAATTATTTGTCCAAAATCCCTTGTACAGCAATGGGAAGTTGAGCTTGCTTCTGAGGGTATTTACGGTCTAAAACCGATTACACTTCAAAATCCACGTGAGATTGAAAACAAACAGAATCTCGACTCTATCGCCAGTGTTTCTTTGTTCGTGATCGATGAATCACACAATCTCCGACAAACTACGGGGACACGCTTTAAGCAGTTACTTGAATGGGTACGTGCAAATCCAAAAGCTCACGTTCTCTTGCTTACTGCCACCCCAATCAACAACCAGTTGAGTGATATTACCAATCAAATTTTGCTTGGTACTGGTGGTGATGCTGAGGTGTTGAAAGTGACTATTGCTGATGAAAAGAAGCAGACAATGCAGATCAGCTTCTATCAGGCAGTTGAAAACCTCAAAAAGAAAATCAATCAGGACATTAAGCGTGACGGCAAGATCGACTACGACTATATCCGACAGGTAATGACTCCAATCATCCGTACGTTTATCGTTCGTCGTACTCGACAAGGTATTGAGCAAGAATACGGATCGCTCACAATCAATGGTGAAGAAAAGAAGTTCCCAAGAGTTGTGCCAGAAGTAACCGAATATGAACTTGATAAAAAGCTCGTATCTAAAATCAGGTCTATTGATTCTCAGTCAATTCCACTTGAAGACGTGTACCTTCTCGATCCAAAGGAGATCGTAGAAAAGTGTAAGGATCTCAAACACCCACTCAATCAGCTTGGAAATGTGACAAAAAAGATCGATCAGGACGTGCTCGATAATGAGAATCCGATGTACTTCGTATTCCAGTTGATCCTTATGCTCGGATTCATTCCATATCGTTGGATGATGTATCAGAGCAAGTACTACGGCAAAACACGTGATGAAATCAAAGAGATCGGTCTTAACTCAGACCAGAGCAAGAGACTTCTACTACAGCTCGGTATTTTCGGTATTCTTCGAACCGTTTTCTTGAAACGAATGGAGTCGTCAGTAAGTGCTCTTAAATCATCTCTCGATACATACATCCGCAAGCTTGAACTATTCGAGAAAGGAATCAATGAGGGCAAAATCGTATCACTCCAAGACCTTGAAGCACTTGAAGCTAGTCTAGGTGATGAAGATTTGGAAGTTGATGAAGAATCACTCCAAGAAAATACCCTCGACGAAGTTGATGAGAAAAACTACGAACTTGAGCAGATGAAGCAGGATCTTCAACTTGAGAAAAAGCTTGTAGAAATCATCAGACAACAGCTTGAAATCCTCGATCAAGACGACTCAAAGATTAAGCGTTTTGCAGAACTTCTCGAAGACCTCAACAAGAAATATCCCGATCAAAAGGTACTGGTGTTCTCATACTACGCAGATACGATCAACTATCTCGAAAGCACCATCAAGAATCACGCTTCGTGCGTGACTGCTGAAAATACAGGATTCGTATCTTCAAAGAATCGAGGTGATTCAGAAAACATCGCTTCTCGATTCTCTCCAAAATCAAAGAAGTACGCACTCAAAGACGAAGAGACCGAACTCAAGTATCTATTCTCAACAGACGTACTTTCTGAGGGACAAAACCTGCAAGATTCAGGCATCTTGGTGAACTACGATCTCCACTGGAATCCAGTCCGAATGATTCAAAGAAACGGTCGTGTAAATCGTCTCGGATCAAACTTCGACGAAGTGTATATCTACAATATGCGACCAGAAGCAAAGCTTGATACCTACCTCAAACTGATCCAAAGACTCCAAGGAAAGATCGATATTATCCGAAATACAATCGGTACAGATACGCCAGTGCTCGATGAACCAGAAAACCCTATCGAATATACCGATTCTGTAAGCGATATTTACAGCAAGGATCTTGTTACTCGAATGAAAGCGATTGATGAAGCTGAGAAAGCGTCAGACTTCTTGCTCTCCGAAGATGAGTTCGTAATTGACCTCAAGCGGTTCAATTCAAGCGAGACGTATTCTGATGAGTACAAGAAAGCAATCTACTCTATCTCTAAGGGTAAGTGGGCGGTAACTCCTACCACACCAGTACGTGGTCAGGATCGCTCTGATGTGTTCGGACTCGTTAAGCTTTTTTCTGAGTCAGATCAGATCGGATTCCAATTTGTGAAAGTTGATCGTGACGGTACTCAGATTCAAGCAGTATCACAACTGCAAGCCCTCGAATGGATCAGAACAACACCAGAAGACAATACTCGAACACCAGACAAGATCTCAGCGAATAAAGTTGCGGTTAAGGATCAGGTTGAGTCACGAGTACTTCAATACTTTAGCGAAGAAGAAACTGGTGCATTGATCGGACAAGAAAACGATGTACTCCGGTTACTCTTTGAGAACGGTATCACTGAGGACGAAATCGATCTTGTTCGAGACGCCTTCAAGACAAAAGATGTCTTCTACAAACGAGAGGTAAACCAACTCAAGCGTCGAGTAATGAGTCAGAAAAACAAAGGTGAGATGTATCAAGAAAGTCTCAAGAAACTCACTCAACTCGCAAAAGAAATCAGCAAGCTCGGTGGTGATGAAGAAGTCGAAATACCGAAGCGTGCGGAAAGCGTACTTTACTACGTAAAACAAAATGACTAGAACATTATCAACAATTCAAGAGATACAGAAAGAGCTCGATTCTCTTTCAGAAAAGAAATCACTCGCTCAGGCACAACGGGTGATCCTTTCTGTTATCCGTCTTTTGGATGATTCTGTCTCTGTCGATGACACCAAAAACTTTGAGTTGTTCAATGTTGATAATCAAAAAATCTCTGCCAATGCTCAGTGGTTTTACGAAGACGCTGTTGTGGTAGACCGTCGGGCTACCTACAAGATCCACGCTCAGAATAGTCTCAATATCGACTTCAAGCTCTACGGTCTTACAAAGCCATCAAAACGTACTATCTCTTGGATTCAGGCACTTACTCCAAACTTTGAAGATGAGCCGTTTAACTCAAAATACAATCTAGGTATTGATTTTGTTGTGCCAAAAAGTGCTGATCGTATCATCATTGTCTTGAGTAATAGTTATGTGATCCGAACACTGGAACTCAAAGGAGCACTCACTGCTACATATCAAGAGATCTTCTCGAAGTGGGCTTCAATTTCTGATTTCAGCAACAAGAAAGAAGTTCATTCGATCCTTTGGGAAAGCTTCGATCTTCAACCTCTCAACAAGAAGTTTTACGCTGGTATCAGTGAGCGATTTATCACGCTTCGTCAGCATCTTACGAAAGAGGATGTGCTTGATGAAAAGCACGCTTCACTATTCGCAAACCGATTGCTCGGTCGTGTTATTTTCTGTTGGTTCTTGGATAAGAAAGGAATCATCAACGCAGATAAAAAGTACTTTGATTCAGAGTCATTTGAATCCGACAATGAATACTACAAAACTAAGTTAGAAAATCTTTTCTTTGGTGTTCTTAATACTCCAATTCCTGATCGTGAATACAAGGACGAAGTCACACCGTTTCTAAACGGAGGTTTGTTTGAAGCTCGTGATACAGATCTCTATAAGAGCACTAAACTTACATTCCCAAAGAATTATTTTGATGATTTGTTTGGATTCCTTTCTGCATATAACTTTACGACTGATGAAAGTACCAGTCAGTTCCAACAAGTAGCAATCGATCCTGAAATGTTAGGACGTATTTTTGAAAATCTCCTTGCCGAAATGACAGAAGAAGACGGCGGACAAGCACGAAAAGCAAAAGGTGCATTTTATACTCCACGTGAAATTGTGGACTATATGTGTCGTGAATCTCTCAAAGAATACTTGAAGACAAAGCTTCCAGAAGACGAGCATAGGGATCAGCGGTTAGAACAATTGATTGATCGTCCTGATAAAGAGTTCCAAGACCAAGACCACAACTGGCGACGTGACTGGAAGCCCTATAAGGAAGCAATCATCGACGCTCTTGATGAACTCAAGGTACTTGACCCTGCGTGTGGATCAGGAGCTTTCCCAATAGGTATGTTACAGCTCTTGGTAAAGGTTTATGAACGCCTAGAAGCCCGTTTTGACCCCTACAAGACAAAGTTACAGATTATTGAAAAGAACATCTATGGAGTGGACATAGAGCCAATGGCGGTCGAAATAGCACGTCTCCGAACGTGGCTTTCGATCATTGTGGATGAGGAAGCAGACTCAAAGAAAATCAAGCCACTTCCAAACCTAGAGTTTAAGTTTGTGTGTGCGAACTCACTGATTGATTTAGATAAAAGCGGAATCAGTGCATTTGGTGATGATCCTGAACTTGAGAATAAACTCAAAGATATTCGTGATGCCTATTTCAATACAGGAAGTCTCAATAAAAAGAAAAAACTTCGAGATGACTACGATAAACTGGTAAAAACAAATCCTAATATGTTTGGTGAGTCAGAAAAATCTTTACAACTTAAAACATATCGACCATTTGATAACGAGACGACCGCAAGCTTTTTTAATTCTGAGTTTATGTTCGGTATCTTAAGATTTAATGTAATTATAGGTAATCCTCCTTATATAAAAAATACTAGAATAGATAAGTTATTAAAAGAGAAATATATTACTAACTACACCGCAACTTTTGATCAATGGGATATTTATGTGTTGTTTTTTGAATTCTCATACAATTTATTAGAGGAAAAAGGAGTTTGTTGCTTAATTACTGCAAATCAATGGCTTTCGGCAAAGTTTGGCTTGAAACTTAGATCTATTCTTGCTCCACACATATTAAGTTTTACTGATTTTAAGAAATACTCAGATTTTGATGGTGCATCTGTAAATACTTTCATCACTTTGTTTTCAAAAGAAGAAAAACGTACATCTTTATCAATTACCGATTTTAATAATCACGGCTTATCCACCACGCGATTAGTAAGTAGAAGTGATGTTGTTGATTCTGCAACGAACTTAGGATTATTATTGTCAACTTCTCTAGAGGTTATAAAGTCTGTAAAACAAAGATTTAAAAAAACATTTTCCGACTACTACAAGATAGGACACTCTTTTTCAATTCCTGATTTTTATAAGTTGTCTAATTTAATATCAGAAGAAGTTAATTTTGATCCCAAAACTGATATAAAGCTCGTGAGTACGGGGACATTAAGTCTTTTAGGAGAATATTACGGTGTAAAAAAATTCAAATATGATGGTCATAACTACAACAAACCAATTGTTAAAAGAGTTGATTTCTTAAAATTATTTCCAACCAGAGAAATACAAACACTTCCAAAACTCATAATAGCTTCAATGGGAGGGCTAAATATTGGATTAGATTTGGATGGACATTTTTTAGGCACTCGTCCTACTGTATGGATTCACAATAAGAGTCAAGATGAATTGAAAATTGCATTCGGTCTACTTAGTTCCACTTTTATTAAATGGTTCTATTATCAACAATATTCCATTGCGGGTATGGCGGGATTTAAGCTTAAATACGGAGATATCAAAGAAACTCCATTCCCAGAAATTGATAACACTCAACGAATCGCACTATTAGATATAGTGAATCAGCTTATCGGTGCGATAAGGGGTAAATCTGAAAAAGATGTTTTAGTATACAAACAGTCTTTAAATAATTTTGTTATGGATCTGTATAGGTTAACTGATGAAGAGAAAAAGATAATCTATGACTCTGAAAGCAAATGAGAAAATTAAATTAGTTCTTGAGAGGATTCTCGAAGAACACTCTTTAGGTAAAGAAAATCCAACGTCGGTTAATGTTCCGATCTATGATTTGACTTATGATTCCAAAATTGAGGATCGAAATATCGAACCAATTTTCGAACACCTTGAGGATAAAGGAATGATCATCACGTGGTTTTTGAAAGACGACGCAAGTTATGATCTTCTTTGTAAAGATGATTTTCGTGATAAGGCAAAAGCTTATTTGAAGGAACTTGAGCAAACCGATCTACCTGTAAAGATTGAAGAATCAAAAACAAACATTCAATTCGTTAAAGAGAAAGGTGCGTTGTATATCTTAGCCAAGGGTAAAAAAGCACGTCTTTCTGATGATGTTAAATCAAAAAAAGCTAAGTTAGTAATGACCCTATCTGATCCTATGGGTGTCCCACGAACGATTGATAGCGTCTTTGATGCAATGAGACTCCCCACAGATAAGTATGATGAATATACAAACAAGAAAGAAGTTATCAGAAACAATCTAAAAGAAGTTAATAGAACTCTCAAAGAGAACAAACTCCCATTAAAGTTTAAGCTTAAAACAGTAAAAGGATCAGTTGCAATGGTGGTGGACGAAAGAAAAAGTGGTTAACAACTTTTGATTTTTTGGTGGGATTAGAAAAGCTCCTTATTTTAAGGGGTTTTTTCTTATTCCAAACCCACCATATACCACCATTTCGTAAACACCACGGTGGATTATTTATTGTTTGCATATGATCAGTAATGCAACAGTCAAAGAGTTTCAAGAAGTCATCGAACAAGAGTTCGGTGTTGTCTTGGACGAAAAAGACGCATATGAAATCCTCCTGAACTGGGTGGATTACTTTGACTTGCTTGCAAAGATTGATCATCGCAAGGAAGTGACAGTTTCCTAGTGACAAATGGGTTGGTGGGAGTCATCAGTGAGTCTCCCGAAAAAACCGACTGCTACCTTTCTTGGTGTGTAGATAATAGCGTCCGCTCTGAGTGAACACTTCTCAACGGACGACCTCATCTGCACAGCAACGGAGGAACTTGTACTGAGAATGACTTTGTTGAGGGGGGTCAAACTTAGTAATCAACCCACAAATACATTATCAACCCAATCCCAAAAATAAGATATGAGGGAAATAAAAGTGTAATAAAAATATGTCGACAAGGTCAAAAAAGCGTTATTCCAAGGCAGATATTGAAGAAGCCAAAAAGAATAATGACGAAGTGAGAAAGTATTTTGCTCGAAAGAGTAAACGAAGAAAGACAGTACAGGTTCGAATTGATAAAGAGTGGCACACAAAAATTAAAGAGATCGCAAGATCTGAAAAAATGCTGATGTCATTTATGCTCGATTCAATCTGTAAACGTTTCTTCAAAAATTATCAGGATTAAAAATAACTATGCGCTCCAAGCGTAAATTGTTAAAATTAACTAATAGAACTTATATGAAAACTAATGAGAAAATAAAAGCAGTAATCTATGCCAGAGTGTCTTCAAAAGAGCAAGAAGAAACTGGCTACTCCCTAGAAGCACAAGAGAAGCTTCTCAAAGAATACGCAGATCAGCACGATTTTGAAATCATCAAGATTTATAAAGTCACTGAATCGGCTAGTGGTAAGCAGGTACGAAAAACGTTCAATGAAATGATACAGTTCGTGATTAAAAGTGAAGCTGACGTTATTATCTGCGAGAAGATTGACCGACTTACCAGAAATCTCAAAGACGCCGCCACAGCTAGTGACTGGGTACTTGGTGGTGAGAATCGTCAGATTCACTTCGTAAAGGAAAGCTTTGTAGTGAGTAGAAACACCAAAGCACACGAAAACCTTGTGTGGGATATGAAAGTAGCGATTGCTCGCTTCTACACCAACAACCTTTCAGAGGAGGTACGAAAAGGTCAGAAAGAGAAAATATCTCAAGGTTGGATTCCAACAACTCCACCGCTTGGATATAAAACGATCGGAGAAAAAGGACATAAGATTCACATTATCGATCCCGATGTTGCACCGTATGTCCACAAGATGTTTGAACTATATGCAACTGGCAACTATTCAACGCCGTCACTCGGTAAGAAGATGTACGAGCTTGGTTTTAGAAGTCGAAGCGGTGCTCGTGTTGTTAAGAGTAAGATTCACAAATTACTCTGCGAACCTTTCTATTATGGAAAGTTTGTTTGGAACGGCAAAGAGTATGATGGTAAACACGAACCAATCATCACTAAGGAATTATTCGATCTAGTGCAGGCAAAGTTAAGGAGACTTAGTGCTCCATATCACCGAACGCACGACAAAGAACTGCGAGGTAAAATCTTCTGCGGTAGTTGTCGCCGAACTGTTACGTGGGAGCTTCAAAAGGGTCAGTGGTATGGTGCTTGCAAGCAATGTAAATCACAGCTTGCGGAAGATAAGAAGTACGTGCGTCAGGAAGCCGTAGAAGAGGCGTTATTTGCCCATATAGGCTCGATAGCACCCAAGAATGACAAAGTACTAGAAGTGCTCAAGAAAGCCCTAAAAGAGAGCCACGCAGAGGAAATTGAGTATCACGATACGCAGGTAAGAAATATCAATAACTCAATCCAGCGAATCGACCAAAGAATCAGGACAATGTACAACGATAAGCTTGATGGACGTATTGATAACAGCTTCTATGATGAAAAAATCAAAGAGTTCGGACAGGAAAAAGAAGTACTCGTGAACAACCTCAAGAAGCTCAATTCTGATAATACAGAATACTATCGTGTCGGATATTCAATTCACGAACTTGCCTTGAGGGCAAGAGAGATTTATCTCAGCGAGAAAGCTTCGACTGAGGAGAGAAGATTGTTGCTATCTTATGCGTTCTCAACCGTGCACGTACTGAAAGGTGAAGTAACACCTGAATACACGAAAGGTTTTGCTTTTTTGGCGAAGTGGATGCCAAAACTCAACGAAGTTCTCGAACTGACTGAGAATAGTGAGAATCCCTTTATTTCACTGGCTAATTCCGAGATTATGGCAAAGAATTTGTCTGCTGATCTAAATGACCTGAAAATCGATTCTCGAACTGTAGAAAACCCTTGTGTAGAAAGACAAAATGGCACTTTCGTGCCATCTCATCTTGTTTTGCTCCCCCGGTAGGATTCGAACCTACGACCAATCGCTTACATTTATCCTAAAATTACTTAAAGGGATGGACTATATCATCACCATATTCTTACAAACACAGGTGTAAGGCGCTTCGTCCCTCGACTACGCTCGGGACTACTCCATAAAGGATAGTCTCTGAACCTTCCTATTTCGTATTTTGAAATAAGCTTGGCTGCTGATTACCCATTGAATGATGGGCTTCCAGACAATTCACCTTATTTTCGACCAGACTTTCGTGCTGGAAGCTGCGTAATACCTTCGTGAATTTCCATGTGACAATTTGCACACACTAGAATGCATTTATCAATTTCTTTTTTGATAGTATTATAGGCTTTTGTAAGCCCTTTGTCAGATAAACCAAAACTTTTTGTTTTAGGATTTATATGATGAAAGGAAAGTGCTCTATCACATTTGTCATATCCACAAATTTCACATTTGCCACCTTTATATTCACGAGCTAATTTTCGAAGTTTTATTCTTCGCTTTTTAACTGCTTGAACCATGTAGGAGGCTCTGTCGGTATAAACTCTTTTTTTAGCCATATTATATTATTAGTATAATACAACAGAGCTTTACACACAGGCGACTGCTCTACCGCTGAGCTACAGGGGAATGAATTCCAAATTAATGGAACATTGATTTTAAAAAGAACTGACAAAAATAATATCAAAAATCAAGACAAAAGCAATATTGTGGTGTAGAATATTCCTATGGCAAAAAGAAAAACAGGGGTGGGGAAGAGAAAAACCTCAAGATCCAAAAAAACAAAAAAAAGATTAGCAATAAAAAAAGAAATGTTGATCCAAAAAGTTAATAAAAAAAGGAGATAAGATTTTTTTAACTATATTTATTAATTGACAAAAGGTGTTTTTGATTTAAACTCTTTCAAAAGTACAAAAATGAAAATAATATATAGAATTCTGGCTGTACCTCCGGGTTTATTAAAAGAATTTCTTTTGTGTGTTGGTGATAAAGCAAAAGTTGAAATAACATATGAAATTACTTCACGATCGGTAGAATGTGGTTTATCTGGTTTTGTTTATATTAATGGGGCGAATTTACAGGAAATTAAAAAAGCAAAGAAGGTTTTTAATTCCAGAAAGTTAAGAGATTTTTTTGTTGAGGAGATTTACAAAACTGTTTCTAAAGAACCCAAAAAGTAATTTTTTTGGGTTCTTTTAACAGTAATTTTTCATGTTTTTCATCATTGAATTTGTTATTATTTTAATATGTATATTCATGTAAAGGTCAAGACCAAACAAAAAAAGGAATATATTAAGGAATTAAAACCACAATATTTTGAAGTTTCAGTTAAGGAGAAAGCAGAAAAAAACCTTGCAAACAAACGTATTTTGAAAATTCTTCAAAAATATTTTAAAACTCAAAAAGTAAAAATAATAAATGGTCACAGGAGTCCAAATAAATTAATTTCTGTTGATAAAATTTTATGTTAAAATACGACTATTATGATCAATATAAATATCAAATCAACAAATTTTAATATGACACCCGACATTGATCAAATGGTTCGGGATAAAATTAATTTAGTAGAAAGGTTTTTAGATCTAAGGGGTGATGAAACCGCTTTGGCAGAAGTAGAAATAGAAAGAAGCACTCACCACAAAAAGGGAGAAGTTTTCCGAGTTGAAATAAACTTTAGTTTTAAAGGGAAAGTTATAAGATCTGAATCAAAACATTTTGATGTACGAAGTGCAATAGAAGGAGTCAGAGAAGATCTGGAGAGACGAATTAGGAGAGGAAAGGGAAAAAGATTTGATATCTTTAAAAAAAGTGCAAGAAAATTAAAAAAAATATTAAGAATGGGAAATTATGAATAAAGGAATACAAATAATTCTATCAATTTTTTTGATGATAATAATTGGGGGGTTGATTTTGTTAGCATTAAATACAAATCAAAAATCCGAAATACAAAATACGAATCAAATTTTAAATTCGAAATCCGAAATTACAAACAATAATAATGGACAACAGGAAAATATGAATGAAGAAACAAAAATAGTTATATTAAAAACAAATAAAGGCGATATAAAATTAGAACTTTTTGCGAGGCAAACTCCCAAAACGGTTGCTAATTTTATTAAACTTACCAATGAAAATTTTTATGACGGAGTTCGATTTCATAGAGTAATAAAAAATTTTATGATTCAATCTGGTGACCCACTATCAAAAGATGTTGCAAATAAATCTATGTGGGGGACAGGCGGACCAGGTTATCAATTTGAAGATGAATTTGTTCAAGGGTTGAGTAATGTTAAAGGAACTATTTCTATGGCAAATTCTGGTCCAGGTACAAACGGAAGTCAGTTTTTTATAAACACTGTAGATAACTTATATCTTGATGGCAGACACACTGTTTTTGGTAAAGTTATCGAAGGTATGGATGTTGTTGATAAAATTAACAATACTCCAACGAATTCAGACGATAAACCACTTGAAGATGTTTTAATTGCAGATGTGATGGTGGAATAAAATAAAAATCCAAATCTCAAACAAATTACAATTTTTTCAAACTTCAAATCACAGACTTTTTGTTTAGAATTTGTTGTTTTAAATTTGTTTGGGATTTGAAGTTTGAAATTTAGTGCTTGTAGTTTTGAATTTTAATTATGATATCCATTTACAAAACTTTTCCAATCCATTTCTTTTTTCCCTTCTGGAATAACCTTTAAAATTTTAAACTGATCGTTTTTATAAATTGCTTCCGTAATCTTTATTCGAATTTGTTTATTGTTCTTTTTTATAAAGAAAAAAGTTCCAGGCCAAGGTGTGTAGGCCAAATATTTGAGATATTTTTTTAATTCGAAATCAGATTCAAATATTTCGCCATCTTCTTTTTTAATCATTTTTGTAAAAGTTGCCTCATTATGATTTTGAGGTTTGGAAATAATTTTACCTTTTATAAAATCTGGAATTATTTTTACTAACATCTGACCACCTATTTTTGCTAATATATCTCTCACTTCATTTTTACTTGGCCATTCTTCAAATATATATTTTTCCTGTTTTAAAATTGGACCATGATCCATTTTTTCATCTATTAACATTATGGTAATGCCGATGTTTTTATCATTATTTAAGATAGCCGTTTCTATTGGTGATGCACCACGATATTTAGGTAAAAGTGAGGGGTGAACATTTAATGCGCCGAGTTTGGGTTTATCGATTATTTCTTTTGGTATTATTTTTCCGTAAGAAGCGACAATATAAAAATCAGCTTCTGGTACATCTGATACATTTAATTTTTCCAATTGTAAAACCTTTATATTTTCTTTTTCACAAAAAAATTTGATGGGTGGGGGAGTTAAAATTAAATTTCTACCCTTGGGTCGGTCTGGCATTGTAATGCAATAAGTGGGTCTTAATGAGTGTTCAATTAATACTTTCAATACTTCAATAGAAAAATCATCTGAACCCCAAAAAATAAAATTATTCATAATTAGGTTTTAATTCTTTTAAATTTGTCGCATGATCTATAAATAAAATTCCATCAAAGTGATCTGTTTCGTGTTGAAAAATTTGCGCCATTAACTTTGTTCCAACCACTCTAAATTTTTGCCCATTTTCATCATATGCTTCTAATTCGATCCTACTGGATCTTTTTGTTTTTCCATAATACCACCTGCAAGACAAACACCCCTCGTCCATTTTTTTCTTGTCTTTAGAATGTTTAATAATTTTTGGATTTATAAAAACCAGGTGTTCTTTTGAAGGATCCTCAAAAATTTTTGGAGTAACAATAAATATTTTAAGGCTTTCTCCAATTTGTGGACCAGCGAGTGCAACGCCATCTTCTTCATGTGCCAAAGATTCAAACATATCTTTGATAATTTTTTGAATTTTTTTACTACTAATTTGATCTACAGGTATTTCTTTAGATTTTTGTCTTAATATTTTTTCATCTTTTTGAAGTATTTTTTTCATTATTTTAAAATTATATATTAAAAAATATTCTCTGCATCTATAACTATTTTATAATAAGAAGGAAGTAATCTTAATTTTTCTATGAGATTTTTCTGGGGCCACTCTCTTCTATCAAATCTAATTAATATACCTTTGGTGATTTTACTTTTAGTACTTTCTCTTATGATTGGATATTCCATTAAATCATAATTTTCCAAAAATTTTCTTAAATTTTCAAGTTCTCTCTCCACTCCTTTTTCTGTTCCTTTAATAATAATTTTTACAAGTAAAGAATAGGGTGGATAGTTATATTTTTTTCTATCTTCTAATTCTGATCTTATAAATTCAGCCATATTTCCAGAAATTATATATTTAAAAATTCTTTCTTCCGCTTTTCGAGATTGAATTAAAAAATTTTTTGTGGCTTTGGATTTGGCTCTTGAAATTGTATTTAAAATCTTTTCATTAATATTAAAATCAGGGTTAGAGAACATTGAGTCAATTGACACTATCACAATATTATCAATTTCATCTTTTAGATAAACTAAAGCCATTTCTGTTCCTATGAGTATTGATCCTGGGTTTATATTAAATTTTTCGATTACAGAATTTGCTTGTTTTGATGTTTTTACATGATCACTGTCTAATATAAAAATTTTTAATTTTGGAAAATCTCTTTCAATTTCTTTTTTAACCAATTGACTGCCAATTCCTAAGGTTTTTAGTCTCCAACTACCACATCGTTTACATAATTCACCAGCACTTCTCTTTTCATTACATCTATGACATAAGAAAAAATTGTGTTTATCACTCGCATTTTTACCATGGAGGACCATTGGTGCATTACAATTATTACAATTTACTGTTGTACCACAATCCATACAAATAATTGTAGGTGATAATCCTCTTCTGGATGTAAAAATAAAAGTATTCTCGTTCTCTTCGAAAGTTGTTTTAATTATTTCTTTTAGTTCATCAGAAACAATTTTGAATTGCTCGTTATCAAAAGATAATTTATTTGACATGTCCACCATTTTTGTTTTTGCAGTTGTGAGTGTTCTATATTTTAATGGTGTAAATTCATGAAATTCTTGATTTTCTAATCTAACAAGAGTTTCGAGTCTTAAAACTAAGTCCCCCAAAAAAAATCTTATATTTTTGTTTTTTGCATAAATTTCTGCAAAGATTCTATAATCAAGGTAAGGGGCTTTTAATGATCTGTAATTTGTTGAGCTTTCTCTTTCGATAATAATCGATCCTAAATCTTCTCGGGGGATTGTTGAATATGTTGGTGTTGAAATTATTAATACTGGTTTTTTATTAACAATTACTTTATTCCAATTTTTTAGTAACTCATTATTAGAAATACTACTATGAAATACGAAAGTGTTTTCTTCTATTCCTTTAGACATTTTTTTGTAAGCAAATCTTGTGTCTTCTATTGTTGGACAAACGAACAAAACAGAATTTTTCTTGGCAAATTCTTCTCTTATCAATCTTCGGTAACTTGAATATCTTTCTTGTTCAGATTCTTGTATTACAAATTTGACAAAATTTTCTTTATTATTTTCTTTCTCTATAATTTTTATTTTTTCTATTTTTTCTAAATCGTTAAAAACAAAATTTGGTATTACAGAATTTATTATTGCGCCTGCGGAAGTTGCAAAATAATCAGAAACTTCTTTGGCAGTATTAATTAATTCCTGATTAATGATTGAATTTTTTTGAATAGCTTTTATTTTTTTTAAAGCAAAATCATTATTTTTTATCTCTGTCTTTTGTTCACTAATTGATGTAGTTTTTAAAACTAGACCCTTTATGTTACGCCCTCTAATATTTATCGTAACAATAGAACCAAGCGATACATCTTTTGTACTAAAATAGCTTAATGTGTCTCTCTTGAAATTTTTATAAAATGGAATAATCTCCAAAATTTGCATAGTTTCTTAATACCATTTTTTCACCTTTTTGTCTAAAAGAATATTCGTAAACAAAAAAGATTCCCCACCAAAAACTCTGTTTTTGGTGGGGAAAAAAATCATTGAAAAATGATTCGACAGACACGGAAACATCCTGCTATTATAAACATTAACATCAATATCATCAGGATAAGGTCTGCAAGATTTATTTCTAATTCACCCCGTTCTTTTTTCATGGTTTTTCTTTGGTTGACATTAACAAAAAAAGATATGCACAATGAATACAAACAAAACTAAGACCATCACTATCCAGCCAGCTGGATAAATCTCTATGTACCTTTTCATCAGAATCAATCTAATACAAAAATACACCCAAGTCAATTTTTGCTAAAGTTTCAAAAAAAGTTTAATATAAAGTTTATATGGGAATCTTTGCGCCAAAACTTGGAATTGACTTAGGTACTGCAAACACGCTTGTTTTTATTCCTGGGAAGGGTCTTATTTTGAATGAACCGTCTGTTGTTGCGGTTTCTGAAATTGATAACAAAATTCTTGCGGTTGGAAATGAAGCTAAAGAAATGATTGGAAAAACCCCAGAAAGTATTATTGCATATCGACCAATGCGAGACGGTGTAATTGCAGATTATCGAGTTACAGAAGCAATGCTTCGATACTTTTTTTCCAAAGCACTTGGTAAATGGAATATTTTTAAACCAGAAGTTATGATTTCTGTTCCTGCAGGAGTAACTTCTACAGAAAGACGGGCAGTAGTTGAGGCTGCTATTAAAGCTGGTGCAAAAAATGCTTATGTTGTAAAAGAACCAATCCTTGCAGCCATTGGAGCAGGAATTCCAATTTATGAGCCACACGGACATATGATTGTTGATATTGGTGGTGGTACAACTGATGTTGCGGTGATTTCTTTGGGAGGAATTGTTTCTTGTACATCGGTAAAATGTGCAGGAGATAGAATTGATCAATCAATAATCGACTACATTAAAAAAACTTTTAATTTGGCGATCGGAGATAAAACTGCAGAGCAAATTAAGATGAAGATTGGATCAGCTGTTCTTATGGAAGATGAGTTGAGTATGATGATAAAGGGAAGAGATTATTTATCGGGGCTTCCGCGATCAACAGAAATAAAAACAAATGAAATTGTAAAAGCGATTGGCAAAGATTTGCGAGAAATGATAAATGCGATTAAAAAAGTTTTGCAAGATACTCCGCCGGAGCTTTCTTCTGATATTATTGATAAAGGAATTATTATGACAGGAGGAACATCGCAACTTCGAAATTTCTCCGAGCTTGTTTATAGAAAAACTGGTGTGAAAGCAGTATTGGCAAAAGATCCCTTGTATTGTGTGGCGAAAGGAACAGGGATTGCTTTCAAACATTTGGATACGTATAAGAAGAGTATTATAGCCAAGCGATAATTTGATCTTATGAAGCCTCAGTGAAACGGGGCGTCTGAAACCAAAGTTGTCAAAAGATCCTCTGTGGGGGTTTATTCTTCTCTTGGGGGGGTCTTTTTTAATTATGAAAAAGTGGTGAAAAAAAGTTAAAGAAAAGGTTAAATTTTAAGTTGAGTTTGGGGAGGGGGTTTGTAGAATTAGTATATGAATGAAGATTTATATTTTGACTCTTGGAACACAATCAAAAAAGAAACACATAAAAAAATAAATTCCAAAAGGTATCATCAAGGAGATATTTAGTGGTGCAAATTGGGTAAGAATATTGGATATGAACAAAATGGAGATGAGACTAATTTTGAGCGACCAGTTTTGGTTTTAAAAGATTTTAATCAATTTGTTTGTCTTGTTGTTCCATTAACTACTGTAAAAAAGAAAAATGTATACTACCGTAAAGTTGGAATAATAGATTTTAAAAAGGCCTATGCAATTTTGTCTCAATTGAGATTAGTTGATACTAAAAGATTTTTAAATAAAATTGGTTACCTTAAAGATAATAAGTTGATGAATATCAAAAAAGCCATCTGGTTTTTGATCAGATGACTTTTTTGTTTTTTCTCCCCATTTAAGTCCTTCGACAAGCTTGGGACTTTAGGGGCAAGCCTAAGGCGTTACTTTTATATTCTACCAAAAACCTTCTCATAAAGTCAATTAAAAAAATTAATAAAAACCTTTTAAAATGTTAGTGTTTTGGCGTTGTACTTTTATACGGCTAGTGGTTCGGAGGAACCCAGGTGTGCCGAACAATACACCGAATAATTAGAAATGAAGATCTGTGTGACTGGTGTTTACACCGAACAATTGAAGAAATGGTGTGAAGAGATGGGTTTTGAGGTTGTGTCTCATTGTAGCTATGAAAGTAATGTGGTTCTCCACAATATCTGCGGATGTTGTGACCCCAAGGTCAATTTTCAAGGTACTCCAGAAACACTGGGGCAAAGATGTGTCTACCTTTTTGTGACCGATCGCAGTGAGGAAATCAAGCGATATCCTTTTGCTGTCTGTGTTACTGGAAAGAAAGCACTTATGGACCTCATTATTCGCAGCTTGGTATCTGCAAAATAAAGTTACCTAAAAGATCCTACGCGGGGTTTCATTCCCCCTTAGGGTCTTTTTTTATTATGAAAAAGTGGTGAAAAAAAGTTAAAGAAAAGGTTAAATTTTAAGTTGAGTTTGGGGAGGTTGGTTTATAAAATTTAGTAATGAATAATTACGCTTTTATAGATGGTCAAAACTTACACATTGGAACTAAGGTGAGTGGTTGGTTTGTTGATTACAAAAAATTTCAAATATATTTAAGAGATAAATATTTAGTTAATAAGATATTTTATTTTTGGGGTTATTACAAAAAAGAAAATCAAAAAATTTATGAAAAATTAAAAAAACTTGATTATGTGCAAATTTTTAAAGAACATAACATTGATTCAATTTCGAATAAAAAAGGTAATATAGATTCCAATTTAATTTTTGAAGTAATGAAAAAAGTTGTTTCAAAGGAAAATTTTAATAAAATTATTTTAGTTTCTGGTGATGGGGATTATAAGAAAATGGTTAATTATCTGAGGCAAAGAAATAAATTCGAAAAAATTTTATTTCCAAGTAATAAAAGTGCATCTTCATTGTATGAAAAATTTGGCTCTGAAATGTTTGATAATCTAAGTGAGCCTTGTATAAAAGAAAAGATCCAAGTTGTATAAAATGAAAAGGGCTCCTTAGGCACCAACACCTTTCGGATCCCTTTTCGTCTTTCTGACCATTGTATTCTACCAAAAACCATTTCCCAAAGTCAATTAAAAAAAATAACAAAAACCTTTTAAAATGTTAGTGTTTCGTCGTTGTACTTTC
>CAZUCU010000005.1:0-1234 GCA_964618845.1 uncultured Candidatus Saccharibacteria bacterium
AAATCAGAAATACGAAACTCCAAACCCGTGTTTCTGATTTCTAATTTCGTATTTCAAATTTGCTTGCCCCGAGCTTTGTCGAGGAGTTTCGTATTTCGAATTTTTAATTTCGTGCTTTTACTATTTCGTGCTTTTAAATATCAAGTTCCGCCAACTTTGCATTTGAAACAATAAACGACTTCCTTGCAGGAACATCGGTTCCCATCAACATATCAAAAACTTTATCAGCTTCCACGGCATCCTCAATAGTAACTTGCTTTAAAATTCTATTATTTTGATCCATGGTGGTTTCTTTCAGCTCATCAGCATTCATTTCTCCCAAACCTTTGTATCTTTGAATTTTAAACTTCAAAACTTTTGTTTCCAAGACTTCAGCTTCATTTTCATTTTTAGGCTCTGAATCTTCAGGCTCCTCTTGATCATCATCGGGAGACTCCTTCCCAACGATTTTCTTTTTCTCTTCATCAGAATATGCATAATGAATTTCTTTTCCTTTAGTGATTTTGTAAAGAGGTGGAAGTGCAATATACAAAAATCCCCCATCTATAATTGGCCTGAAATATCGATAAAATAATGTCAGAATAAGAGTTCTAATATGAGCGCCGTCGACATCTGCATCTGTTGCAATTATGATTTTGTGGTATCGGAGTTTAGTTAAATCAAAAGTTTCTCCGATTGCTGTTCCAAGCGCAACAACTAAATTTTTAACTTGTTCAGAAGAGAGCATCTTATCAAGTCGTGCCCTTTCAACATTCAAAATTTTTCCTCGAAGTGGTAAAACCGCTTGAGTTCGTCTGTCCCGACCAGTTTTAGCAGTACCACCTGCGGAATCTCCTTCAACAATAAACAATTCTGATTCGCTTGCATCTTTAGTTTGACAATCAGCAAGTTTTCCAGGAAGAGTCATTCCATCAAGGGCGCCCTTTCTAAGGATTGAATCTTTGGCCGCTTTTGCTGCTTTTCGAGCACGTAGCGCAAGATTTACTTTGCCAATTATTGCCTTTGCATCATCTGGATTTTCTTCAAAAAATGCAGAGAGCGCTTCACCAAAAATTCCCTCCACAGCACCACGCGCCTCTGGAGAACCTAATTTTGCTTTTGTCTGTCCTTCAAACTGAATATCGGCCATTTTTACCGAAACAACAGCGGTAATTCCTTCCAAAACATCATCTCCAGTAAAAGAATCCCCGTCTTTTTGAAGTTTATTATTTTTGGCATAATTGTTAATTACACG
>CAZUCU010000005.1:1334-21962 GCA_964618845.1 uncultured Candidatus Saccharibacteria bacterium
TTTACAAGATAGGCTTGCTGACGAACATGATTTACTATTTTGTTAAAATCAAATTCTATTTCCTTAAATATTTCAATATCTGGTTTAAAAGAGATTATCGTTCCTGTCATCTTAGATTTGCCAATTTGTTTTACTAACTGTTTCCTTTTGCCCTTGCTATATTCTTGTAAATAAATTCCACCATCTCGATGAACCTCTGCAATAGTATGTTCTGACAAAGCGTTAACGACAGATGCACCAACACCATGAAGACCCCCAGAGACTTTATAACCAGATTTTTCGCCACCAAATTTTCCTCCAGCATGCAAGGTCGTCATAATAGTTTCCAAAGCAGATACTTTGGTTTGTTTATGTTTATCAACCGGGATTCCTCTACCATTATCAGCAACTCTTATATAATTCCCCGGAAGTAAAACAATTTCCGCCCTGTCAGCAAAACCACCCATTGCTTCATCACGTGAGTTGTCAAAAATTTCCCAAATTAGATGATGAAGTCCATCACTACTTGTTGTACCAATATACATTCCGGGTCGTTTCCTTACGGGTTCGAGCCCCTCTAAAACAGAGATTTCATCTGCGCCATATTTAACATTACTTTGTTTTTTTGCCATATTTATACCTAATATTCTAACAAATTTATATTAAAAATTCAAATCAAAATAGCTCGTTTTAACCTTATTTTTGGCTCTAAAATTACCATTCTACAAAAATAGTTAGTCCTTTCCAAAATTCTTTAATTTTTTCTATTGAAACACCAATTGGATCTTTTTCTTGACCCTTTCGTTGAGGATCGTTTACAAAAAAACTATCATCATTATATCCAACAATTAAAATTAGATGGTCACCTTGATTATCTCCAAAACCAGGTTTTACTGAAATCAAAACAGGAAAACCTAAATCAATTGAATTTTTTATTTTTTGAATTCCTAATTCTCGAAATTTTCTAGTTTGCTCAATATTTTCTTTCCCCTGTTTTTTTTCTAAATCAATTTCATGAGACTTAAATTCTTGTCTATACGCCAAAACTCCATTGTTTCTTAAAACCCTTACCAAAGTTTCGTGATTCCAACCCGCAGTCTCTGTGCCTCCAACGATATATCCTTCCCTGATTAATTCATCTAAATTTCTATTACCTTTTCTCGCATAATCCAAAATCATTTTTACACAAACAATTCCGCAAGAATTATGTGTGTATTCTTTCTTTAAAACATTGTCTTTCTGAGACAAAAACGGTACATCTAATTTTTTCATAAAATCATCAATCATATTATCGTATCTCAAACCCTTCTTTAGCTTTTAATTCTTCATAAACTTTGTTCATAATTTCCCCAACTTCTTCATCATTTAGAGTTTTTTCATTTGATTGAAATACAACTCTGACAGCAAAAGATGTTCTTCCTTCTTTTTCAAAAACATCAAATAATCTTTTGGTTCGTAGAAGTTCTCTGGAGTATTTTTCTACAATTTCAAATATATCATCTTGATTCCCTTTCCCATTTTTTATCCAAACAGCAATATCTCTGGACACAAAAGGATATTGAGATAATTTTTGATATTTATGATTATAATTAAAATCTAACTTAATCTCTTCATTTATATCAATTTTTTCAATCAAATCAGTAAGTTCAATTTGCACAAACTCATCTTCATCTTTTATTTTTAAATCCTGAATTTTAAATCTTAAATCTTCCTGAAGTTTTGCAATAATTTCTCGCAAAATTTCTCCTGTTTTTGGTTTTTTGAGATTTTTATTCTTTACACCCAACCCCAATACAAGAGTTTCAACACCTTTTGGAAAAACTTTTCCAATTTCATAAATCTGAACTCTATCAATTGCGATTAAATCTGCATTATAATGCCCCATTGTAAGTGCTTTCATAATTCCTTCCTCAATTGAAATTCTTAAATAATTTTTATCTTTGGCCAATGCTTTCAAGATTTTTACATCACCATTATCTGCAAAAGAAGATGTATAAACTTCAGAAAAACCTAATCTCTGCAATACTGATTTAATTTTCAAAATAGCAAAAGCCTCTTGATTAGAATTTTTTACTGGTTTTAAATTTTTAATTTCTTTTGATTCGATATTTTCGTAACCATAAATTCTTCCAACTTCTTCGATAAGATCTGCAGAATTTCGCAAATCCATTCTCAAATCTGGAATTCTAACAGCAAATCTCATTTCGTCTTTTTCTACTATCCTCCTGTATGCAACAATATTTTTGAAACTTTCACTTGTCTCTAATTCTTCTTCTATAACATGACCGATTTTTCTTGTTGAATGAATAATTTTTCCATTATCAATATACATACCAACATGATCTACTCCTTTTTCAAATTTATTCCCCGGAATAAAATTCACGGTATCATATCTAATATTTCCATTTTCGCTATTAGAAAAAATTAAATCTCCGGGTTCCAAATCATCTTTAGAAACTTCTTTACCAAAAAATAATTGATCAATTGTTAATCTTGGAATTGATTTGCCTCCGTGTGCATAAACATAAGCAGTCAAGGTACTACAATCAAAAGACTTTGGTGCATCATAAGTCAAACTTGGAAAAGTATTATGAGGAGTATTTAAATGTTTTTTTATTTCTTCTGTTACAAATTCTTTTGTATTAAGATATTGATATTCAAATCCTAATTTATCAAAAATATTTTTCACTTCTTCTAAAGCTAAATTCAAACCAAGCAAATTATTAATTTCCTCAAGAGAAACACCCGTGTAATATGGACTCGCCGGTCTTGGATAAATATCAACAACATTTGAAATTTCTACATTAGGTCCACCGTATTTTAGTAAAAGTTCTGTAGCTCTATTCATGGCTATTTCTGTCAGTTCTGGCGTAATACCAATTTCATATCTTTTAGAAGATTCAGTGGAAATTCCAATTTTGTTTGAAGTTTGTCTAATTTGAGATGCAAAAAAATTGGCGCTTTCCAAAATTAAATTTTTAGTATTATTATCAACCTCTGCTTTTTTACCACCTTTTATTCCAGCAATTGCAATTGGCTCACTATCCGCAATTACACAAGTGTCATCATCAAATTCAACAAAATTATTATCAAGTGTATCCATTGATTCCCCAATTTTGGAAGTTCTGGCAGAAATTTTTGTTCCTGTAAGTTTATCTTTATCAAAGGCATGCATCGGTTGACCTAATTCAAACAAAACAATATTTGTAATATCAACAACATTATTTATAGATTTCTCGCCCAATGATTCCATTTTCTTTTTGAGATCTGGGTTTGAATCTGCGACTTCCACATTTCGAACCTCTCTAAGCATATATCGAAGACATCTTTTGTCAGAGATTTCTGCTTGAAAATTAGTATCAAAACTTCCTTGCTGGAATTTTGGATTCTCATATTTAAATTCTAAATCACAATTAATCGCAACTTCCTTTGCAATTCCAACATGACATGCACAATCATGCGCTCTGTTTGGAGTAATTTTAACATCCAAAATAAAATCATCTCCCCTCTCTTCAACACCCTCAACCTCAAAACTTCTCGTGTTCAAAACATTAAAAATTTCCTGTGGGTTTAGCTTATCCCTTTTCCCTTCTCCCTTTTCCCTAATATATTCTTTTAACCAATTATAAGAAACTAACATAAATTAAAACTGATTAACCACCCTTAAATCTCCTGTATACAAATCTCTTACATCATCCATACCATGTCTCATCATTATCAATCGATCAATTCCAACCCCAAAAGCAAAACCAGTAAATTTATTACTATCAATTCCAACAGCATTCAAAACATTTGGGTGAACCATTCCTGCGCCCAAAATTTCAATCCACTTATCTCCTCCCCTTTTTTTCATATCAACTTCAAGCCCCGGTTCGACAAAGGCAAAATAACTGGGTCGAAGCCTAATTTCAAAATCTTCACCAAAAATTTTCTTCACAATTGCATCCAAATAAAATTTTAAATTTGCCATAGAAATATTTTCTCCAACTACAAGTCCCTCTATTTGGTGAAACTGTGCCTCGTGAGTTTTATCCGTTGCTTCATTTCTAAAAACTTTACCTGGAGAAATAATTGCAAACGGCGGTTTATTTTTTTCCATAAATCTAATTTGAACACTTGATGTGTGAGTTCTAAGTAATTTGCTATTTTCCAGCCAAAAAGTATCTTGCATATCTCTCGCTGGATGATCTTGGGGAATATTCAACGCATCGAAATTATGCCACTCATCCTCCATTTCTGGCCCCACAGCATAAGTAAAACCCATAGATTCAAACAACTCAGCTAATTCCTTTATAATTCCCGTCACAGGATGCAAATGCCCAATCTCTTTATTCATAAGGCTTATTCTATTATTTTTTGACTTTAAATACAAACTTAATCTTGGGCCTGTATAAATTAACACCTAATTTTAACTTAGGAGAAATTTATAAAAAATTAAATTCCCAAATTACACCACAAAAATTTTCAAAACATGGTGTCTAATCCGATGTCTTTAATTGACTTTTGAAATCAGTTTAATATAATTTAGATACTACAGTTGGGATTTCCCAGGTAAAGGCCACCGCGTCAAACGCGGTGGCCTTTGTGTTTAATTAGTTATTAATTTTATATAAGCATCTAAAATTTTTTTTACTTCTTTTAAATAAATTTCACCTATTCCCTTTGTTAATCTTTTCGTATCAACTGGCCTTATTTGATTCAAAATAACTTGTTGTCTTATACCAAAAATATTTACATCAAAATACCAATCGCCTTTGTGTAATTGAGTAGTCAAAGGTGCTACTAAAATTATTTGACCAGAAAATTTTTTAATTACTATCACTGGTCTTTGGAAATTATCTCCTCTTCCATCTTGTTCAACTCCAATATTAATTCCAAGATTACACCAATATACCTCACCAAGTTTAACAGGAGCTCTTTTGTCGTAATCTATTTTTTTCTTCTTTTCATTCCATTCATCAAAATTTTTATTCATCAGATGGATTTTAACAAAGAGATATTAAATTTTTATTAAGAAATAGTTAAAAAATGATAAATTCCCAAATTACAACACAGAAATCTTCAGAATAAGGTATCTGGTCTCGTGTTTATAAAGCCAATTCAAAGAATGAGCCCTTGTCTTTAATTAATAGATTTCCATTTTGAGAGATTTCAAAATCTAAATTATCTCCAATATAAATTTTTTGGATATTTCTTTGTGATCGGGAATCTACTTCTACAGCATAAATTCCATTATTCACTAAAACTATCCAAACATCATTTCTTCCAGGTAGATATTCAAACTTTTTTATTTCATCCCCCCAATCCAAAATTATTTCTTCATTACACAATCTATCTTCCTCACCACCGCAATAATAATATGGAATACTTTCATTTTTATCTATCCAATACAAAACAATATTACCATTTTGAAGCCAGGAAATTTCATTTGATGTCTCTACCAAATTTTTTAAATCTTCAGGATCTTCTATACCCAATTCTTCATAATAATCAGGCAAGTCTTTTTCTTTTGTCGAAGTGGCAGTACTTGTCGATCTAACCAATTCTGGAATTTTTATTTCATATGGATTTTCATCCTCAAATAAAGTTATAATATCAATATATTCTTGATTCTCAGGAATAATTCTTCCGGTCGCTGTTTTTTTGATTTTTGTAAAACCAGAAATTGGGCTCGAAACACCATTACCTTCACTATCAAAAAAAGGAAAAACTTCTCTTTTTTCAAATTCATTTGGCAACATTAATATATGACCCTCAGAAACCAAACTTGGGTAAACATAAATATCTTTAATCCAACTTTGATAACCATCTTTATTAATTTCGATCTTGTAATATTGGTTTGGTTTTAGTTTTTGTATTAAGATATTTCTAAATATATTACCATTCTCTTTTATATATTTTCCGTTTACAAATACACTAACATTAGATATTTCTGAATGTACATAAATCCCCCCAGTTTTAACAAAAGAAAAGGCATCATCAAGTCTATAACCCAACGATAACATCAAAATCCATGGACCCAATATTACAAAAACAAAAAACATCCCCAGTAATATTATTTTTCTTTTATTTTTGCTTATTGGTTTCATAATCTAATTAATCAAAATAATAATTTTATAAAATTATTCACTACCTTATTTTTCTTTATCTCTAAATTTAGGCGTAACCCAAAATTCTCCCATATATCTACCAGTCATTAATTTAGTAATAGAATGTATAGCAGGTATAGAACCAAACAAAATAATTGTAAAAGGTACCAAAATCCATTGAATATTCATAATAAATTTAGCTTTTTTAACACTTTTAATCCATGAAGGTACTTTGGGTAACAAACTTCCTGCGACAATTGCAGATAAGATCAAACCCATTGTGGCAAGTGTCATAAGGTCCCTTGTTATATTTGGTAAATTGTAAGACAAAACAGTGTCTCTAAATTCAGGACCACCCAAAATTATTGGAAGCCAACCTAAAACCAAAATCATAACTGGGTTTGTTGCCATAGACCACGCTCCTTCATATTGAATAAATAGGTTTCTCATTTTCTCTCGAAATGGTATCGTTTTAATTTTAATAAAAGCAAAAGTAATATAGGGTAAATTTTCAGCAGACCCCCACATCCATCTTAAATGTTGTCTATAGATATTTTTGAATGTTTGCCATTTAGTAGCTGCCAAATTTGCATCCATCGAAATAGGATATGAAATTGGCACAACTTTGTAATTACCATTTTTGGCAAAGTAAATATTCCAAAAAATTCTTGAATCATCTGAAATCATATTTTTTTGCCAATAACCCACTTCATACAAAGATTTAAAAGAGAGTGAATGTGAAGAAAAAGTAACAAGTTTTTCTGGTCGCTCTTGTTGAATCATCTGCCAAAAAGTGGATGTCATAGCCGCAACACGTGAAATAGCAGGTGTATACCAAACATTATTATTATAAAGAGGTACCGGTTGATAAGAAACATTCAAAGGATTTTCTGAGGTTAAGAAGTGCCACGTCAAACAAGAAAAATATTGATTACCAACAACAGTATCAATATCGAAAGCAGATACAATCACATCTTCATAGTTTAAATTATGTTTATCGAGAATTTTAGTTCTGGCTATTTCTGCTGCATAAGTTATATTTGGACCTTTTCCTTTTATTTCACCCTCAAGACCTTCCGGGTGAACAGAAATAATAAAATCAAAAAAAATATTTTGATATTTTAATTTTACTTCTTCGGCTATTTTTTGCGCCCCCTCACCAGCGCGAGCTTCAGAAGCTAATACAACAATCATTTTATCTTTTCGATATCTTGATTCTGCAAGTGATTTAACTGTCCCTTCCACTACTTCCAAACCCTCTTTATAATAAGGAAGCAAAATTAAATGATACAAATGTTCATACTTGAAATTTTCTAACATAGAATTCCAATCAGTATCTCTGTGGTGTTTTAATCGTCTCCAATTATGAAAATGGTGATAAGAAAGATAAACTGTTTTTAAAAGCCAATATAGATCAAAGACAATAATAAAAATTGCAGCCCAAACAGGTCTATAAATAGAAAGAAGAACCATCAAAACAAAAGTTCCCCAAACTAAAATACCTGGGACAATCTCCAAAAATCTATATAAAATCCTATCTTTCCCCTTTAAATCCCTCGCATGAGCCACATGAAAATAAGGGGTATCTTTATAGTTCATGTAGCAACATAGTACCATTTTTAAAGGTTTTTTCAATGATATTAGAATTATCCCACTTTACTCACGGCTCCAAAATAAAATATGCTAATTTAAAATATTACGTGTTGCACCGTAATTTTTAAATTAGCATATTTTATTTTGGAGCCGCCTCTCGGATTTGAACCGAGGACCTACCGCTTACAAGGCGGTTGCTCTACCACTGAGCTAAGGCGGCAATAAGACGAAGCACAAAATTCGAAATCAGAAATTCGAAAATAAATAGTAGCAGAATTATTTGTCTTTTTCAATCTTTTGCAAATAAAGAGAAACTGAACCTTTATTGGTTGGAACCTTATTTCCTTTTATTAAATCAACAAGTTTTCTCGTCTTCTTATGAAGTATGAAAAATACTTTACTCAAAAATATTAAAATAATATGAGGTAAATCTTTAAACAAATTCTTAACATCTCTATAGGTATTTAAACAGAATTTTTCAAATTGAAAAAACCACGAATTTAATTTATGGTCAGATCCAACAAAAAAATTCCTATTCTCATTTTTAGCATAAGCTAATTTTAAATGCCTAATAGAGACCAAAACAACCATCGCCAACAAAGAGATCACAACCAATATCAATTCCACTAACATATAGTATATATTATAACAAAAATTTTAAATAGCAAGAAAAAATTAAATAGAAAACCTCTGAAATTTTGTTATTTCTGTCCTCTCACCAAATTTTTGAACTGCCTCATCCAAAAGATCTCTTACTTTTTTATCAGAATTCTTGATAAAAGGTTGTTCAAGTAAGGTCTTTTCACCAAAATATGCATCAAGTTTTCCTTTTATAATTTGTTCTTTGATATTTTCTGGTTTCCCCTCTGCTTCTTCTGCAAAAAACTCTTTGGCCTTTGCCATATCAGATTCTGTAATATCTTCCATCTTTAAAAATTCTGGGGCAGTAGCAGCAACTTGCATAGCAATATCTTTTGCCAATCTTTGAAAATCATCATTTTTTGCCACAAAATCTGTCTCACACATAAGTTCAATCATTGAACCAACCTTTCCTCCTTGGTGAATATAAGAAGAAATTGTCCCCGCTCCTAAATTCCTATCAGATTTTTTACCTGCAACCTGTTTTGAAATTTTAGCTAAAGCGATTTTTGCTTTTTCTAAATCACCTTCTGCTTCTTCCAGAGCTTTTTTACATTGCATTATTGATACACCTGTAATATCTCTTAATTCTTTAACTTGTTCTGTTGTTATTAACATAATAATTTAAGTTAAAAGTTATAAGTGAGAAGCGAGAAAAAATATTTTTTTACTTTTCACTTCTTGTTAATAAATTACTTTCTTTCCTTCTGGCTCATCTTTACAGACTCTACTATCTCCCCAACAAAAAATTTAACACTCTTTATAGAAGAGTCGTTTGCAACAATAGGATATTGAATATTAGAAATATCGCAATCGGAATTACATAGACCAACTACAGGTATATTTTCTATCAAGGCCTCTTTTAGAGCAGAAACTTCATTTTGAGGATCGACTATAAAAACCAAAGCTGGTTTTGATTTCATATTTATGATTCCCCCGAATCTCTCATTTAATTTTTCTAATTCTCTATCAATAAGTAATCTCTCTTTTTTGGTGTATTTTGCGAGAAATCCTTTTTCTTTTTGCAATTCAAGATCTTCCAATCTCCTAACTCTTTTTTGGATTTCACCAAAATTTGTAAGAGTGCCACCTATCCATCTGTTTGAAACATAGGGTTGATCTACTCTCAAAGCAACATCTTTGATAATCGAGGAAATTTCTTTTTTTGTTCCAACAAAAAGTATCTGTCCTCCGTTTTTAGCTATTTCATTGACAACATTTTTGGCATCATCAAGCATTTTTGCAGTTTTCTCTAAATCAATAAGTTCAATACCATTTTTAACACCAAAAATAAAAGGCTTGGTTGAAGGGTGTCTTCGCGATTTTGCGTAGCCATAATGGGCACCAACTTCAAACATTGATTCTACGGTTTTATTTGCATCTAATTTTCCTAAATTCATTGTGGAAAGATATTATCAGAAATAGACAGAAGTGGCAAGTTATCATCCCTCATTTGTATCTGTTTCAAACGCCCCAACAACAAGATCGAGTTCTCCTGCCATAATTGCTTCAATATTATACCAACTTTCTTTTATTCGATGATCTGTCACTCGGTTTTGTGGGAAGTTATAAGTTCTAATTTTTTCAGATCGATCGGCGGTCCCAATTTGTTCTTTTCTTTCTAATGAATATTTTTTTGCTTCTTCTTCTCTATAGAATTGCTCAACCTTGGCAGTTAAAATGGATATTGCCAAGTCTCTGTTTTTGTGTTGACTTCGTTCAGCGGTTGCCCTAACTTCAAGTCCGGTTGGTTTATGAATAATTCTTACTGCTGTTTCTACTTTGTTCACATTTTGACCACCCTTCCCACCAGCTCTTGAAAATTCCATTTCTAAATCTTCAGGAGTAAGAATTATTTTAGATTTTTTTCTAATCGGCAAAATTGCAACGGACGCAGTAGAAGTATGAATCCTTCCCTTGCTTTCTGTTTTGGGGATTCGTTGAACTCGGTGTACTCCTGTTTCAAACCGAAGTTTTCTGTAAATATCTTGACCTCGAATTTCAAAAGAAGCCTCTTTGTATCCACCAACAGAACTCAAAGACTCATCAAGCTTTTTTACTACCCAACCTTTTTTTTCAGCATATTTTTGATACATATTTGCCAATTCATATGCAAAAATTGAGGCCTCATCACCACCCGCTCCTGCACGTACTTCCAAAACTATCTCATTAGGAAATTGTTCTTCATCTTCTTCTTTTTTAAGAATCTCTTCGATTTGTTTTGAAATTAAATTTTGTTGTTCTGCAATTTCTTTTATTTCTACTTCAGCAAGTTCTTTCATGTCTTCCGATTCTGCAAGTTTTAAAGTTTCTTCTTTTTTTTCTTCAAGTCGAAGATACTCTCCAGCTAAAAATGAAGTTCTTGGGTTGTCTTTGTGTTCAATTATTTGATCTTTATTCACAAACTAAAGGGATAAGGGTAAGGGATAAGTTTTTTCTTTTCCCTTTTTCCTTTTCGCTAATTTACTTCTTGGCTTTTGCCATTCTCACCTTAAATCTTTCAACTCTCCCCGCAGTGTCAACAATTTTCTCTTGCCCAGTATAAAAAGGGTGACAAGTAGCGCAAATTTCAACTTCTTGCGTTTTTTTAGTCGAACCAATATTATAAACCGCACCGCAAGCGCATTTTACAACAGCATCTTTGTGAAATTCTGGATGTGTGTCCTTTTTCATAGTTTTAGTAATATACCAAAAAAACAAAGCTTGTAAAGAGTGCCCTGTTTTAAATTCGAAATAAGAAATCAGAAATCCGAAACAAATCAGAAATTCGAAGCACAAAATTAGAAACACGAGTTTGAAATTTTGGGATTTCTGATTTGTTTCGGATTTCTGATTTCTTATTTCGAATTTTTTAATGAACATCTGCCAAGAAATCTATGTTCTTTTGAAACTCCGCCGCATGTGCCATAACTTGATTCCCATAAAATTGGTTTTGAGGAAGTGACCAGTTACCACCCGCGTAATATCTAAGCGCTGCTGTTTTTTCTGCAGTATATGTCTGAGCCCCTGCACCCAAATCTCTAACCAAAAGCCCTGTTGCAGTTATAGCATGTTCTGGATTCCACGGATCTGGATAAACTCCAAACATTTGTTGAAGTGAGGGAATATAAGATTTCCAAGTTGAAGGAATAAATTGCGAAGGTCCCATTGCTCCCCCATAACCATAAGAAAATGGACATGAAACTCTTGTATCAAGCGGATCTCTTCCAAGTTTACCAACTATTTCTTGCAAAATTGGTAAATCTCGAGTTGGATGAATTCCATTTAAAAATATTTTTTGAGTTGTTATCCCCTGGGTCTGTCCACTTGATAAATCAGAAATAATGCATGATCCAACATTATTTCCTAAATCTGATTCTTGTTTCAAAATGGCCAAAATAAAGGCTGCCCTAACACCCGTTAGTTTGGAAGCCTTGTTTGCATAATCCAAAGCTTCTCCAAAAGAAATTCCTGCAGAATCTCGAAGTCTGAATAGTGCAGATCTTATAGCCGCAGCTTTCTGTCTTTTTTCTGCCAAAACTTGTTCGTAAGTTTTTTCTACATTCTTACTTACTGCAAGTAAACCATCTTGTTCACTTTTTTTAACAGCAACTTGTTGTTTTTGTTTTTCCACTTCTGCTTTGGCGTCAGTTTCTTGCGTCTTTTTTTCCTCTAATTTTATTTTTTCCTCCTCAGTTAATCCTCTAAGTTCTCTTATTTGATCAAATAATTGATCAAGCGAATCTTGCACCAAAATCAAAGTATCCAAGACTTCAAAAAAATCAGAAATATTGTCATAAGACAATATTATCTCTGGTAGAGAAACATCATCATATTTATTAGTAGCTCTGAGTAATTCGCTTAGAATTTTTTTGCTTCTTTCCATCTTTTCATTCAACTGTTCAACTGTTTGTTTTTTTATGTCTATATCTGTACCCAACCTGCTAATAATTTGACTTTTTTGATTTATAACAGACTGTGCTTTATTAATTTCTGTTTTAAGCTCATTAACCTTACCCTGAATGGTATTTGTTTGTTGTTTTTGCTGATTTAAAGTTTGTTCTGTTTGTTGGATTTCTTTTTCTACTTTTTCAAGCTCGGCCTTTAAAACATCCTCATTCGCTTGGGTCAAAACTTGAGCAAAAATATGTCGCACAGACAGGAGAAAAAGAAGAAGAGCAAACAAAAAAAACATTAGATACAAAAAAATTTTTATTACAAAGTTGTGCTTCTTGGAATTAGCCATAAGTTTATTTTAGCAAACATTTAGACATTTAGACAGATAGATATTTAGGATAAAAGCACAAAATACGAAATTCTAAACAAATTCGAAGCACGAAATTAGAAACCAGAGTTTGAAATTTTGGGATTTCTGATTTTGTGCTTGTTTCGTATTTCGTGCTTCGTATTTCGAATTTCTCCAAAGTAGTTTATTCAACTGGCACTTCAGTAGTTTCCTCTTTCTTGCCTTTTTGTTCCACTTCAATAGATTCCAAATCAGGAGTTAAGATTTCCTCGACAACTTCTTCTTTTGCTTCTTTTGCCAGAGCAATTACCTCTTCTGGGTTTGTAATCAATTCAACACCTTCAGGAAGTTCTATGTCTTTGGCATGGATTTGAGATTCAAAATTAACCAATTTTTCCAAATTTACTTTAAGTTCAGATGGTAAGTGCCTTGGTAAACATTCTATCTCTACCTCATGCATAACCTTCACAATCAAAGCACCGAGATTTTTTTCTGCAGGAGCAATCCCTTCAAATACCAAAGACACAGCCAGTTGTAATTTTTTACCTCTTTCAACTGCATAAAAATCTATATGAATAGGGTTTCCTTTCACGGGGTCCAATTGTACCTCGTGAATTAAAGTATCAATTTCTTCACCGTCAAGATCCAGAGAAACAAGAGTTGAT
This sequence comes from uncultured Candidatus Saccharibacteria bacterium, assembly GCA_964618845.1. Classification (GTDB taxonomy): domain Bacteria; phylum Patescibacteriota; class Minisyncoccia; order Phycocordibacterales; family JAACPR01; genus CAZUCU01. Next base: position 14,525 of record CAZUCU010000005.1, read on the forward strand.
TCCCCCGCCTCTTCATAGATTTTTTTAAAGTCAATTTCTTTTGTTACAAAAGGTATTGGTTTTTGTTTGGGACCATAAACAACAGCTGGTATAAAACCTTCTGACCTCAAAATTTCAGGCTTTGTTTTTTGGTCTCTTTTCTTTGCTTTTAGTTTAAACATAATGGGGTTTAGTATACATATTTTATAAAGAAAATCAAATCTGATATACTAATTCATATGTTTTGGAATAATAAAAAAATTGATTTACTTGGCATCGGCGATATTGTAACTGATGCTTTTATAGAACTTAATGAAGCATGGATAGAAACAGATAATCCACAAAAAGAAAAAGAATTATGCATGAAATTTGGTTCAAAAATTCCTTATAGAAGATCTGTCGTTGTACCAGCAGTTGGAAATTCTGCAAATGCTTGTGTTTGTGCTAAAAAATTGGGATTAAATTCTGCGTTGATGACAAATGTCGGGGATGATAGATTTGGTAAAGAGCAACTTGCTGTTCTTGGTGCACAAGGAGTTGAAACTTCATGTGTAAAAATTCATAAAGGATTAGATTCCAATTATCACTATGTTTTGCGATTTGGGGCTGAGCGAACTATTCTCGTCAAACATCAAGAATGGGATTATAAACTTTTGATGCCATCAAATCCTCCAAAAGCAATTTATTTATCATCTCTTGCTCCAAACTCCATAAATTTTCATCAAGAAATTGCAAATTATCTAAAAGATAATCCCGAAGTCAAATTAGTTTTTCAGCCAGGAACATTTCAAATTAAATTAGGTTATGAAAAATTAAAAGACTTGTATCAAATATCTTGGTTATTTTTTTGCAACAAAGAAGAAGCAAAAAAAATATTAGAAACACAAGAAGAAGATATCATTAAACTTTTGGAAAGTTTAAATTCCAAAGGAGTTCAAATCCCAATAATCACTGATGGAATAAATGGAGCATATGCTTTTGAAAATGGTTCTGTTTGGCAAGTGCCAATGTATCCTGACCCCAAGCCACCAGTCGACAGAACAGGGGCGGGTGATTCTTTTTCAAGTACAGTCACTTCTGCACTTCTTCTTGGAAAACCTTTATCTGAAGCCCTTCTTTGGGGTCCAATTAATTCAATGTCTGTTGTGCAATATATAGGTTCGCAACAAGGACTTCTTACTTTAAATCAAATTGAAGAATATCTAAAAACCCCTCCGAGAGATTATAAAACCACCAAAGTGAAGTAGTAACCCAACGAATAAAATATAAAAATACTTTTAAATTTTTTCGTCCGCATTACCACGAAAGTTTTTATAAGAAAAAAACTTTAAAAGTATTTTTATATTTTATTCGTTGGGTTACACGAAATAAAACTCATCAAAAACTGCTTGGTAAAGAGATATCACTCTCTCTGCTTCATCTTTCGATAAAACAAACTCACTCCCTGTGTGTGCAATTTCATTTCTAAATTTATGTGCCTCCCAGGCTTGGTCCAATGTAGCAAAATCAGAAGCTTCTACTTGTTTCAACATATCACCAATAGTAAGCCCATCATAACTCATCCTTCGAAGCATCTCATCAAGGATGATATCAGCCTCGATAATTGCTTGTCTCCAATCACTTTGATTTTTGGATTTCATTAATTCTTTGACATGTTCCCACCTTTGATTTTGATATTTTTCATCAGTCGGCAAACCTAAGTTATTTCTATTATCTAATTTCATCTCTTTTAATCTCTTTTCCGCCATTTCATCTTTAACCCGTCTTTTCTTTTCCAAAATTCTATTTTCATTAGCTAATCTAAATTTATAATAAAAAATAATAAGTAGCAAAAATATAGACGAGAACCAACCAACTGGTTTAAATCCTTTATATAAAGTTATCGGAAAATTTACTGTTTTTATCAATTTTATTTTTGTGGAAATAAAATTATATTCCACCCAACCACTTGGTGCCTTCTCAAAATTTACTCTCCACCACAAAGTCCCAAATTGGTCTACTGGTCCTTCCATTATTTTCCCTAAACTAAGTTTTGGTTGTATACCCAAAATAGAACCCCCTGGCATAGTTCGAACCTGAGTTTTGCCATTAGTGATAATGACATCGCCTAAAGAAAGATCGCCCTGTCCAATAATTTTTGTAACAGAAAAATCCCAATTTCTTTTTGGTTTTTCTTCAGTTATGGTGTTTTCATTAGATGAATCTTCAAAAGAAAAGAAACTTTTCCCAGAAGAAATAGTAGTTATTATCAAAAGAATTACTATGATTATAATAATGCCATATTTATCAAATATGTCTTCATTATTTTCTGAACTTGAAGATTTTTTTTCTTCTGCCATTACCTTATTCTCTCAAATTTTTTGCCAATTTCAAAGAGTTTATATTCCATATCCCAAGAAGCAATAAATTGAATGCCAACAGGAAGTTTTTTTTCATCTCTGACAACTGTCCCAGAAGGTACAGAAATTGCAGGAACACCAGCAACATTTGCAGATACAGTAAACAAATCAACCAAATAAGCTTTTAGAGGATTTGATGTTAAATCGCCAATTTTATTTGCAGGACCTGTCGAAACCGGCATTGCAATAATATCTACTTCTTGAAATTTTTCTTCTACTTCTTTTTTGATTTGATTTCTTGCTTCCCATGCATTTCGATAATATTCATCAGCATAACCAGAAGAAAGAACATAAGTTCCAAGCATTATTCTTCTCTTCACTTCTTCACCAAGTAAACGTCCTCGAGTTTTAAAATATCCTTCAATCAAATTTTCACCTTCAATACTTTTGCCGTATTTTATTCCATCATATCGAGCCATATTAGAAGAAACTTCTGCTGGAACCAAAATATAATAAACTGCAAGAGAATATTCCAAACTTGGAATTTCTATATCAATAATTTCATAACCCTCTTTTTTTAATTTCTCCAAAGATTGATCAAAATTTTCCAAAACATCTTCGTCAATTCCTTCTTTCAAAAAATTTCTCGGAATTCCTATTTTAAAATTAGAATTTCGAATTTCGAATTTCGAATTTGCTTTCCCCGAGCTTTGTCGAGGGGTTTCGGATTTCTTATTTCGTGCTTCGAATTTTTCATTACTAGTAGTTGAATCCATTGGATCCACCCCCCTTATTGCATTAAACAAAATCTCTGCATCTTCAACCGTCTTAGTAATTGGCCCAATAACATCAAAGGAGCTTGCCATGGCGATTAACCCATTTCGAGAAACTGCACCATAAGTAGGTTTTAGCCCAACAACTCCACAAAAAGCGGATGGTTGTCTTATAGAACCACCGGTGTCACTGCCAAGCGCGCAAAGAGCCATATTTGAAGCCACAGAACAAGCAGAGCCTCCAGATGAACCACCCGCCACCCTTTCCTCATCATGCGGGTTTTTGGTAACACCATATGCAGAATATTCAGTCGATGCTCCCATCGCAAATTCATCCATATTTGCTCGACCCAAAATTATTGCCCCCGCTTCTTTTATTTTTTTTGTAACAGCTGCATCATAAGTCGCTTTATAATTTTCTAAAATCTTAGAAGAAGCAGAACAAATTTTGCCCTCAATTAAAATATTATCTTTTAAAATTATTGGAATACCAGATAAAGGATTTGAAAAGTCCTTAATTTTTTTAGCCTCTTCACGCGAATCTTCAAAGACTTCTAAAACTGCATTTAATTCTGAATTTGTCTCTTCGATATTTTTTATATAAGCATCAATTAAATCAGTAGGAGTAAATTCACCCTTTCTATAAGCTTCGTTTATTTTTTTAATTGTTAAATTTTCTAAATTAATCATTGTTCAAAATTTTCTTAACTTTTACAAAACCGTCTTTGGAATCTGGTGCTTCTTTCAGAATTTTATCAGTATAAATTCCACCTTCTTGCACATCATCATCACTTCTAAAAATGTTTTTTATAAAAGTATTTTCAATTTTTAAATTTTCACTTCTCACTTCTCGCTGTTCGCTTCTCGCTTTAATCTTATCCACATAATGCAAAATTTCATCAAACTGCCCCGCATATTTCTCAATCTCCTCATTACTCAATTCTAGCCTCGAAAGCTCCGCCAACTTTTTAACATCTTCCTTTTTCATAAAACTATACTAACATCACTTAAACATTTTTAAAAACTGTTATTCGAGGTTAAACCTCGAGAGACGTTTTTTACCTTTCGAGGTTAAACCTCGAAAGGTATTTTTGTTGAAAAATAAGGTTATTTTTGACATAGGTTTAAAAACGAGGTTTAACCTCGAAATTTATAAATTCTTTAGCTTTTCTTTATCAGAACTTAATAACAATTTGTTATATTTTTTATATGTCTAAAATTAGAAACTTTCAAAAGGGGGGCTTATACCACAGTTATTCAAGAGGTGTTGAAAAAAGACTTATATTTATCGACGATCAAGACTACCAGAGGTTTTATAAAAGCATTTTCTTTTTTAATTCAAACAAAAATAAATTATTTTCTCAAATTAATAAAAATATTAATATACATGAAAAAGAGATCATAAAAATTAAAAAATTTATTCTAATGCCAAATCATTTTCACCTAAAATCAAAAGAAATTATCAAAGGAGGAACTAGTAAATTTATGCAAAAATTAATTACTTCCTATACAATGTATTTTAATAAAAAATATAATCGTTTTGGATCTTTATTTGGAACAACATTCAAAGATAGGTTTATAAATAATGATTCATATTCAAAATATTTAGATTTTTATATAAAATATAACTCCATAAAAATAATTAAACCAGAATATGAAATTTATGATATTTTTTGTGGAAAGATAAAATTAACAAAAGAAGAAAAAGATTTTATCAAAAATTATAAACACTATTACGAGGTTAAACCTCGTAAAAAGGTAAAATAGTAAAAAATATTGAAAAATAAGGTTTTTTTGATTTCGAGGTTTAACCTCGAATCATGTTCAAAAAGTCTTCTTCGTTTAAAATTTTCACACCAAGTTTTTGTGCCTTATCAAATTTAGACCCCGCGTCCGAACCCGCCACAACAAAGTCAGTTTTTGAGGACACAGATGAAGAAATTTCACCACCCGCGTTTCTAATCAATTGTTTTGCTTCATCTCGTGTCAAATTTCCAAGTCCTCCCGTCAATACAAAAATTTTTCCAAAAAACTTCTCACTTCTTGCTTCTCGCTTCTCGCTTATAATATTTACTTGTTCCAAAAGTTCATCAAGCATTTTTAAATGAGTTTTGTTTTTAAACCAATCAAAAACTGACTTCGCTACTACATCACCTATTCCTTTTATACTTTCCAATTCTTCAATTGTCGCTTTTTTTATTTTCTCAATACTTCCAAATTTTCTAGTAATCAAAATGGCTGTTTCTTCTCCAACTCCATCTATAGAAAGCGCTGTAATTAATCTCTCCAAAGTAATTTCTCTGGATTTTTCAATCGAAGCTAATAAATTATCAACTGACTTATCGGCAAATCTTGGGAGTGTCAAAAGATCTCCCTTTTTCAAAGTAAAAATATCAGCAGGATTTTGAATTAAATTATTTTCAAGTAGTAAATCAATATTCTTGGGGCCCAAATGCTCAATATCAAACGCAGATTTGGAAGTAAAATAATGAAGTTTTCGACGCTGAATTTGAAAAGAAGATTTTTCTTTACACCTCCAAGCTACTTCACCCGGCACGCGCTCGACACTCCCATCACCCCCACAACCTTCAATTTTTTGAGGAAAAATAAAAGGTTTAGAATTTTTGGATCGAAGATCTGTTACAACTTTCATAATTTTGGGAATTACATCTCCGGCTTTTTTTATAACCACTGTATCCCCAATTCTCACATCAAGTCTTTTAATTTCATCTTCATTGTGCAAAGTGGCGCGCGAAACTGTTGATCCTGCAATCTTTACTGGTTCAAGTTTAGCAACTGGCGTAACAATTCCCGTTCTTCCAATTTGAAAATCAATATGTAAAATTTTGGTCATTACTTCCTCTGCATGAAATTTAAGAGCAATAGCAAACCTCGGCGCCTTGGAAGTATAACCCAGGGTATCTTGAAATTTTTTTTCATCAACTTTGACTACTATACCATCAACCTCAAAGGGAAACTCAAATCTTTTCTTATTTTTTTCTTGCCAAAATAAAATTACTTTTTCGATTGAATCAACTTTTTTTCTGTCCTTATTTACAGGAAAACCAATTTTTTCCAAAAAATTTAATTCTTCAAACTGCGTTTTGATTTCCTCACCTTCAATCAAATCAACATCATAAATAAAGGCCGACAAATTTCTCTCTCTAACGATTTGAGAATTCAATTGTCGTAAAGTGCCAGATGCTAAATTTCTGGGGTTTGCATATGGCTCGCCGCCTTCGGCGGCGAGCCCCCCATTTATCCTCTCAAATTCTTTCTTACTCAAATACACTTCCCCTTCCACAATCAAATTTTTCTTAAAAGAAATTTCTTTGGGAATATTTTTTATTTGATAAATATTTTCCGTAACATCTTCTCCTATCACCCCATCACCCCGAGTCGCCGCTTGAATCAATTTTCCATTTTGATATTCCAAAACAATTTTGAGCCCATCAATTTTAAGCTCACACATATATTTTGGTTTTGCAATAATACCCTTCTTTTCTAACATCCTCTTTACCCTCTTATCAAAATCTTTTATATCTTTTTCATCAAATGCATTATTAAAAGACCATTGTGGAACTTTGTGTTTAACTTCCTCAAATAATTTATCAGCAAACCCTCCTACCTTTTGGGTTGGTGAATTTTTTGTCTTAAGTTCAGGATACTCTTTTTCAAGTTTTAAAAGTTCTCTCTCCAGTGCATCATATTCTTCATCTGAAATTTCGGGCTTGTTTTGAATATAATAAAGACCCCTGTGATGCTCAATTTGAGCCCTTAAATTAAGGATTTTTTGTTTAATATTATTTTTTGCCATTTATAGATAATACTAATAATCGTAGTACATTTCTATACCCCTTTGAACAGCGCGCGGGTTTTCCTTATTTTTACAACTAACATTATAACCCCTTGAAGTAATCAATGTTCCCATTGTTTTACCGTGATCACCACCTGATAAATCTATTTTTTTCACATCCACTTCTATACAGTATTCAGGACCATCTTTTTGTGGTTGAATATTGAATGTAAAATTAGTTACATTACCATTTTCGGTGCTTCTGGATGAACCATTTATTTGAATTTTATTACAATATAATTTATTACTAGTGACAACAGAACTAACACTCGCTGCAAAAGCAACCTCATCCAAAGGATATTGAAAATCCCAATACCGAGCACATTCTATACCCGTATTTGCAGCATAAAAAGCATATTGTGATTCCCTGCCAGTACTGGAAAGAATTGTTTGCCTTAGGGCAATAGAAGTTATTGTCGCACCAATTGCTACCATCAAAATTGCCACAATAACAGCGTACAAAATTGCTATCCCTCTTTTATTTTTTACTT
>CAZUCU010000005.1:22062-27390 GCA_964618845.1 uncultured Candidatus Saccharibacteria bacterium
AAAATTGCCACAATAACAGCGTACAAAATTGCTATCCCTCTTTTATTTTTTACTTCTGAATTTTTCATAATTAATTATTTTGATCATTTAGCCAATTATAAATATTTTCCTGAACAACAATTTTTTTTGTGCCACCCAAAAACCTTGCTTCCCATTCGACCTCAACCACAATTTTTAGTTCGTCATAGTATGTTCCATTGTTTCCTATTTTATCTAATCTTACTCTCCTAATATACTTTGTTTTCTCTTTAGTTCCACCACTATTATGAGTAAAAACATTATTTACAGTATCCAAATAAATATCACATTTTGTAGTTGGATCTTTACAATTATTATAAAATTTTATTTCCAAACTATTTTTCAATCCAGAAGTATCTACTGCACAATCTTTTCCACTGTTTAAACAAGCAGCGTAAGTAGAATCATCTAACCAATTACCAAAATTTTGTCCAGGTTTTCGCAATTCTGTTAAATAAAAATTATCTCTCAAATTTTTCATTGCCTCTATAACATCTTGAGCCAAATAAAATGCGACGACTTGGTCTCTTGCAAGGAAAGACGCTTTCAAACTACTTACCACCGCCGACATTGGACCCGTTACAGCAATAACCAAAACAAATATCGCTACCAGGGTTTCAACAAGAGTAAAACCTTTGCTTTTGGAAAAATTAACTTGATCTTTTTTTGTAATTATTTCGTTTTTCATATTTAATTAATCTTAGAATCAACTTGTAATCTTCTCTGGTTAGCGGTCGTCTGAATTCTAAAAGAAGAATTAATTTTGGGCGATATTCTCACCTCCCCAGAAAGAACCATAAATAAAATTGGTTGACCATCTTCACCATTCGGATTAACAATTTTAAAAAAAGAATCAGTAGTATCAATGTTGATATCAGACGAAGTTAAATCAAAAGTATCTTGATCCTTTATTTCTTTTGTAATTTTTCCTTTGGAAGTTTCAGTTTCTAAACAATAAGTAACCGTCTGTCTTTCCGTCTCTTTTGCACTTGTTGTCTTACTATTATCAACTTCGTCTGTAGAAAAACAGTTATTATTCTGAGAAGGATTTATCCCCATTGTAAAACTTCGGGAAATTGCATCAACTGCCATATTCAAATTATTCATTACAGTCATCAAAGATCTCGCTTTTTTGTTGGCATCAACAATTGTAACAATAGAACTTATGGTAATTGTTACAACAATAGAAAAAAGTGCGATAGAAACCAAAAGTTCGATGAGGGTAAATCCTTTATTTTTTTGTGTTGAATTAATTTTTCTCATTTTTATGATGTTGATGAACACATTGATTCTGTTTTTACTTCTATTGAGCCAACCTCATTGATTATCACATACTTAGACTTTCCACCCTTGGTGATTAATTGAATTTGTAATTTTTTGTATTTTCCTGTATTTTCTGAAGAATTATTTCCTACATACGGCTCAACATCTGGTCTTTTAAAGAGAATAACTGCGCTACTTAGACTCCCACCACAAGATCCAGAAGAGCTAATTTTTAAACCTGAAATTGTAATTTTTCTCAAAAGTGTAAGGGTGTTGTATGTAGTATCCTGGAGGGGATTAAACTTTAAATCATTATTATTATCAATAAACAAAACATAGGAATCTGAATTTTGGGTAAAATATAAGCCAACCGGATGACCAAACTCGCTTGTTTGACCCTTAACCGCTGTTCCAAAAAGTTGTGCTTCGCGAACAGAAAGCGCAACTTCGTAAGCCATATTGGTGAGAACAGTATCGTCTGTAAATTTATTGTAATTAAAAACTACGATAGAAAGCAAAATCCCAAAGATAGCAAGCACTACCATCATTTCAATTAAAGTAACTCCTCTACTATAATTTTTTGTGTTTTTATTTTTATAAAACATTTAATAAAGTTGAAAGTCCAGTAATGTCGATTTCCCAAAAATAAACCAACAGAAATCCAATTATCATAAATGGACCAAACGGAATCTCTGTCTTCATTGTAATATTTTTTTTACCTTTATTCAATTGATCTATCAACATCAAACCAATCGCAAACACTGCGCCAATCCAAAAAGATAAAATCAAAGCTGATGTTCCGTAAATCAAACCGAGAAATCCACCAAATCCAAATGCCAACTTGCCATCACCGAGTCCAATCCATTTTCCATCTGAAATTCTCCACAAAAGATAAAATGGCAAGAAAAAAATTATTGGTGCGAGTAAATTCCATTTGCTTGTTGAAGGATCAAAATTCAAAAACATATAAACTACTCCCAATATTCCAAAAGAATAAGAGAGTAGGTCAGGAATAATTTTGTGATAAAGATCGTAGACAAATATTACGACCAATAAAGATAAAGCAATAAAGACCAAAAAATTCGAAATCTGAAATCTGAAATTCGAAACAAATCCGAAATCCGAAATTCGAAAGTATTGAAACAAAAACAAAATCCCTGTTGCTAATTCTAACAACGGATATTGAATAGAAATCCTTTTTTTGCATTTGGAACACCTCCCAAGAAGTAAAATCCAACTCAAAACAGGCACCAATTCATACCACTTCAATTTCTTTTTACACTTTGGACATTGGGAACTTCCATTAATAATAGATTTTTCACCATAGCGAAGTATCACAACATTCAAAAAACTTCCAATTATAGTTCCAAATATAAAAACAAAAATAGAAATTATAATTTCCATTGATAAATTGTAGCATATTATTTAGGCATTTAGCCATTTAGAAAGTTAGATTTAGACATTTAAAAAAATAATTTTTTCTCCTTTCGAGGTTAAACCTCGAGAGGTAAATTTCTCCTTTCGAGGTTAAACCTCGAAAAGTAAATTTGTTGCAAAATAAGGTTTATTTAGATTTGACCTCCCAATCGAGGTTTAACCTCGTGCAGATATATTATTATTTTATATTTAAAAAATATTCTACAGAAATACCAGCTTGATGAACAATAATATTATAAAGAGTTCCAACAGGAATATCTTTGTTTCCATGAACTGGAATTGTAACAATTTTGTTTCCATCAACACTTTTAAGATATAAATGACTTCCTCTTTGATGAGTTTCAACAAAACCAATTTTCTTTAATTTGCTTATAACTTTTTTTGCAGAAATTGATTTGATTGATGTCATAATTACAAAACCTTGGGAACCATCAATTTAAGATACGTTCCTTCTGTTTTAAATACACTTTTGGGTATTTTTTTATGTTCTTTTACCAAAACCTCTAAATACCCCAAAATTGCTTCTTTTATATTCGCTTCTGCTTCGGGGAAAGAAGAGCCAAAAGATGATAGATGATTTAATTCAGGAACAAAAGCCACAACTTGTCCTGTTTCCTTATCAAATTCATATTCAACTCTAAAATTAGTTTCTTTTTTCATATTTAAAAACTATCATATTCTCATTTAAACTTCAACTAATTTGATATCCAACACTTAGTGTTGGATATCATTGACTTTTAATATTTGAAGAGTAGAATATCGATATAGAACTTGTGGAGATTGGAGAAATCCATCCTCCTATCGGCTAAAGCTGATAGCAAGTCTTGGCAAAACACCCTTAAGGGGGTGTTTTGTTTTATCTATCATTAAATACACTATAGAAATGTAATTTACCTCTACCTATTTTTCTTAAAATAACTGTATGATTTTTATATTTAATTGACCAAAATTTCATTTTTAATGTTTTTTTGAAAGAAATAAATTTACCCAATTTCAAAACTTTTGGAATAATTTTTATCAATTGTAATCTTCTAATTCTTTCATTTTTTGAACGAGGTAGTCCTCTTTTTCTGATTAGATGATTAAAACCATAGTTATTAAAATAGATTTTTTCATTACTTAAAATATTACATTTAATATAACCAATTAAATAATATTCTTTTTTATATCGTTTTATTAAATTTATCAATAATTTTATTTTCTCTAAATAGAAAATAAAATACAAACATAAATTTAATCAAAAATTTAGATCTTTTTTATCAAAATTTAATAAAAAACAACGTAATGTCATATAACGGTCAGAGCGTGTATCACTCGGTTATCTACAGTACACGGTCGGAGCGTGTATTCAGTTCGGTCGGAGCGTTGTAACAGAGCGTTGCAAAAGGATGAATTTGGGGATGACACTAATTACTGCAAACATCGGATGTTTGCAGTTGTTGCGATGGACAGTCCATGACATATTTTGTTGGAGGGGGTACACGGTCGGAGCGTTGTAATGGACAGTCCATGACATACACTTTTAGTCGTGATCGCGATCATCGGTATTCTGTCTTCGGTCGTCTTGGCATCACTTGGCACAGCGAGAGATAAGGCAAGAATAGCATCAATAAGAGCAGAAGCATCAGGTGCCGTTGCTGATTTGTTGATTGATTGTGATGGGCATGAGGGCGACACAGGAACAACAGCTACATTTTCTGGAACTGCCATAACTGTAAATGGTACTTGTTCAACATTTGCAACTGGTATAAAAGCCTCAACAACAGCAGGTTACGGTGGTTTATGTTCCGTTATAACAGTATCAGAAGACGGTGCTACAACAACTTGTCCATAGTAGTATTTAGTATAAAAAATTGTGTAAACACTCAAAAACACCGCGTCATGCGCGGTGTTTTTGTAAATAAACAATGAATTTATTTTATGAGGGCTAAGAACAAATACCTGCTGCCGCCGTTCCAGCTTTTGACCATCCAGAATTATCAACACACCAAGATCCACCCCCTTTCAAAGTAGTAACTGAAATCGCCCATTTCTGTCCATCGGCAGATGTAGTACAAGTCATAGTACCAGTTCCAGCCATTTGACTAGCTATCTGGCTTAAAGCAGATGTTATATTAGCATCGCTATACATACCTGTTGTGGCTCCACAAACTGCTCCAGCTCCTCCTGTTTCGGCTAAAGCAGTTGTACCATCAGCATTGTAATGAGAGGCCCCATCATAATAAAGTTCAGCTTGTGCTCTAATACCAGTCAAGTTAGCTTTAACTGCAGCGTCTGCTCCTTTACTTCTCGCAGTATTCAACGATGCCAAGACGACCGAAGACAGAATACCGATGATCGCGATCACGACTAAAAGCTCTATAAGTGTAAAACCTTTATTTAATTTCATATTTTTAAAATTAATTTTTAATTAACCGTTAATTAATGTTTGTTGCCAAACATATTGGTTTCCAAACATGATAGTATTATACACCCAAGTGGGAAAGTGAGAGTAGGTAATTATCCACACCAAAGACAAAATTCGAAATCAGAAATACGAAATTCGAAACAAATCAGAAGCACGAAATACGAAACAAATACGAAATCAGAAATTCGAAACTGAAATTATTT
>CAZUCU010000005.1:27490-32088 GCA_964618845.1 uncultured Candidatus Saccharibacteria bacterium
GAAGCACGAAATACGAAACAAATACGAAATCAGAAATTCGAAACTGAAATTATTTTTGTGATTTTGTGAGAATTGAGCCTAAAATATTCATTAATTCTTGGGATTCTATAATTAATTTATTTTTTAATAGTTTCAAATTATCATCTTCTGGATCAATTAATTTAAGCCAATAAATTGTTTCTCTTGCTTCTTTTTTGGCAATCTTAATTCTCATAATAAAATCTTTTTTACTTAAACTCTCATTTGCTTCTATATAATTAGCACCAATAGAACCAGAAGATCTTATAAGTTGTTTACAATCATCTATATTATTTATCTTTTTGGGTAAAATTTTAACAAAATTTCTAATATTTCTTGAAAAATTAAGTGATCTATCTTCTAAATTATAATTATTCATATATATAATTAACTAAAAAAAGATTTAGAAGTAAAGAAAAAATTTAATAATTTCTTTATAAAAAACTCATAAAAAATTAATGTTTCGAATTTCTGATTTCTAATTTCGAATTTGTTTCGTATTTCGTATTTCTGATTTCGAATTTCGTGCTTCTGATTTCGTGCTTGTTTTAGATGTCGTACTTCTAATTTCGGATTTTTGAAAGGTGTATTTTCAACTCTTGAAGCAATGAATCATCAAGTACCGAAACTGCCAAGACCGTTTTGCCTTCCCAGATTTCTTTTGCTTTTTTTATTTGCTCAAAACCATTTTCCAAATCAACTTTGGTTATTATTATCGTCTCTTTTTTATTCAAAAGTTCCTTATCAAAATTTCCCAACTCTTCTCTAATAATTTCATAATCCCTTTTTAAATTTTCGGATTCAGAGGATATACAATGAAAAATCTCTCTTGTTCGTCTTATGTGTCGCAAAAATTTATGACCCAAACCTTTTCCAAAACTCGCTCCAGAAATCAACCCCGGAATATCGGCTATCACAATTCCATGAAAATCACCGAGATGCGGATCCAAAGTTGTAAAATTGAAGTCCCCAACTTTGGAATGTGAATTTGTCAAAGCATTAAGCAAACTTGATTTGCCAGCATTTGGAAGACCCACCAAACCAATATCCGCCATTAATTGTAATTCAACAAAAAAATCCCCCTTCTGGCCCTCTGACCCAAAAGTTCTTTGTTTAGGGGTTCTATTTGTCGAACTTTTAAAATGTTCATTTCCAAGTCCACCTTCGCCACCTGCCAAAATTTTTATTTTTTTATCATTTTCAACCATTTCAAATCTTTCTTTGGTTTCAAGATTTGTCACAACAGAACCAATGGGCAAATCGATTATCAAATCTTCTCCGTCTTTTCCTGTTTCTTTATTTTTTTGACCACTTTCTCCATCACCAGCATCAAATTCTTTTTTAAATTTATATTTTTGAAGAAGTGATGAATCTTTTGAACCACGGATGTACACATCACCACCGCGACCTCCGTTGCCACCAGAAGGACCACCTTTGTAAATAAATTTTTCGTGACGCCATCTAACAACGCCGTCTCCACCGCGTCCTGCTTTTGCATGTATTAATAATTCATCGACAAAGGCCATAATAATTTAAAAATTAGAAATTCGAAGCACGAAATTCGAAACAAATCCGAAATCCGAAATACGAAATTCGAAACAAATTCGAAATTCGAAATACGAAATTCTAAACTCGTGTTTCTGATTTCTAATTTCGAGCTTCGTGCTTGTTTCGTATTTCGTGCTTCAGATTTCTTATTTATCATGTTTTAATGCTAATTCTGCTAATTTGATTGCGACTTCTTTGGTCTCACCAACCGCCAAAAATAAATTTCTGTGACAAAATTTAGCCCCCTTAATTCCTGTAACTTTCTCTAATTCTTCATTCACAAGTCCCGCCCAAGCCTTGGGTAAATCTCTTCGATTTTTGAATAGTTCGTCAGATACAGTATTTAATCTAAAAAAAGAATCTTTTTTGTTTGGATAAATTACAAAAAGTATTTGTTTGTTTTCTTTTACAAAATCAGAAAAGGGCATGTATTTTTCCAAAACCAAAACTCTTTTATCAAAAGTTTTTTTGTACGCCTCTTTGACTTTTGGTATAGCATCAATTTTGTGTTTAGTATAAACAATCTCTCTTTCTAAAATTTTTTCTGCTAATTTAACAACTTCCTTAAAGGCTTTGTCATAGTTTTCTTTTTCTTTCCAAGTAGCACCAAAGATATAAAACAATCTATCTATCGAATATGGTTCAATGTTTTTGTCTTTCAAATCAAAAATTGAGTAACCATTATCCCCCGCATCAATTACAGAAACTAATTTTTCATCAATTGCATTTGCAATCTTTGAGGAACCACAAATTTTTACTCCAAATTTTTTCCAAACTAATCCAAACGAAGCAAAAGGAATTTCATTTTCTCTCTCACCCGCACCCCCACCTTGATGGTGATCAAACCTATTTCTCTTGGAATTATAAATATTACCAACATCAAAAACAATATCAGCTTTTTTTATTATTTCTTCATCGCGAGTTCTGTAAACTTTCTTTATATTTTTGCCATAATAGAGCTTCAAAACTGCCATTGCAAAAACATCGTCTGCGTGAAAACGATCATTATGAGTAGCCAAAATTAATCCCTTTTTTATTTTTGAATTCATCTAATTACTTTCCTCTTCATTATAATTTCGAAATAGTACATCATCATCGCTCCAAAAGAAAGGGGAACAAGTATAAACCTCAAAATTTCGCCAAGCCAAGGAATAAAAGACAAAAATGTTAACAAAACTATACCCAAAGTCGCAGAATTAAAATCAACTTCAATTTTTTTATTTTCTTTGTTATTAATTTTTTTCAAGAAAAAACCAACAATAATTCCAGAAACTGAAGCCGTCAAAATAAGTAATATAATATAAACAAAAAACAAAATGATAGAGACCGGAATAGCAAACAAACTTGCAAAAAGAATTACACAAATTATTGGAATCAAAAATATAGACAGCACACCAACCAAAAATGATTTTATTGGTACTTGATTAGAAATCATACTAACTCTCTGAGAGAAAACCCTGAACACAAATACTAAAATTAAAGCAATAAACAAAGAGGCTAAAAATTTAATTACTGTCCAAAATATTATTAAATTTAAAACAACTTTTTTGAAAACAGAATTTTCACTTATTTTTTCTATTTGATTAAATCTAATCTCGTTGTTAATTTTTGCATTGTTACTAATAAATGCCTTTTGAGAAGAAAAATAATTTAAATTTCCAGTTATAATTGCATTATCACCAATATTTAGTTTTTGAGAAGTTATGTTTGAATTAGCATTTAACTCTCCGTTTATATTTGTCTTGGCAGAAATAATTTTTAAATCATTAAAAACTTTCCCATTTATATTTACCTCACCGGCAACTATAAAAGTTTTACCGTTTAATACTGCATCTGGCGCGATGTTCACTTTACCACCAACTATAAATAAATCTCCGTCTGTTTTAAAATCTAAATTAATTTCACCACCAAAAAGTCTTACATCTTTTAGATATTCTCCTTTAAAATTTGCCCTAAATAACAAAGCTTCAACATCATCTTTGAAAGAACCGTTTATGTTACCTTCACCAGTAACCAAAAATAAATCTTTTTCTGTCTGATTGTCAAAAGAAACCTTACCTCCAATCAAATATAAATTTTCTTCAAAAGTTTGACCTTGAATATTAATTTCAGAGCCAGTCTGCATAGAATACGCCAAGGTTAAAACTGGCACAAAAAATACAGTCAGAACAGCAAACCCATAAAGCTTTTTCATATTTTTATATTACAATTTATTCTTTAATTTGCCAACCACTACCCAAAAACTGCTCTGCTTTTTTGAATTTCATTTGCTTTTCTTCGTTGTCCTTATAGATTGTCACTAAATCATTTCTGCCATATTTTTTATTTTCTCTCTCAAAAACTTTTCCTGTAACATTAACGCTTGCCGTTCCATTTGTGATTAGTTGCGCATTTTTTACAGCTTGTCTTAATCTTTCTTCTTCTTTTTTAAAAGCTCCAACACTCAAATTATCAATTAATTCTACAACCTGATTTTCGATCGATTCAACAAGCCCAGCAAACATTCTTCTTCCCTCTTTTTGATATTCAATTAAGGGGTCTCTTTGCCCATAAGCTCGTAGCCCCACGCTGGAGCGCAAATAATTCATATTTTCCAGATGTTCTATCCAGTAGACATCAATACTTTGCAAATAAAGTCTTTTGAAAACTTTCAAAAATTCTTCTTCACCAAGTTCTCTAATTTTTTCTTCGATAACTTTTTCTATTTGAAGATATTTAATTTTCAGATCCTCCAAAAATTCCAAAAGGTCGTCTCTTCTTCCCTCCAAAATTTCTCTTCTCTTTTTATAAATAGATTCTCTTTGAGTATTCAAAACATTATCAAAATCAAGTAACTGTTTTCTTGCATCAAAATTTAATCCTTCAATTTTGGATTGAGCATTTTCCAAAGATTTAGAAATCATTTTATTTTGAATTGGTTGATCTTCTGGAATCCCAAGTTTACCCATTACATTTTTTACCATATCAGAAGCAAATGCTCTCATTAGTGAATCTTCCAAAGAAACATAAAATTGAGTTTCTCCCGGATCACC
>CAZUCU010000006.1:0-14900 GCA_964618845.1 uncultured Candidatus Saccharibacteria bacterium
AGTATTATCAATCTAAATTACCAGTGGAGTGCAAAAATGGGTGGGGTTATACAATTCCTTGACTTCTTTTTTGTATCAGATAAAATACACATCACTTCACAAAAGTGGAGGCCCTGTAAAACGTATATGTGTCACGGGGCAGGGGTACTTTGAAAATTGCATAAAATTTGTTTACCCCGTAATGATTTATGGACATGAATCATTTTACGGGGTTTACCCCGTGATGTTTAGAAAACATTTTACGGGGTTTACCCCGTGGTGTTTAAAGAACATTTTACGGGGTTTGTGCAAGGTAAGAATAGTATTTTTTATCTTGTTCCGTTTATATAATAATTTGGATAACTGAAACTTAAAAAGTCAGTTTTCATTAAAGCTAAGAGTTTGATCCTAGCTCAGGATGAACGCTGGCGGCGTGGATAAGGCATGCAAGTCGAATGGGCATATCACACTGCGTGTGATGTGAGAAATCCGAAATTCGAATATCGAAATTCGAAACAAATCAGAAATTCTAAATTCGAAATCAGAAACCCCTCGACCAAATCAAAATTTGGCTCGGGGCAAGCAAAAAATAAGTTTCTAATTTCGTGCTTGGAATTTGTTTCGAGTTTCGTTCTTCTAATTTCGTACTTCTCTCACATCGTGCGAAGTGTGATGTGTCCATGGCAGACGAGGTAGTAACACGTAGGTACCAACCCAGAAGTCAGGAATAATCTGCCGAAAGGCGGGATAATACTTGATAGTCCGCGTTTGACGCGGTAAAGATTTATCGCTTTTGGATGGGCCTGCGTAATATCAGCTAGTTGGTAGGGTAATGGCCTACCAAGGCTATGACGTTTAGGGGGGCTGAGAGGCTGATCCCCACCGATGGTACTGAGATACGGACCATACACCTACGGGTGGCCGCAGTCGAGAATCTTCCACAATGGGCGAAAGCCTGATGGAGCGACGCCGCGTGATTGATGAAGTTCTTAGGAATGTAAAAATCTTTTCTGAAGGAGGAAGTTTTGACGTTACTTCAGGAATAAGGGGTTGCTAAACTCGTGCCAGCAGCAGCGGTAATACGAGTGCCCCGAGCGTTATCCGGAATTATTGGGCGTAAAGGGTCCGCAGGCGGTTTTATTAGTCTTTTGTTAAATCTCCAGGCACAACTTGGAAAAAGCAAGAGAAACGGTAAGACTAGAGGATGTGAGGGGTGTATGGAACTCATGGTGTAGGGGTGAAATCCGTTGATATCATGGGGAACACCAAAAGCGAAGGCAGTACACTGGCACATTCCTGACGCTCAGGCACGAAAGCGTGGGTAGCGAATGGGATTAGATACCCCAGTAGTCCACGCCCTAAACGATCCAGACTTGTTTTTAGGAGAATCGACCCTCTTGGAGACGAAGCTAACGCGTTAAGTCTGGCGCCTGGGTAGTACGGCCGCAAGGCTAAAACTCAAAGGAATAGACGGGGACTTGCACAAGCGGTGGATCATGTGGCTCAATTCGTCGGTAAGCGAAGAACCTTACCAAGACTAGATATCTATGAGAAAGCCTCCCGAAAAGGAGGCCCTCTTCGGACCCATAGACAGGTGATGCATGGCCGTCGTCAGTTCGTGGTTTGAATTGTTCCCTTAAGTGGGGTAACGAACGCAACCCTCATCGTGTGTTACAAGTGTCACGCGAGACTGCTCCCGCAATTGCGCAGAAGCGAAGTTGTAGGAAAAACACGAAACTCGAAATTAGAAATACGAAACAAATCAGAAATTCTAAATTCGAAATCAGAAACCCCTCGACCAAATCAAAATTTGGCTCGGGGCAAGCAAAAAATAAGTTTCTAATTTCGTATTTCGAATTTGTTTCGGATTTCGATATTCGAATTTCGGATTTCCTTGCGCTTATGCGTAGCTGCGGGAGAGGAAGGTGAGGATGACGCCAGGTCAGCATGTCCCTTGATGTCTTGGGCTGCACACGTGATACAATGCCTATTACAACGAGACGCAATACCGAGAGGTGGAGCAAATCTTTAGAAAAATAGGCCCAGTTCGGATTGAAGTCTGCAACTCGACTTCATGAAGCCGGAATCGCTAGTAATCGCTGGTCAGCAACACAGCGGTGAATACGTTCTCAAGTCTTGTACTCACAATAAAAGCGTATGGCAGATTATAAAACTAAGTCGTTAAAATCGACTCATTATTAATCCAAAACAACCGTCGGATTTTTAATCGTAGTTGAATCATATCTAATAATCGTGAGGTTATTAGAGGAGGATGAGGAAACAAATCGCAGTGAATTGCGTAATAACTATTCGAATCATGAGTGGGCGGTGAGCATGATGAAGAATCATTAGAAAAAGTTATATTTAATGCGAGGAAAAGTTTTTTAATTAACCCATAGAGATCTTATGCTGTTCACATTTAGTGTGATATAATTGAACATACGCAGCGTAAGAAGTCAGCTCGTGTCATAGTACCTCTTTTGTAAATTAGGGGGAAGGACCGACTCTAATCAGTATGCTTTCAAATGATTACATAATTGGTTTGGTTGATGGTGAAGGTAGTTTCACTGTTCAGATCAGATCAATTAATAAAAACAAAAAAACTCAAAGAAGAGCAATTGTAGAACCAAAATTTTACATAAAACTTTCTGAAAAAGATAAGGCAATACTTTTTGAATTAAAAAGATATTTCAATTGTGGAAATGTTTATTTTCAAAAAGACAATCGACCAAATCATTCGGATTGTTATCGATTTGAGGTAAGTAATCGTGTTTCGTTAAATGAAATTATAATTCCGTTTTTTGTGAAAAATAATTTGAAGTTTAGATCGAAGATCAATAACTTTAAAATTTTTTGTAAAATTATGGAATTAATACGCAATAATGCTCATTTTAGTGAATCTGGTCTTAATAAAATAAGATCTTTGAAATCAAAAATGCATTAGAGCTCGCGTAGTGCGGGAAATCCGCTCGCTACGTGGGAACATCAATTCTTAAAGTTCATAAGAAGATAATCGCCCGTCAAGTCAAGGGAGCTGGGAGTACCCGAAGCTTCGTTTTATACGGAGTTAAGGTAAATTCAGTAACAGGGACTAAGTCGTAACAAGGCACGGGTAGCGGAAGCTGTTCGTGGATTATATCAAAGATAAAATTGTTGAGTGTTCGAATTCGACACTTAATTTATCGAGTCGATGCTTAGCTATTATAGTTAAGCAAGTTGGTAAAGCTTTAAAATTACCAGACAGTTGGAAAGACAACAAAATTTATTGATATAAACGGAGCAAGATAAAGAATACTAATCCTGTACTCGAGTATAGGTCAAGAAGCACAAATATTTTATGCAATAAAAAGTAACAAAAAGCACCAATAAACATGGTGTTTTTTGTTACTTTTTAGATTATGTTTGACCAAATTTGAGGTATTGACAAATTTCAATATATTGTTATAATCTCAGGCAGTTAATTTGATTTGGAAAGCGTGTAAGCGACTCATTTTTTTATTTAATTTTACGAGTCGCTTACACGCTTTCCAAGTTATAGCTCTTTGGAGTTATTTGTAATCCGGTGAAAATCCGGCTCTGCAGGCACGTAGTGTGCTAACAAGGAAAGTTGATGAGAAATGAGTTGGATTCTGACTCTCTTTATTATCGGCATGGCCACTCTGGTGGTCATGTCGATCCGAGTTTTCCTTCCGCGCAAGCGGGAGGAAGTTGTTTCGACGGTTGGTCTGCCGTCGAACATCATCAGGATCCGGGGGTGTGACGCCCCCAAGGAGCCTCTGCCGGTGGCAGTCCCACCGGTCGATCTCCGGTCCTGTCCTGCTCGGATTCTTCCTGGGGGGAAGAAGGCCGAGCATTTGACGAGGAGTGGCCGTCGGTGCCACTCCAGGGTCCTCAAGGTTACCCCTGATGGGGTGTTCTTGAGGCGGGGGAAGAACACTTTCTGGCGACCCACCAAGGTCGCCTAACAAGCTCCCCCCCAAAGCCCCCCCGACCCCCACTTACCGCAAGGCGAGTGGGGGTTTTGCTTTTTAATTAAGGTTCAGATTAAAATTCAAGATGTGGGATTGACTTTTATTATATTAATTGTATTATATCAATTGATGAAAATGTTCTTTAACATGCTGTTTGTGATGTTCGTCATCACTACCGATTTTGGGTTTAGTTCGACTCTCATAATCGAGACGTTTCGAACACTTGGATATCAGGTTGATTATTTCGATCAACCAACTGCAGTTTTTAGAATCCAAATGTATGCGACCGCTGTTGATGGCGATTGCTACATAAGAGGGGGATTGCTTTTGGATGGAGAACAGATAGGTGGAATAACAAAAAATGTCGCCCACCTTGATTCTGTTTTTCCGACAACATTCTCCTCGGGAGTTTGTTTTTCTTTCTTCCCAGAGGCTGGGTTGGGGGTGTACAACTATGTTGACCCCAAAACTGGCGTACTCTACGCTGGTGACCTTTGGAAAATTGATGAAGGCAAGACTCTGGAAATGGAGTTGACGCTCTATACCAGAAGTCAAGAAGACACTTACGTAAAGTTTGGTTTGGATTCCATTGAGTATTCTGGTGACCCAAACTGGACTGACGTAAAATCGGCTTCTGTTGGTGCCGAAAGCCCATACTTGAGGCTCGATGGTACCAGAATTCCGGAGTCGTCAACTTCAATTTTGACATTGTTTTTTTGGGAACTTTAAGTTTTCTCCGTCGGCGAAATTAAAGTTTGCAAAAAAATTCTCACCCCCCGTTTGGGAGACTAGACGGGGGTTTTTATTACACGCTCAGAGCGTGTAATTATTGACTAAATATGTAGTTTATGTTAGAATTATAAAGATGTGTACCTTACCTCCTACTGAAGATTGGGCCGACGCGAAGCGTCGGCAAGAAGTCGAGGAAAGATTTCAAAGACGCCACGGTCACCGAAGGAGAACTGGTGAAGTTCGACCGGGTATCGTGGTTTTCTGGGTTTTGATGGTAATTGCCATCTTAACCTGGATTTTGGGAACTTTCTATTGAGGACACATTTCCCCAAAGGCCGCCACCCCAGAGGCGGCCTTTTACTTTATTTTTTTGAATATTTTTGATATATTTTGAGTTACATATTTTAAATATGCGCGATTAGCTCAGGTGGTTAGAGCGGACAAAAAGTCTCCCAGACTCTTTGTCCTAATAATGACTCAGTCCCAGGAACCTGGGCTATCGCAAGTTTCAAAATTAAATATGCGCGATTAGCTCAGGTGGTTAGAGCGGACAAAAAGTCTCCCAGACTCTTTGTCCTAATAATGACTCAGTCCTAGGAACCTGGGCTATCGCAAGTTTCAAAATTAAATATGCGCGTGTAGCTCAGATGGTTAGAGCGCGTCACTGATAATGACGAGGTCCCAGGTTCGATTCCTGGCATGCGCACAAAATTATATCAAACACCTGGTGTTTGCAGAGGATTATATAACTCCAATTTTCTTTAATAAATTAAATTTAACTTCTGGTGATAATTCTTTAGATTCTCCTTTGACAAGTTTACCAAGAGTAATATTCATAATTCTTGTTCTCTTAAGTTCTCGAACTTGATACCCAAGGGCTACACACATTCTTCTAATCTGATGTTTTTTACCCTCAGTTAAAATTATTTTAAAAGATTTTTCTCCTGTGATTTCTATTTTGCAAGGTTTAGTTTTGTAACCTTCAATATTTACACCTCTTTCCATTTTATTTTGGAAATTTGTTTTCAAATCTTTATCAACGCGCACTCTATATTCTTTTTCGTGTTCATACTTCGGATTAAGCATTCGGTCTACTATTCGAGTATCATTTGTAAGGAAGAGTAGTCCTTCTGAATTTTTATCAAGTCGACCAATTGAATGGAATCCTCTAAATTTAGGATTATCTTCTTCTACTTCTTCTGTCGAAATTCCTTTTGGTTTGTAGTAAGCAATATATCTAAAACTTTCCTTTTTCTTTTCAATTTGATTAGCGATTTCAACTTTATCTTCCTCGCTTATTTTTTGTCCAAGCACGGCAACTTTACCATTAATTTTTATTAAACCCCGCTCAATAAATTTATCCGCCTGTCTTCTGGAGCAGAGATTATTGAGATACAAATATCTGTTTATTCTTATGGGATAGTTTATTTTTGTCATTAAGAGAGTTTAGCATAAAAAATTTTTTAAAAAACGAGGTTTAACCTCGAAAATGGTTTCAAACTCAAAAAAGCCTTATTTTAAGCCAAAAACACCTCTCGAGGTTTAACCTCGAAAAGCCAAAAAAGAGAAACGAGGTTTAACCTCAAAAGATTTTTGGTTCAATTTCTAATTTTATTTTGAAGTTTCTCTCTATTTCTTTTTGAATATTTTTTATTACTTTTTCTAATTCAGCAAAACTTGCATCGCCAATGTTTGTTAATATGAGTTTATTTTTTGGACTAAACTTAATATTTTTTGTTTCTAATTTTTGCCAATTTATATTTTCTAATAACCAACCTGCATAAAGCTTAAAAGTATTTTCATCAATTTGAAAATGGGGCATTCGGGGATATTTTTCTAAGAGCTTGTTTATAATTTCTACATCAACAAACGGATTTTTGAAAAAAGATCCGCAATTTGGAATTTCTTTGTAATTTGGAATCTTTTTGCTTCGTATATCCAAAACAGCATTTCTTATTTGTCTCGCTGATGGTTTTATTTGTCCCAAAAAATAAAGTTTTAAATCTTTATGGGTAGGCATTTCTGCGGGTGTTTTTTTGAGTTCAAAACCAACTTTTGTAATTATAAATCTATTAGGCTCTCTTTTGAAAATACTATCTCTATAACCAAAATCACAATCTTTCAAACCCAAAATAACAAATTTTTCTAATTTTCTATCTAATGCATGTAAATTTACAAAATAATCAGAAACTTCTTTACTATAGGCGCCAACATTTTGGATTGGTGTTGCCCCAACTGTTCCGGGTATTCCCGATAAGCACTCAAGACCAGAATGCTTATTTTCAATTGTCCATTTTACAAAATCATCCCAATTTTCCCCAGCGCCGACTTCTATTATGGAACTCTTATCAAAATTCTGGATTATTCTGATCCCTCTTATTTTGACTATCCCTACTACAAAATTATTTTTTTCATCATTAAAAATTGAGTTTGTACCGTGCCCCAAAATGACCAAATCTTTTTTTTCGTCTTTTGCCAAATGGTGCGCCTTCCAAGCATCTTCCTCGGAATCTAAATCAAAAATAATTGATGCCTCTCCTCCTATTTTGAAAGCAGAATATTTCTTTAGATCTTTATTTTCTAGTATTCTTATCATCTTCTATATCATATGTGATATAATACCAAAATGTCAAAGACAAATGAACAGATAAGTGAATTAATAAAAAGTCTTCGAAAAGAAAAGGGTTTAACCCAAAAAGATTTTTCTAAACTTCTAAAAACCTCCCAAAGTGCCGTGGCTCGGTTTGAAAGTGGAAAACAAAACTTAACAACAAATGAAATCAAAAAAATCAGTGAAGTTTTGGGAAGAAAACTGATTTCAGTGGATAAATCTTTAGATTTTAAAATTAATGGTGGTAAAAAATTGCATGGTGAGATAACTACAAACACTTCCAAAAACGGAGCAATGGGTTTAATTTGTGCCGCCTTACTAAATGAAGGTAAAACTATTTTACACAAAGTTCCAAGAATTGAAGAGGTTAACAGACTCTTAGAGATTTATGAAAGTATAGGAATCTCATGTATTTGGAGTAATATTAACACTTTAACAATAAAATTACCCCATAAAATTAATATAAACAAAATAGACAAGAAGGCTACGACAAGAATTAGATCAGCCTTGATGATGATTGGACCTTTAATTCATAAATTTAAAAAATTTAAATTACCTCATGCTGGCGGATGTAAAATGGGAGAAAGAACTATTGCTGCACACAAATATGGTTTGGAAGAGTTAGGAATTCAAATCAATTCTCAAAAAAATCATTACTTAATCACAAATCAAAAAATAAAGGCTGGAGAAATTGTAATGTATGAGGCAGGCGATACCGCGACTATAAATGTTTTACTTGCTGCATCTTTAATACCAGAAGAAACAGTGATTTCATTTTCTTCTTCTAATTATCAAGTGCAAGAAGTTTGTGTTTTTTTACAAAAACTTGGAGTACAAATTGAAGGCATTGGAACTCATTATATAAAAATTCGAAATCCTAAATCAGAAATAAGAAAAGATATTGAATACACTTTGGCAGAAGATCCAATTGAATCTATGATGTTTATTTCTGTTGCTATTGTTACCAATTCAAAATTAAAAATAAAAAGATGTCCAATTGATTTTTTGAAACTTGAACTTTTGAAATTGAAAAAAATGGGTTTAAAATATAAAAAAACAAAAGTATACAAGGCAGAAAATGGTTTTACAAATTTGGTTGATATTACAATTTTTCCTTCAAAATTCGTTGCTTTGTCGGATAAAATTCACCCATTACCATATCCTGGGATAAATGTAGACAACCTACCGTTCTTTGTACCAATTGCTACATTAGCCGAGGGTCAAACTTTAATTCATGATTGGATGTGGGAAAACAGAGCAATTTATTTTACAGAATTAAATCGACTTGGTGCTGATATAAAACTTGCAGATCCGCACAGAGTTTTTGTAACAGGAAGAACAGAATTAAAGCCTGCACAAGTTGTTTGCCCACCTGCGCTTAGGCCCGCAATGATAATTTTAATAGCAATGCTTGGAGCAAAAGGAGAATCAATTTTACGAAATGTTTATGCAATTGAAAGGGGATATGAAGATGTTGCCAAAAGATTAAATTCTATTGGTGCAGATATTAAAATCATTTAAATTAAATAGAATGCGCGCGAGCTTAAGCTCGCGCGCGCCGGAAAATCAAAAAACAGAAAACTATCCAAAAGACTTCGAGCAAAAACGCAATCAGGAAAAACAGACAAAAACATACAAAGCCAACAACATTGGCCAAGGTTTTTAATCCAATTGGCACAAGAGGAACAGTTGCCCCGTAATGTTTTTTTCCAAATATCAGATATAACATTCCGTGTTCATCAGATTGCGCTCGAGCAAGAATCTTCTGCATTAGGTCTTTCATTTTTTTGAACTCTTTTCTTCTCAAGAATATAACAAAATAGACAATCATTCAATTCTATGTATATTGCTTTTTGGACAAAAATATATTAAAAATAGTTTCATGTCTACTCTATATGTAACAGCGACTCCCATTGGAAATTTAAAAGATATTACATTTCGCGCAGTTGAAGTCTTGCAAAATGTTGATTTTGTAATTTGTGAAGATACTCGTGTGACAGGAAAACTTTTGAATCATCTAAAAATCAAAAAGAAAATGATTTCATTAAATGCTTTTACCGAAAAGAAAAGTTTAGTAAATTTGATTGACAAAATTCTTGAAAATTCAAGTGTTGCTTTTGTTTCTGATGCGGGGACTCCGGGGATTTCGGATCCTGGTGTTCGGCTTGTGAATTTGTGTCGAGTAAGAAAAATTGGAGTGATTCCAATTCCTGGCCCATCTGCTTTGACAGCTTCTTTATCGGCTTCTGGATTTGATTCTTCCATTTTTTTATTTTTAGGTTTTTTGCCAAAAAAGAAGGGTAGAAAAAGACTTCTTGAAAAAATTTCGAATATTCAAGACACTGTTGTTTTTTATGAGTCCCCACATCGAATTAAAAAAACTTTAATAGATTTTGGTGGTTTATTGGGAGATAGAGAAATAGGTATTTACAAAGAAATTACCAAAATTCACGAAGAATTTATTTCTGGTACAATAATGGAGGTTCTTGATTTTTTTGAAAAAAATAAAGACAAAATTAAAGGAGAATTTGTTGTTATAATTAACAGCAAATAGTTAACTATTAAAAAATCAATTTTATGAAAACTTATAAAGTATTGTTTGTTATAGCATTAATAATTTTAATTGTTCCCTTTTTGGGGGTTCCAGAAATTTATAAAAACTGGGCTAATATTATAGTTGCTTTATTTTTATTTTCTTACTCTTTGCGAGAAAGACTTTTTGTTAAATCACAAAACAGAAATAGTGATGTCTTTATAGAATCTCATACTTCAGAAGATGAAGTGGGGATTAACGAAGAAGTAATTGAACAAGGGGAAGAATTTGAAGATAAATTAATGGAAGAAAAATAATGAATAAAATTTGGTGGGTATTATTAATAATAATTTTAGTTGTAGGAATTTTATTTTTTGCAAGGCACAATGTGGCTTATGAGATATATGAGACGAAATTCGAAGCACTAAATCCGAAATCCGAAACAAGCACTAAATCCGAAATTCTAAATCAGAAACAAATTGAACATCTAAAAACCCCAGAACCTTTGAAAGCAATTTATATGACCGCTTGTGCTGCTGGAACTCCATCTTTTAGAGAAAGTTTAACTTCTCTTATTGATAATTCAGAAATTAATGCAATTATTATAGATGTAAAAGATTTTTCTGGAACTATTTCTTTTCCAACAGAACTTGAAGGGAAAAATGCAACCGGATGCAAAGTCTCGGATATGAGGGAGTTTTTGGAATTATTATATTCCAAAGGAATTTATTCAATTGCACGAATTACAGTTTTTCAAGACCCGTATTATTCCAAAGTTCATCCAGAGTTAGCAGTTAAAAAGGCAAGCGATGGGGGAGTGTGGAAAGATTTTAAGGGTTTAAGTTTTATTGAGGTTAGTGCCAAACCTTATTGGGATTATATCTACAACCTTTCTGTAGAATCTTATGAGCTCGGATTTGATGAAATAAATTTTGATTATGTAAGATTTCCATCTGATGGAAATATGAAAGATATTTATTTTCCAAATCTCGGTAGTAAAACAAAATCAGAAGCAATGGAAGAATTTTTTGCGTACTTATCCTCCAAACTGCGAGAAAAAAACATACCAATATCAGTTGATCTGTTTGGGATGGTTACAACTAATTATGATGATTTAAATATTGGTCAAGTTTTAGAGCGCGCTTTGCCATACTTTGATTATGTTTGCCCCATGACTTATCCATCACACTATCCAAATGGCTTTAATAATTGGCTGAACCCCGACGATCATATTTACGAGACGGTTTATTTTGCTATGAGCACTGCTGTGGAACGTGTTAATGCTCTCAAAAATGCTTCTACAACTCCTGAAGAAGTGCGAAATCGATTGAATCCACTCCAACTGCGAACTTGGATTCAGGATTTTGATTATGGTGGGAATTATGATGTTGCTGAAGTAAAAGCGCAAATCAAAGCGACATATGATGCGGGATTAACATCTTGGATGGTTTGGGATCCGGGGAATAGATATACAAAGGGAGCGTATATTAGTGAACAGTGATTAGTGTTCAGAGAATAGAAAAAACTTCAAAATAAAATTAGAAATCGAACCAAGAATTTTTCGAGGTTAAACCTCATTTCTCTTTTTTGGCTTTTCGAGGTTAAACCTCGAGAGGTGTTTTTAGCTTAAAATAAGGCTTTTTTGCGTTTGAACCCATTTTCGAGGTTAAACCTCGTTTTTATGCTTGGTTTGTTTACAGGATGATACCAGTTTGCTTTCAGGGGGCTGGCAGGCGGGATCCACCGATAATAAAAATAATAAAGAAGAATTTAAAATAAAATCTGATAAAATTAAAGTAGTGAAAAGTAAATTACAATTGTTTCTAAAAATTCTTTTTTATTTTAAACCATTTAGATGGGTTTTTTCTTTGATATTAATTCTGGTTTTTATCGAAAATTCTCTGCGAAACTTTTCTTCTTTCTTTTTGGGCAAAGTTATAGATTCTTTTTCAATTGGTACTTTTGAAACCGTTATTTGGTTTTCTATCGCTTATATTATTTTTAGAACTGTTCCTATACTTATAGACAGGTTTACAGGTATTTTGGAAATCAAAAAGACTGATTTTGCAATGTATCACCACATAAATAGAGTTACTTTGAAAAAATCCTTGGAACTTTCTTTGGGACAATTAAAAAACGAGCACAGTGGAATTAAACAAGATGTAATAAAAAATGGCGAAAATGCCCTGGATCAATTTCATTTTATGTCAATATATGAAATTGTTCCTATTTTTTCTTCAATTGTCATTGCATTATTTGGTTTGGCTTTTATAAGTATTAAATTTTTTATAGCTTCTCTAATCTTTTTAGTGGTTTATGTTGCATTTAATTGGTTTATCAATGATGAAATGAAGGACCCAATGAAAAAAGCTATTGAACTTCGAAAAGAAAAGTCCAAAGTTTATACCGATCTTCTCAGAAACTTATTTTTTATAAAGTTTTCAGGACAAAAATCTTTTGCTGTTGATCAACTCAAAAAATATCAAAATAAACATGAAAATTTTGGAATTGCAATGTGGACGCGTTATCACAAAAAAATGTTTATTTCAGATTTAACGCAAATTTTATTTTTTGCTTTTGTTTTATTTTATACTGTTTTCGGAGTTAAAAATGGAATTATTACTATTGGTATGTTTTTGCCAATAACAGCTTGGATGAGTCAATTTTCAGGTTCATTGTCTCAACTTCGACACATACAAAGGCGAATTATGGTAGCAGGTTCTGATTTAAAGAAGATGTTTGATATGCTCGAACAAAAGTCGGACATCTTTATTGCGAATGAACCAATGAAAATCAAAAAATTCGAAAAAAATATTAGATTTGAAAATGTTAGTTTTGATTATTCAGATGGCAAAAAAAGCGCTCTTATAGATATTGATTTGGAAATCAAAAAAGGTGAGAAGGTTGCGCTAGTGGGTAAATCCGGCTCTGGTAAATCTACAATTGTTTCTTTATTACTTAGACTTTATGATCCTTCTTTTGGCGATATTTTAATTGATGGAATTGACCTCAAACAGTTGGATGTAAGTGATTGGCATAATTTAATTTCTTATGTTCCACAAGATGGCGATTTGATCGACATGACAATAAAAGAAAATGTTTTGTTTGGAGCAAAAGGAAAAGCATCAAATTTTAGAATAGAAGAAGCTTTGAAAAAAGCAGAAGCTTATGAGTT
This sequence comes from uncultured Candidatus Saccharibacteria bacterium, assembly GCA_964618845.1. Classification (GTDB taxonomy): domain Bacteria; phylum Patescibacteriota; class Minisyncoccia; order Phycocordibacterales; family JAACPR01; genus CAZUCU01. The sequence continues at coordinate 13,002 of CAZUCU010000006.1, forward strand.
TGTAACACAACTTCCGCACGGTCTTGAAACAAAAGTTGGTGAAAGAGGAGTAAAACTTTCTGGTGGACAAAAACAAAGGATTTGTATTGCTCGGGCGTTGGTAAAAAACTCACCGATTTTAATTCTTGATGAAGCGACTTCAAGTTTGGATTCTGAAACTGAACAATTTTTAAACAAAAATATTTGGGAAATTCTTTCTGATAAAACTGGGATTGTTATTGCACACAGATTAAGTACTATTTTGGATGCTGATAAAATCGTAGTAGTTGATGAAGGAAAAATTGTTGGAATTGGTAAACATAGAAAACTTTTGAAAGAATGTCCATTTTATAAAAAACTCGTTGATGCACAGAATATAAGCTTCTAAAAAATTCTAAATCAGAAGCACGAAATACGAAATAAATCCCAAATTCTAAATTCGAAATCAGAAACAAAAATAAATTTCTGATTTCGTGCTTCGTGCTTCAGATTTGCTTGCCCCGAGCTTTGTCGAGGGGTTTCGAATTTCGTATTTCTGATTTGTTTGGCTTTTTGTGCTTCGTTTTTTCCTAAATGTCTACTATAATATACACAAATGAACAACCCTGAAGAAATTACATATTTTGCAGAAACCAACGCGCGTGGTCAGCGTGTTAAATTTGGTATCAAAGCGAAGGATCGGGCTCGTCACGTTTATGTTATTGGAAAGACAGGAACAGGAAAATCTACAATGCTCGAAAATATGGCGATTCAAGATATTCACAATGGAAATGGAATGTGCTTTATGGATCCACATGGGCAAACTGCGGATAAATTATTGAATTATATTCCGGAAGAGAGGAAAAAAGATGTCTTATATTTTGCGCCATTTGATATGGAATTTCCAATTTCTTTTAACATAATGGAAGATGTTGGTTATGATAAAAGACACCTGGTTGTTTCTGGACTTATGTCTGCTTTTAAAAAGATTTGGCAAGACGCATGGTCAGCGAGAATGGAATATATTTTATCCAATACACTCTTTGCACTTTTGGAATATCCAGATGCGACACTTCTTTCTGTGAACAAAATGTTGGCTGATAAAAAGTATAGACAAAAAGTTGTTAATAATATTACTGATCCATCAATTAAATCTTTTTGGACTGATGAATTTGCAAATTATACGGATAGATTTGCACAAGAAGCAACCCCTGCTATACAAAATAAAGTTGGTCAATTTACTTCTAACCCTCTTATAAGAAATATTATTGGCCAACCAAAATCAAGTTTTGATTTTAGAGAATTAATGGATGATAGAAAAATAGTAATTGTAAACTTATCCAAGGGTCGAATAGGAGAGTCAAACGCAAATCTTTTAGGTTCTCTTTTAATAACTAAAATTTATTTGTCAGCAATGAGTAGAGCGGATCTGTCAGAAAATGAATTAAACCAACTTCCCAATTTTTATCTTTATGTAGATGAATTTCAATCTTTTGCCAATGAAAGTTTTGCTGATATTTTGTCGGAAGCTCGAAAATATAAATTAAATTTAACTATTGCTCATCAGTATATAGAACAAATGGTCGAGGAAGTTCGTTCAGCAGTGTTTGGAAACGTGGGAACAATGGTGACTTTTAGGGTTGGTGCGTATGATGCAGAATATTTGGAAAAAGAATTCGCACCAACTTTTACTGCTATTGATATTGTGAATTTAGGTTTTGCAGAGGTTTATTTGCGTTTGATGATTGATGGTATGGGTTCTAAACCATTTTCTGCTAAAACCTTTCTGCCTGATATAGAACCAAGTAATTTATCAGAAGAAATTATTTTAGAATCTCGAAACCTTTTTGCATTTCCAAGGGAAGAAGTAGAGGAAAAGGTAAAGAAGTTGATTGATGATGGAAAGGTTGAAAACGAAGCACGAAATCCGAAATTCGAAAT
>CAZUCU010000006.1:15000-29576 GCA_964618845.1 uncultured Candidatus Saccharibacteria bacterium
ACAAATTCATTTTTTATTAAAAGATTGTTTTTTATTGAATTATTGTCTGATAAAACTAAGATTTCTCCAATTTCTTTGTCATCTTTATCAATTTGAATTGCATTTGACCCAATCAATGCATAATCAGGATTGTTTTCCAAAAATTTTACTTGTTTTAAAATTTTATCTCTATCTAACCAATAATCATCACTATCTAAAATGGCAATATATTTTCCTGAAGAATATTCGATAGTTTTGTTTCTTGTTCCGGCAATATTTAAGTTAATCGGATTTTTAAAATATTTTATTGGTTTTGGAGAAGTAATAGATTTTACAATTTCCTCCGTGTTATCAGTAGATGCATCATCAACAATAATTATTTCCATATTTTCATAGGCTTGTTCAATTGCTGATGTAATAGATTTTTCGATAAAATTTGCACGATTATATGTACAAATCGTTACACTTACTAATGGTTTTTTGATTAAATTCTGATCCATGTTTTTGGTACTATGTTTTTATGCCTCCATTCTCCTTTTTTAAACCAAACCTTTGGAGCTATTACTATTTTATCAGGATTTTGGTTTAACCAAGTTCCCCACCAAGAGAAAGAGGAATTGGCAATAATATTATGTGAACATTTACTCATCAATATTAATTCTTCCGGTGCTGTTAAACTGAAATCAGATGCATGGATTTTTTGCTCACTAACAAAACCAAAATTTTCTTTTACCCATTCTGGATCATCTGTAAAAAATACGACTTGGTCTATGTTAGTTTTTTGTTTTATTAAACCATAAGCATTTTTGTAATATTCAATATCCAAGACCCCGTGATATTTAAGAGTTTTAGGATCGTTCAGATAGTCGCCGTGCCTTATGTGTATCGACAGGGAAGTATTGTTTATGTAACTATTACAAATTTTAAAATTCTCAGTAATATTTTTTAATTTAAATTCTTTTAAAATTTGTTTTCTAATGTTGATAAAATTTTTTTCACTTTGCCAATAACCATCAAGATAATAATTTATTTTTTTAAAAATTTGTGGATGATAATCTTGATAATTTTTTCTTAAAATTTTTGCTCTAAATAATCTCCATGCTTTAGAAATGATGCCAAAAGGGTATTTGAGTTTATTTATTTCTTTGGTTGTAGCAATTTCTTTTGTAATCTGAAAATCTTTTAAATCAAAAGTTCTAGGTGTATCTGAGTTTAAAACATGAACACTTGTATAACCAGAAACATCCAATTTCATTTCCACGCTATTTTTAATAGAAATTGCTAATCCAGTTGCATACTGAAACATTTGATTTCCAAGTCCTCCTTTTAAGTTAGTTATTATCATAATTATTTATTATATCTTTATATAATTCAATATATATATCAGTCATTTGTTTTGTATCAAAATTTGTTTTTATTTTTTCTGAAGAATTTTTCTTTAAAATTTCTAATTCTTTGTAATTCAAGGATAATACATAGTCCAGACCTTTTTTTAGCGATTCTGAATTTTTATAATTTGCGATATAACCATTTTTTTTATGTTCCAATACTTCTTTTACTCCTCCTACGTCGAATGAGACTATAGGTAATCCACAAGCCATTGCTTCTAATATTACAAGTGGAAAATTTTCTGCTATTGAGGTAAACAGGAAAATATCAGATGAATTGTAATACAGTGAAACAATATTGGGATCATTTATGTGCTTTATAAATTTTATATTTTTATAACTTTCTATATCTTCGGGGTTACCAATATTTAAAAATAATATATCATTCCTATCTTCATATTTTTTTAATATTTTATTTGCGTATTCCCATCCTTTCCATGGGCTATTTTTAGAATTATCAGCTAAGAATAAAATTATTTTTTTATTTTCTGGTAAATTCAATTTTTTTCTAGCTTCTTTTTTATAAAAAGGCTTAAAGATATTTGTATCAATTCCGTTATGTATTAGATGTATATTTTGTTTAACTAATAATGTTTTTTGTACTCTTTCTTTTAACCATTTTGATGGAACAACAATATGCAGGTTGATTTTTTGGTATAAACTATTTTTTCTCCATGATAGAAATCTTGTGTTATCCCAAAGTAATCTGGGCGGTGTATTAATGCTTGGACAAATAAAAAGCCCGTTCTTCATTTTATTGGTTTCAAAAGTACATGCACAATGTGGTGTTATTGCCCATTCATCATGTAGTGTCCAGACAACGGGTTTTATTTTAGACATTTTTTGTAAAGTTAATAAGTTAAAAAATCTACCATGTAAATTATGACAATGGATGATATCAGCTTCTTTAAATTCTTTAGTATTTAATATCCAATCCGTTTTTATAAAATCTTCTGAAGAAAGTAAAAAACCTAGAATTTTTCTCCACTTTATTCTCGGTATTATTTTTACGTTAGGGTCGTCACTTATTTTATCAGCAACAAACATAGAGACTTGATTGCCTTCATTTTCCAGTGCTGTTTTAATTTCCCATGATACTTTTGCAGCACCTCCCAATTTATCTGTTGTGCCTATTATTAAAATCTTCATCTTAGTGTTTTTTTAGATTAAATGCTATAAAATTTTTTACTCGTTTTAAAAAACTAGGCTTTATTTTTTTAAAAAATTTTTTTATAGCCTTTAAGCCTGCTTGAGATTCTCTTATGTCAATTTTTTCAATATTAATTTTATGTCCCAAATTATTTATGTCAAAAGAACTATCAAATTCAGAATTTTCACCACTACCATCATTACCTATGTTTCTTACTAAAGATTCTTTAGGAAATAGACATAAGCCATCATTTAAAATTACAATAGATTGCCATTTTATCGCCCATGTTCTTATTTTACCTCTATCGTTTGCTTTTAGGGTGCTGAAAAAGTTAAATGTATTATCTATATTCATTATTTTAATTGCATTTTTTTTACTTTTTATTTTTTTTATCAAATCGTGTGTATCATCTTTATATTTTAACCATCTGTTTTGCCATGTCGCCCAACCCCAACTAGAGATATGATGAAGAAAAAAAGTTTCCGGTAATTCTTCATCGTGTGGATAGAAAAAACCACTAATATGAAAAACTTTCTCATCTTCTTTATATAGTTCAAGTGCCGAGTTCATATATTTCAAAAAATTAGGAGATGTGACAATATCATCTTCAAGAACAATTATTTTATTATTTATTTTAATTATTTTGCTAACACCATCTATTATAGATTGGGCCAACCCTTTGTTTTGGTGGCTTTTTTCTATGTAGATGTTTCTAAACAGATTTTTGTCTATGTTTTTTATTATCGAAACAATTTCACTTGATTTTTTCTCATCTTTTTCATTTCTGGGACCATCTATAAAGATATATAAGTCACTATCTTGTGCCAAAGCGTTCTTGGAAAGAGCTTCCAGAGTTTGTTTTAGGTGGTCTGGTCTATTGTAGGCAAATAATATTATTGGTGATAATTCCATTGTTCTGATTATACAGGAGATGAAATTTGTATCAAATCTAATTTTAGTTAATATAGTATATATGCTAGAAAAAATAATGAGAAAAATAACCAAGATTTTACTGCCTTTTTTTATAAAATTTAGAATTACAAAAGAACCTGATTTGATTGAAGTGGGTGATGGTTATGGTTCTTGGTTTATAAAAGGTGGGATTTTGAACAAAAATTCTATTTGCTATTGTGTTGGAGCAGGTACTAACATTGATTTTGATTTATTTTTAGTGAGAAAGTACCAATGTGAAGTTTTTATTTTTGATCCAACTCCAAAATCAATAAATTTTTTTGAAAAAACAAGAGGTAAAATGGTAAATGAGGAATGGTTCAAAAATATTCATTTTATTCCTATTGGGACATGGGGTGAAGATAAGGTACAAAAATTTTTTTTACCACCAATTGAAGATTATGTTTCCGCTTCAATTTTAAACTTAGAAAAAACAGAAAATTATTTTATGGCGGAATGTAAAAAAATTAGATCTTTAATGAATGATTATAATCACTCAAAAATAGATTTATTAAAATTAGATATTGAGGGTTCAGAATATTCTGTTTTGAACAATATGTTAGATGAAAATATTAAACCTACAATACTATGTGTTGAGTTTGATGAAATGCATTCTCCTCTTGGTTTCGGTGCGATTAATAGGATAAGGAAAATTATTAAAAGAATTTTAAAAAATAATTACAGTTTGATTTATATAGACAATAATTCTGATTTTACTTTTTTGCTCAAAAAATAATTTCTATATATTTTTTCTTTTGCAAAATAAATAATAGTTATCTTTCGTATATTCAGTTTCTTTTTGATAAATTTTCTCATAATTTTCTGTAATATTTTCTATATTTTCAGCAAAATTAAAGCTTTCATTATTTTTTTGATAAGCAAAAAGAAGATATTTAGCACTAAAATAGTCTAGATTTTTAACAGCATTTTGCATATTTTTATTTGATTCGGAAAGTGCCCATGTACTTATTAGAAGATCAATATTGTATTGTTTTTGGTTTAATTTTTCCATAACGTCTTCTGTTAAAGGGATTATATTTATTTTAGAAGTTTTAATGTCCAAGTCATTGCCCAATATATGAACTTCATTTTCACCGAGTATGGTTCTTAGATAAACTGCCTGTATGTAAGAAAAGATTGGTATATCTATAATTATGTAAGTAACGTCATTGTTTATTGATTTATTTATTTTTGCCATATTTCCATAACCACCACCTATTTCTAGTATTGTATCTATTGTCTTTAATTTATAACTAGTTTCTTTCTCAAATTTTAAAAGATGATATAAATGATGAATACTATTACCTGACGTTATGTATTCCTTGTCATTTAATAGTGGAGAACCAATATTATATTCTTGAAGTATTTCTTTTGCTTCTTTATTATCAAGTTTTTCTTTAATTAGATCTTTTTGTTTATTTCTCCAATCTTTTAATGAATATAGAAACATTGTGTTTTTGATTATTTTATGTTCAAGAAAAGAGTGGGAAAAGTTTTCTAGAAAATATTTTTCAATTGTGTTCATATTTATCTTCCATTGAGGCATAATAAATCTGTCGAAATTATATTTTTCAATATTTTTTATATACTCGTTTTTGGTCTCCTCATAGTTTTTATAGAATTTGCTTTTTTCTATTTTTCTTACTTTGGAGAAAATTAAGGCAGACTTTAAATGTCTCATTATTTTTTGTATAAATATATCTATTTTATTTTTTATTTTCATTTTAAAAATATTTTTTTAATTTTGCTTTTAATTCTGTATAGATAACCGGTAAGACTGTTTCTTTTTGTACTTTTTATTTCTCTATTTTCTATTTCTAATTTTGGGTATTTTTTTCCCAAAACATTATTCAAATTTGGTTTATACATATTATCAAGTTTTACTAATTCTTGTATTATATCTTTGGTGAAATCTTTATAGTCAAATGATTCTATGAGTTTCAGAGCTTCTTTATTGAACACATAATAGTTTTCTAAAAATATCTCTCTCCAGTCGTGATTTATTTTTCCTTCATTGTATTCTCTCAAATAATAAGACTCTTTAAAATTTATTCTGTGTAGATATCCGCTGTCTGGACATGTGTATGCTTTTAGACCGGCGCACATAAATCTCCAACCAAAACCAGGAGTATCATATCCATGGTTTGTGGGGTATCCACCAAGTCTATCAAATGCCTCTCTGGTATACATGAAATTTACAAATAGAGGCTGAAAATTAATTGTTCTGGAAATTAGTGAATCAAAAGGTATTTTCTTGCTAACAAAAGGAGAAATATCAACATGGTCTATATCACTTGGATTTGTTCCATTAAATTTTATTGATTTATGAATAGTTACCCCATCGCAGTCTTTTTCTAGCATATATTTATACATTTTAGATAATGTATTTGGCGGTAATATGTCGTCGCTATCTAAGCAAAAAATTATATTTCCGGTTGAGTTTTTAACTGCTGTATTTCTAGTTGCACCACCTCCTTTATTTTCTTTATGATAAAACAACTTTATTTCTGGGTATTTTTCAGCTAATTTATTCATTACAGAAACAGTATTATCCGTAGAGTTATCATCTACCATTATTATTTCAAAAGGTATATCTATATTTTGAGTATATATAGAATCAACTGCTTCTTTCAAAGTTTCTTTACAGTTATAACAAGGTATTATTATTGTTAATTTGTTTGTCATCTTATATTAATTTCCATCCATTTGGTACATAGTCATAATTAGAGAGGTCGCCTTTTGAGTGCCAAAATCTTGGACATATTACAATCTGATTAGGTGTTTTACCCAACCATGCTGCCCACCAACTAAAACTACTGTTACCAATTATATGATGTTTACATGCTGTCATTAATCTCATGTCTTCCACATCATTTAGTTCTTTATTGTTATGGGATACAAAAAAACATTTTTCTTTGATTTTTAAATTGTCTTTTGCCCAGTCTATATTGTCAGAGAAAACAAAAAAGGTTGGTGTTTTAGTTTTTTTTACTATATGTTTAATTGCTTTATTATAGTATTCAACTGATACTATACCATTTTCTATTTTTATCTTATCTCCACGTCTTATATGTACACAAACAGAATTATCATTTTTTATTTTTCTTAAATACTCTGCGTTTTCTATACTCGGTTGGTTTTTTATAGTAAAATCTCTTCTTATTTCTTTTTCTATATTTTTGAAATATTTTTCTGACAACCAATATCCCTCTAAATAGATATCGTCATATTTTATATTTTCTAAAATATTTTTATCAAATTTTAAATAGTTTTCTTGTGGCTCTAGTATGTATTTTTTTTTGAAATAGTTTTTTGAATTGTGAAAGATTAAAAAAATCTTTCTTCTAATAGTGCTTTCTTTAATCCAAAGATATTTATTCAGATCTTTTTCAGTAGCTTTTTTTGATGATATATTAAAACTATCCAAGCCAAACATTCTAATTCCTCTATCATAATCGGGTTTATTAAAAACATATTCTGATACATCAAGTTTATGTTCAGTATTTTTTATAATAGATATATGTTTACCAAATGCATATTGAAACATTTGATTCCCTAATCCTCCTGTTAATCTACTTATTACCATACTCAATAGGTTTAATTATTATTATGTCCTTTTCAACTTTTAAATTGTGGCTTTGGAAACTATTGACTATTGAATCCATCTCTTTTATCGTCGGATAATAGTTTTCACCATTAAAACATCGAGCATCATCTATTATTATTATATTTTGTTTATTTCCGTTTTCTAATATGTTATTTAATTCTTCCACAACAGGAGTATCTTTCGAAGCTCTCGCTGTTCCTTCTCCAGAATAGTGTGCATCAAGCCAAAAAATAGCTGGTTCTTTCAATTCATCTAGAACCTCTTTTATTTTTTCTCCACTATCACCTTTAAGTAATTTAACATTATTTAGATCATGTAAATTTCCTTTTGATTGATAAAAAAGTGTCGGATCTAGCTCTATGCTATATAATTTTTCAAAATGTTTAGATAATTCTCTAATTGTTGAACCACCAAAGGTTCCTGTTTCTATAAAATTTTTTATCCCATATTTTTTCCCGTGTTTTTTGAGTATTTTCCATTTATAAAAAGTGTGTGGGGGTATTTTTCGTCCTTTTAAGTTCCAAATTATATATGTTTTAATTCGTCTCCATTTTTCCAATTTTTTATAACCAATATATGATTTAATTGGTTCTTTTATCTTGTCTTTTATTCTGTTTAGCCTAACTTTAAAAGTTGAATGTTTTATGAAAAAAACTTTTCCTTTTTTTACTTTTTCTTTTTTCATTGGCAATCCTATACCGAAACAAGGATTAGAAGAGAAAAAATAATCACCATAATAATTTGTTATTAAGTAAGATAAGTTGTTTCTGGGGAATATGTCTTTTATATCTGTTTCTACATCATTAAATAATTCATAATATTCATTTTTTATAAAAAAACAGTTTGTTTTTGTTATTGCTATCAGCTCGTATCCTTTTTTGTTTGCTAAATCTGTTAGAGTTTTTGCAGAAGCACCCAAATGACTGTCAATTTCTGGAACAATATCTATTTCTGGAGGTATGGTTGGATTATACTCTGTAATTATTAATTTTGGCGACATTTTTTCTACATTTTTTAAAATGTAGTATTCATTACCATCTATATCCATGGACAAAATATCAACAGAATTAATATCAATCTTTTCATTTAAAAGAGTATTCTCAAGAGAATCTTTACCTTCTGGTTTTAAAAATTTATTAATACAGACACAATTGCATTTATCTGTAACCTTTAGCATTTCTTCAAACCTGCTTTTGTCAGATTCAATTAGGACACCTTTCCAACCAGTTTTTGTCCAAAGATTTGCAGTATTAGAGAGAAAAACACCATCCCATGCTCCAAATTCAACACATACTCCGTTTTTTAAATTAATCCTTTTTAAAATTTCCTCTATAATCCCATCTTCTCCAAATTGTGAAAATATATTTTTTGAATATTTGGCAAGTAATGTATTTTTATTCATGTGCCTAAAAATATAACATAATTAGTAAAATTGTAAAAATAAGCTTTTTTAAAAAACAAATTTAGTATCGTTTCTAATATTAATTCTAGGTATTAAAAATCTTTTATTTTTTATACTAGACATAGATCCATTATTAGTAAATGCGTAAAGTAAATCTGTTTCAGAAATCGCCTTGACTGTGTCATCGTTTATATCAAATTTACCACCAAAAGGATAAGCTAATAATTTTATTTTCTTGCCAGTTATTTGTTCTAAGATATCTTTACTTTTGGTTATTTCCTCTATTTGTATATTCTCGTTCAAATCAGATAACCTTGGATGCGTATGAGTATGTGCTCCAATATCTATTAATCTATTTTCAGACAGTTTCTTTATTTCATCTTGTGAAAGAAAAGTGGCACGATCTTTTTCTGAATATCCATAATCCCATTCAAAAGAAGCTTTTTCTCCTATTTGACTTGTGGTAACGAAAATAGTTGCAGGAATATTGTATTTTTCAAGAATTGGTAATGCATTTGTAAGATTATCTTTATAACCATCGTCAAATGTAATTGCCAGTTCATCGCCTTCAAGTGTTTTATTCGTAATTTTATTACTTAACTCTAAAAGGGGAATTATTTTATATTTTTCTTTTAAAAAGATTATATGTTTTTCAAAATTTTCTGGAGATACACATAGCATCACTGGATCATTACTTACTTTGGCTATTCTGTGATAAAGAAGTATTGGTGCTGTTTTACAAAATTTTTTCAAAAAAGCGTTTCTTATTTTTACATTAAGATCTAGTAGATAAAAATATAACTCATATAAACCTTGATAAATACCAACTTTATTAAGTGCGGGTTTAATATATTTTTTAACTATTTTTCTCATTATTTTTGGGCTTTTACAGTTATTATAAGAGGGAAGTTTTCATCGTCTTTTAGTAATATTTTTGTAGAAATATCTTCTTGAGCAAATCCTGTATAAAAGTATATTCCAACTTTTGAATTTCCTTTACTTTTTATATCTGTCATTTTTTTTTCGAATTTTTTCTGAAACAAATATTTAGCTCCAGCTTTTGTAAAACGCCAAAAATCACCCTTTTCACCGGCCACGCAATCAATCCTACTAATAGAGGGCATTGTTGCCAATAGAGTTCCATCTTTTTTTAATATTCTGTAGCATTCAGATATTGCAGATTCTACATCATCTATAAACTGAAATACTTGAGTTAAAATTATACAATCGTAAGTATTGTCAGATATTTTTTTTAGATCTCTCAAATCATCTATTATGTTAGCATTCTTGTTGCCACTTTCAATGTCTATTACATCACTTTTGATTATTTTTCCTTCACCATATTTAATCGTATAATCATTATTTAAAACTTCAAGACAATTGCCTGTTATAAAGCTTTTATTTTCTTCAAGAAATTTTTCTATATAAAATCTATCAATTGGTTTACCTCTGTCTATTCCATAGAAATTACTTGCTGGTTTTATGTTAGAACTTAAAAAATAAAAATAGGGTAGTTTAATTATTCTTCTGATGAATTGCTTAATTGAATTATCTAATGGGATTTTTTTTAATATTTTTTTAATTTTACTCATAGGTATATTAATAACATTTTTTATACAAAAAATCTCTTTAGAAGTTTTGTTATTCGTAATTTAACTAATATATACAGTATTATGTTTAATACTGGCCTATTATTTCTTTCTTTTATTTTTTTATAAAAATCTTTAAGAAGCTTTAGAGCCTCTTTGTTTTCTTCTATTTTTGTATCAAAAATTATATTGTCTACATCTACATTTTTTATTTTTATCTCAAATGGATTTTTTCCAAAAAGCTTATTTATTAACCCAAAATGAGTTCCGTTGTATAAGCCATTATTATATATAAGAGGTTTAGGGGAATTAACTGCTAATCCACCACTTTTAACTACTGCTATATTCCAACAAATATCCCATGGTATTGGATTTAATTTTAAAAAGTCTAAATTATTTATCGTACTATCCAGAGCTATATATTTTTTTTGTTCTTCTGTAAAATCTTTTAATGCTTCTTCCTCACTTTGAAACCATACAAATTTAGCCCATCTGTCTTTCCACGTTGCCCATCCACCCCCAGTATTTTCCGTATATCTCCAAAAAAATGTTTTGTTATATTCTTCTGGTAATTCTACGAAAGTGAAAGTGGATATATGCATTATCTTTTTATAATCTTCGTAAAAATCTAATGCCTTATTTACAAAAGTTAGAAATCCTTTTTTTGAAACTCCATCATCTTCTAAAACTATTATCTTTCCGTATTTATTGATTATTTCTGTCACACCTTCTGTTATATTTTTTTCAATATAATAATTTTTTTCCCTCTCTATAATATTAAAAGATCTAAAACCTTTTACAGATTTTAGATATTCTCTTACTTCTTTGACTTTCTCTTCATTTTTTTTGTCTTTTGCAGCGTCAGAAAAAACAAAAACCTCTGTTTCCGTTGCTAAATAATTTTCTGCTAACGCTTCAACTACCTGTTTGGTATTTTCAAGTCTGTTATATACAAATATTACGACTGGCGCTAGTTTTTCATCCATTTAATTTAAATAAGTAATCTTTTTCTACTATATTCTCTATTAATAAATAATTTTTGACACTTAAAAATCTTTTTATATTTTCCAATCTCTCTTCATTTTGTGCCTCTACTAATATATACTTTGGGGGATTTTTTTCAAAATTTAATCCTTTTAATACCTCTAGTTCATACCCTTCAACATCTGCAACAAACAATTCTATCTTTTGTTCTTTTGCGTATTCATCTATTATCTTTTGTATTGTTGTTGTCTCAACTTCTATTTCTCGGTGTTTTATTTTTTGTGCTTCTTCTCCTAATCTAATCCATTCATCACTATTGTTTATACTGTCTTTAACAAAAGACATAGCATTACAATCTATAAATTTTGTTGTATTCCCTTTAAAATCAGGGGAAATACAGGCTTTTTTTATAACTACAGATTTTCTTCTATTTTTTGCGCATAGTTTACTAATCGATAAAGGTTCCACAATAATACCTTTCCAACCCATAAATTTTTCTAAATAGTATGTTGGGTCTTGAAAATATCCATCATTTCCTCCAATTTCAATAAAAAAACCTTTATTCCTTTTTATATATTCAAGTAATTTTTCATGGCCAAGATATGGTTTTGAGTATTTGCTTATATTAAAATACTCAAAAAATTTTCTCTTTAATGGTTGAAATTTACTATTTAAATAAGGTATTACTTTTTTTAAATTATTTTTAGGATCAAATATTAATTTTTTAATTTTTTTATACATTTTTTTTATGTAATGCCATAGGGTGATTACAAGGTGTGTTTGGTAATATTTTTTTAGCATGAGCTATTCTTTTATCGATTGGTGGAGGAATCATATAATTTTCCCCATACATAATTTTTAGATATTCGTGAGTATTGTTTGGCGCTGGATACATTTTGCCTTCGAACTCAATATCTTTTAATGGATATACAAAAATGTCTGGTATAGCATAATAATATCCATTGTCTTCAACTATTTGACCAAGTTTGTTACTTTTAAAAGGTGAGAAAAGAAACCAAATAAATTTTAAGAAAAAATATAATGGATAATTCCACCAAACATTTTTTGAATCAATAACTGCTTTATATCTAGATCTAACCGTAAAATAAAGTAATATTTTTCTTAATATATAAGGCATTTTAGGATAATAAACTGATGGAAATATATCTATATATATACCATGATGATAAAGTTCGTTTCCAGTTTCATGATTATGTATAAAAGTAGAGTAGCAATCGCAAAGTTTTGTCATACACTGTTTGTATTCAGGATCTGTTTTAGAAGTTTGCAAAAAAATATCTCTCGGCAACTCTTTATTGGCTATTTTTAAAAATCTCTCGTGATCTTTAATCGGCATAGAGACATCTATATCATCATCCCAAGGTATCATTTTTTTATTTCTTACTGCTCCCAAAAGAGTTCCGAAATCTATCCAAAAGGTTATGTTATTTTTTTCACATATTCGTTTTAGTTCATCGAGTAATCTCAATTGTATTTTTTTTGATTCTTTTTTAGTTTTTTCATCTATCATATTTATAATTATAATTTACTTTTTTATACCGATTATTCTTATAAATTTTTGGTTTTCATTTTTGAATGGAGCAAAATTAATTTCTTCTTTGGCTAAAATAATTTCAAAATCATTTTTTTCTAATTTTTCTTTTATTTTGTTTAAATCAATAAATCTTCTGTAATGATTGTCATATATAAAAGCATTTTCTTCATTTTTTACTGGATCACCTAAACCAAATAATTCATTTTTGAGTCCACGTGCTTCTATCAAAATTTTACCGTCTTTATTTAAATGTTTTTTTGCCCAATCTATGACAGAATTTTCTTCTTCTTCTTTTATTGCATGTAATGTAAACCTAGAATATATATTATCAAATGTATCTATCCAATCTAATTTTGTAAAATCAGAAAATATAAATTTTAGATTTTTTAAATGATTTTCTTTTTTTAATTTGTTAATCTCATTTTTACACTGGTCAATTGCTATTACATTTATATTATTATTTGCAAAAAAAATGCTATCTCTTCCGTTTCCACATCCAAATTCTATTAGTGTTTCTTTTTCATTTAAAAAATTTTCTAGAATAAATATAGCAAAAGGAGAAGGAGTAGGGGGTACTTCATTAGACGAGTAATATTTTTTCCAATATTCTTTATCCATTTTATTTTTTTAATATAATAATTTCTAATATAACACTTCTAGATTTTTTAAAAAACAAAGTAGAAATAAAAACGGAGAAATATGATATTAGTGTTGCATAAGCAGCTCCTTGAGATCCGAAATTTGGAATCAATAATATATTTAAAAATATATTTAAAACTGCTCCTATTATACTCGTATAGAGAAAAATTTTACTTAATTTTTCTGCTATTAAAAATTGTTGTGTTAGAATTATTAATGTGGTTGTAATACTTACCCATAAATATATTTGTAGTATTGGGGCAGAATTTACGAAATCATTTCCAAAAACTGTCTTTATTACAATAGGTGCAAAAATGTATAAAGGAGTTGCTATTAAAAATGAAATCGAAAGAGTGAATACTGTTAGTAACCTAAATCTTCTGGCATACTTTTTAACACCATCTTTTTTGGCATTAACAATCGCTGGGAAAAGGGATATTATTACTAAACCAGGTATAAAAGCCCAAACTTGTGTTAATTTTACAGCAACGCTATATAAACCCACTGATTCAGAATTAATATAATGCATTAACATTACCTGATCCATTTTTGCGTAAATATATCCAGAAAAACTTGCCAATAATAAAGGCCATGATTCTTTCATTAATTTTTTGAAAACATTTAAATTAAGTTTCCATTTTAATGGTTTGCCTTTAAATTTTTTTATGTATATATATATTGACCAAGAAGTAGATATTAGTGTTTCTAAAAATAAGATTGTTGCAAAAAATATAATACCCTTATTCAAAAATATAATTAATATTTTTATTAAGGGAATAAAGAAGGCTAAGAATATTGTAATTTGAGAACTGTATTTGGATTTAACTTCAGCATTAAAAAGTATACCAACTGTACCTAAAGGATTGATTATGAAGGTTAGTGCGCAAATGCCAATAAGAAGAGTTACTATAATACTATCTCCTATTAATATAGATATACTAATTGAAATAAAGAATGCTAATATACCTAATAATATTTTGGAATAAATAGCGGTTCCCAATAACTCCTCTTCTTTTTCTTTTTCTAAAATCAGATCTCTATAAAGTATTTGATCAATTCCAAGTGACGCAAAAACTGATATTATTGCTACAAAACTTTGTGCATATTCTAATTTGCCTAAATTTTCTGGGCCTAAGTATCTGGCAACTATAGATATGGTTAAAAAAGAAGTTAAAAAACTTATAGTTCTAGCAGAGATCATCCACCCCGTATTTCTAAAATATTTTTGAAACCCTTGATGTTCCCAGACTGATTTAATGTAATTTATAGTAGTATCCATTTGAATTTATTCTATATTAATGTATATTTTAAGGATTATGTCCACAAAAGCAA
>CAZUCU010000007.1:0-1129 GCA_964618845.1 uncultured Candidatus Saccharibacteria bacterium
TTGTGATAGGACCAAAGTATCCAGCTGTTGGTGAAATACCATTAGCTCCTTGCCATGCTCCTAAAGCTGCCCGTGTAAGCTCTCCAAAGTATCCTTTGGAAACTCCTGTGGGAATTGTTAATCTTCCTTGTTCCTCAAGGAAAGTTTGTAGAGCAACAACATCAGATCCTGTTGATCCAACTGTTAGATCTCTACCGAATGGACCACAAGCTGCTGAAGAACCTCCAACAGATGACCCACCCTGTGCTGCTGTGACAGCGGCAATGACAGACTCTGAAACTCCCAAGCCCCTTAGAAGCTCTGCGAGTTCAGTATTTGTCAATGCTGAAGCTGGAACTGCTACAACTGCAAAAGCAAGTGTAGCAAAAACTCCAGCAACTTTTAATGAAATATTTTTCATATTTTCTTTATAAAGTTTAAGACTGAAATCTCGCCATTATAATAAATTTGGTCTAATTTCAATCTGTGAATTAATAATTAATTATCAATTTCATGTATCAAGAATATGACACATGAAGAAACCATTCTGGAAAATGGCAAATATCTTGTCTGAATAATTCATATTCCAGTTATGAATGCCACAATCAAAGATGTGGCGATCTTACACTAAATCCGAGCCGGTGGCTCGTTTTAGTTTCATGGATTTTAGTCTGAATTCTTTCCAATCAATCAAAACTGATTTAGGAATTTCTGGAAACCCAAGACGATGATAATCGATTTTTGAACATTCGTAATTCATCTTCCGTCTGTAAAGATGAATTACAAAAAGAAAACTTAAATTCCCACTATGCCAAAAGCTTAGCGGGACACATATTAAATTTTCAATGATCAACCATTCAGAAATATCTTCGTCCCGAGTTAGTCTATTATACAACACTTTTGTGTAAGTAAATAAACCTATACTGTGGAAAACCCTCAAAAAAGAAAGTTTATCACAGATATTTATATATTAGTCAAAAAAACACAAAAGTCAATGCTAAAATCCGAAATACGAAGCACGAAATAGTAAAAGCACGAAATCAGAAATTCGAAATACGAAACAAATCCGAAATTCTAAATTCGAAATCAGAAACACCGGTTTGGAATTTCGTATTTCTAATTTCGTGCTTGTTTCGTATTTCGTGCTTCG
>CAZUCU010000007.1:1229-15404 GCA_964618845.1 uncultured Candidatus Saccharibacteria bacterium
CCGGTTTGGAATTTCGTATTTCTAATTTCGTGCTTGTTTCGTATTTCGTGCTTCGTATTTCTTATTGTTTCGTATTTCGTGCTTCGGATTTCGGATTTCTACTCGGATTTCTACAAGGAATACTTCGCCCATCGGCGTTCTCCTGTCCTTTTGATTTTGTTTTCTTCTATAAGCCTATTTAGCGTTCTTTGAATTGTTTTTTCACTACAATCAATAATTAGTTCTGAAATGTCTTTAATAGATACCTCCCCTTTGTCTTTTATTATTTGAAATATCTTGGAGTTTCTGTCTGAAGATATGTCCTTTATATCTTGTCTTTTATATGTTTTGGGGTGAATTAAAACATTCTTTTTTTCTCCTTCTATTGTTTTTTCAATACCACTTTTTAGACCCACATCAAAATAATTTTTTTTGAATTCTGGAGAGTCCTCGTCTTTTAGTTTTTCATCTTGTTGATCAATTACTCTCATTAAATTTATAATTTCTGTCCTTAAAATTTCATTGTTCATAAACGAAATATAACCCGATATATGAGCCAAATTATATTCTGTTAAAAGTTTCAACAAGTTAGATTTAGCCTTTTGTATTAGAAAATTTCTATCTTTTCTTAGATAAAAAAACGTGCAAATAGTGTTTAATAGGTTATGAACAGTGACTTTTATATTTGTCTTTAATTTATCATTATTAGATATAAAGTCTGATAAAACATAAGTCGCATAGGCAATCTTTTCTGTCTTTTTCAATATATATTTATATTCAATATCATTTGTATAGTTATAAGACAGTGTGCTTGATTGTATAAGACCTATTCTTTTTTCTATTTTGTCCTTATCCATCTTGTCTTTTTGTTTTAAGTTAATAAATCTATCAGACAATAATGCTTGATGTCCCTACTATATAAAAGGCTCCCTTGAATTACAATTGTCTTTTATAGATTTTTGTGTCGTATTAGTAAAAGCAAGAAATTAGAAATTATAAATACGTGTTTGGAATTTCGTATTTCGAATTTGTTTCGTATTTCGAATTTCTGATTTCGTATTTCGGATTTTGCACTCCGAATTTCGTGCTTATATTCTAAATGTCTGTTAAAATATAACCATTAAAAGGGGTTTATTTAATATTTTATTTATAATGGGCAGAAAAAAGAAAAAAGACTTAGAGAAAGTTACAAGTAAGTCTTTTATAAAACAAGAGACGGTCGAAACAATAATGGCCATATTGTTTTTCTTGTTGGCACTTATTTTAATATTGGCCGTATTTGGGCAAGGGGGAATTGTGGGTGAAAAAGTATACGAAATATTTAAATTTCTTTTTGGTTTTGGTTTTTTCTTGATCCCAGTAATTTTAATAATGCTCGGAATATCTTTTCTTAGAGAAATTAAAAATAATTTTGCGACTCCCAAAATTATTGCATCTTTTGTTTTGTTTTTTTCGAGTTTGGGTTTTGTCGATCTGGTTTCAAATAAAGCTGGCATTGTTGGGAACTTTATCACTAAACCCCTGGTATCATTATTTGATTTTTGGGTAAGTATAATAATTACTTTGGCATTAATTTTGATTTCTATAATTTTTGTCTTTGAAGCATCGATAAAGATTTCGTCGATACGAAATCTTTTCAAATCCGAAGCACGAAATAAGAAATCCGAAAATGACGGCGGTGGTTTTGTAGAACAAAATATTGAAGCTGAAGAAGAGGAAGAAATAGAAGATCCAAAAGAAAATCAAGATGAAATTGAGGTTGACAAAACATCGAGCTTTGGTTTTAAAACCAAAAAAGGTAGCGGTTTGATATTCTTTCCCGGAAATACAATTTCTAAAAAAGAATTTACTCCCCCTCCACTGGAACTTTTAGAAAAAGATGCAGGTAAACCTGGTGTAGGTGACATCAAAGCAAATGCAAATATAATAAGAAGAACTTTATTTAATTTTGGCATTCAAGTAGAAATGGATGAGATTTCAATTGGACCGTCAGTCACAAGGTATGCCTTGAAACCAGCTGAAGGAGTTAAGCTTTCAAAAATTGTTGCATTGCAAAATGATTTATCACTCGCACTTGCAGCACATCCACTTAGAATTGAGGCCCCAATTCCTGGAAAATCATTGGTTGGTGTTGAAATTCCAAATACCAAAAAAACGCTTGTTGGTTTGGGTTCCATAATGGAAGATAAACATTTTAAAACATCTGAAAAACCACTCCTTCTTTGTTTGGGGAAAGGTGTAACAGGTCAATCACATTTTTATGATTTGGGTAAAATGCCACACATATTAATCGCCGGTGCTACAGGTTCTGGAAAATCTGTGGCAATTCACACCTTTCTTGCTTCCCTACTTTATAGAAACTCGCCTGATAATTTAAAATTCATTATGGTTGACCCAAAAAGAGTTGAACTTACCTTGTACAATGGAATTCCACACCTTTTAACCAATGTAATAACCGATGCTAAAAAAACCATTCTGGCACTTAAGTGGGCGGCAAAAGAAATGGATAGAAGATATGATATTTTGGAAGAATACAGTGCGCGCGATGTTGATTCCTACCATAGAAACATATTAAACCCAGCAATAGAAAAAGCAAAAGAAACCAAAAATACTGACAACTTACCACCAAATATGCCTTATATTGTTATAGTAATTGATGAATTGGCAGATATAATGCAAACTTACCCGAGAGAACTTGAGTCTGCAGTTGTTCGACTCGCACAAATGTCTCGAGCCGTTGGTATTCACTTGATGGTTTCAACACAAAGACCTTCAGTAAATGTTATTACAGGTCTTATTAAGGCAAATATTCCAACAAGGGTGGCTTTACAAGTTGCTTCTCAAATTGATTCAAGAACCATTTTGGATCAACCGGGTGCAGAAAAATTATTGGGATCAGGAGATATGCTGTTTCTTTCTGGTGATATGTCCAAACCCGTTAGACTTCAATCAGCCTTTATTTCTGAAAAAGAAGTAAAAAATGTGGTTGATTGGTTGAAAGAAAATTACGAAAAATCAAAAGAAGAAATAAAACTTGAAGAAAAAACAGGAGTCCAAACATTCCTTGAGACATTAGAGGAAAACACTGAAGAAGATGAAAATCTGGACGAAATGTATGAAGACGCAAAAGAAACTGTAATAAGAGCAAAAAAAGCAAGCACTTCCTATATTCAAAGAAAATTAGGGATAGGATACGCAAGAGCAGCAAGAATTATGGATCAATTAGAAGAAAAAGGGGTTATTGGTCCAGAAAATGGCTCCAAACCGAGAGGTGTTTTGATTGGGGAAACCGACTCATCGACATCACCAACAACAAATAACGAAGAATAAGATGGCAAGGTATGGATCATTGGTCAGATTAATAATAATAGTCTTAATCGCCGTTATTATTTTTGTTTATGTAATATTTAATTCTAGATTTATTATGGGGGGTCCAATTATAGAAATTTATGACTTAAAAAACGGTCAAATAATCGAGGGGGATGGCTTGATAGAGATTAAGGGAAAAGCAAAGAATACATCTTTTATAAGCTTAAATGGCAGAACAATTTATATTGATGAAAAAAATGAATTTAATGAAAAAATATTATTAAGTAATCAAATAAACAAGATAGAAATATATGCAAAAGATAAATTTGGTAAAGAAATTAGAAAAAATATAATCTTGGTATATAACAGAACACCTATCCCCCTACCTCAAATAAAAACAGATGTAGAAGAAGCAACAACAACAGAAGAAATATTAGAAAATCCTTAAAAAATATTAAAAATAAGCTTAAATATTGGATAGCGAATTTAAAAATGAAGTGGTAGGATAATAAAGTAATTTAAAAGTTAACAAAAATTTTATGCCCAAAAAAAGTACCAAAAAAACTGCAAAAAAGGAAGAAAATGGGGTTAAAAACATTGATGAAACCTTAAAAGAAATCCAAACCAAATTTGGCGCTGAAGCAATAATGAAGCTTGGTGATAAGCCCAGAGTCGATGTAGACACAATTCCAACTGGCTCTTTGGGCCTAGATTACGCTCTCGGTGTAGGAGGAGTTCCAAGAGGGAGAATTATAGAGATTTTTGGTCCAGAGTCATCTGGTAAAACTACTCTCTCCCTTCATATTATTGCTGAAGCACAGAAAAAAGGTGGCATTTGTGCTTTTATAGACGCTGAACACGCACTTGACCCTGAGTATTCCAAAAGATTGGGAGTTAAACTTGACGAATTACTACTTTCTCAACCAGACACAGGAGAACAAGCTTTGGAAATTACCGAAAGTTTAGTTAGATCTGGAAAGATTGATGTTGTCGTTATTGACTCAGTCGCAGCACTTACTCCAAAAGACGAAATTGAGGGTGACATGGGGGCATATCATGTCGGAAAACAAGCAAGACTAATGTCTCAAGCACTCAGAAAACTTACTGCCATAACTGCTAAAAGTAAAACCGTTGTAATATTCATAAATCAAATTAGAATGCAAATTGGCATAATGTTCGGAAATCCAGAGACTACCCCCGGAGGTAAAGCTCTCAAATTCTATACTTCTGTTCGACTTGATATAAGAAGAATTGCTCAAATCAAAAAAGGAGATGAGGTAATGGGAGGACGTGTAAAAGTGAAAGTTGTAAAAAATAAAGTTGCAGCCCCATTCAAATCCACAGAATTTGACCTGATGTATAACGAAGGAATTTCCAAAGAAGGTGAAATGTTGGTACTTGGAGAAAAATTTAAAATTATTGAAAAAAGCGGATCTTCTTAT
The DNA here is from genome assembly GCA_964618845.1 of uncultured Candidatus Saccharibacteria bacterium. Classification (GTDB taxonomy): domain Bacteria; phylum Patescibacteriota; class Minisyncoccia; order Phycocordibacterales; family JAACPR01; genus CAZUCU01. The sequence goes on from CAZUCU010000007.1 coordinate 5,960, forward strand.
TCTTATGGAGAGATTAAACTTGGAAGAGGATACGATGCGGCCAGAACTTATTTAAAAGAAGACAAAAAAGTTTCTGGTGAAATTTTGAAAACTATTCGAGAAAAATTAAAGGAGGATAAGTAGCCCCCCAAAATAAAATATGCCAAAATATATTTTTTAAGTTTTTTTCTTGATAACAAAATAGGAAGTAATGCGGACGAAAAAGTTAAAAAATATATTTTGGCATATTTTATTTTGAGGGTCTACTAATAAAAAGATTGAAAAATAAACTTCAATCTGATAAAATCGCCTAATGTTAAATTACAACGAAATTAAAGAGAGGAAATACATAGTGCTCGATGGGACTCCTTATGAGGTGGTTGATTCTCATGTTTTTCGAAAACAACAAAGAAAGCCTGTTAATCAAACTAAGCTTAGAAACTTAATCACAGGTGCTATCAAACCACATACCTTTCATAACAATGATGTCGTAGAAGAAGCTGAAATTTCAAAAGCAAAATATATTTATTCTTTTTCAAAATTTAATAGACAAACAGGCCATGATGAATATTGGTTTTATAAAACAGGAGATCGAAGCCACCGACTCCATATTGATTCATCAATTATCGAAGATAAAATAAAATATCTGAAGCAAAATTTGGAAATAGAAGCATCTGTTTTTGATAATCAAATAATTGGGGTTACTATACCAATAAAAATGAAATTCAAAGTTAAGTCTGCACCACCCGCTGTCAAAGGAAATACTTCAACGGGCGCAAACAAACAAGTTACTTTGGAAACTGGTTTGGTTATAAATGCTCCATTATTTGTCAATGAAGGAGATGAGATCGTAATCAATACTGAAACCGGAGAATATGTAGAAAGGGTTTAATTTAAAAGCTCTTCTCCTATTTTGTAAATATTTTTTGTCCCCATGGTCATGATAAGATCTCCTTTTTTGGGCTGAAGATTTTATATATTTTTACCTCTTCAAAATTTAGTAAAAAGATTATGATTTGCTTTTATTAACTTGTGTACATTATAAAATATTAGGCGGCGCCCTAAAGGGCGCCGCACTTTTTTCTAATATTTCTATCTTTCTTCAAAAAATCAACAAAATGTCGATCTATTTTTCTTAAAAAGAGATTTAAATCGTCATAAGACAAATTGCGAAGTGCTTTGTCTCTAGCACTTTTCCAAGATTCAATCACCGTCTTTAGGTCTTTTTGATCAAATCCAATTTCTCTCCCCAGAAGATCAAGCCTTTCTTCAAAAGTAAAAATAAAGTACATAATTTTCCTCTCTTGATTCAAATAAAATCATAACAGAGAGGCATTAAATCCTGATAAAAATAAAATTAAAAAAAAATAAAGTTTTAAATTAGAACACATTTTTAAGAAAGTTTCACTCTAAAAACGAATTTTACTTTTAAGTTTTCGATTTTGAGAAAAAGCAATAGCAAATAAAGACAAAGCAAGACCCAATAAAAGTCCCAAATCATTATGGGCATTTATGTGAATTCTTTGAAAAGAGATTATTGTTAAAATAAGAATAGAAAAAAGAAAAAAAGGAATGTGCCACTTTTTATTTTGATCAATAAAAAACCAAATTCCATACAAAATAAAAATTGCAATAGTTATATGAGCTGATGCATCAAAAACAATATCATTACCCAAAAATTTCATAGGGATATATTTGAGTAAAAAAAGACCAACCGCCATTACTAAAGCCGTTTCTAATAAGTAAATGATTTGATTCTTTGTTTTTTTGTACACACAAATATTATATCAGGCATTTTGGCTTAAACACTATAAAAAAACAGAAATACGAAACACGAAATTCGAAACAAATCCTAAATTCCAAATTCGAAATCAGAAACACGAGTTTGAGATTTCGGATTTGAAATTTTCGTGCTTGTTTCGAATTTCTGATTTCGTGCTTCGAATTTATGCTATAAGAATATTAATTAGCAACATATGGCATTAGTCCCATAAATCTTGCCCTTTTTATTGCATTTGCCAATTTTCTCTGATTTGTGGCCGTTAAACCAGTTCTTTTCCGAGAAAGAATTCTACCGTGGGGATTAATAAATTTTCGTAAAGTCGCAATATCTTTATAATCTATATAATTTATTTGGTTTTCTTTAAAATAATCTGTCATGAACCATCAATGTAGCAAAAGTCCTCCAAAAAAGCAAGAAGAATAGCACGAAGCGAATAGCAAGAAGAAACATTATTTTTCTTCTCGCTATTCGCTATTCAATTCTAAAAAGGAATATCCTCTGGATTTATATCATCCTCCGGGTAGTCTATTTGGTTACCTGTGTCTTTGGGGGCTTCTTGTGAAGCTTCTGTTTGATTTGATGAATAATTGCTACCACCTGCCTTAGGCCCAAATTGAACTCGATCAGCTACAATTTCAGTCCTATAATTTTTCTTCCCATCGGCATCATCCCAGCTTCTAGTTTGAATTCTACCCTCGATCATTACATTTTGGCCTTTTTTGAGATATTGTCCACAACTATCAGCTTGTTTTCCAAAAACTACAATATTATGATAATCAGCCATTTCTTGTTTTTGACCATCTTTCATATAAACTCTGTTAGTTGCAAGACCAAAACTAGTAACACTTGTGCCCGAGGGCAATACTTTTTTTTCAGGATCTCTGGTCAAATTCCCTACTAAAATTGCTTTATTCATATACATAATACTTATACTATAAACAATAAAAAACCAGTGTCAATCTGATTTTTTATTGTTTTTTAAATATTTTTTAATAATTACTTAACAAGTTCATCAATTGCCTCGTCCACTTTGTCTTTTTCTGATTGATCTAATTTTTCATCGGCTTGATTCTTCACTTCTTCAGTATCTTCTAATATTTCATTTTCAGTTTCTTGTGCTATTTCGCCTAACAATATTTCTGCTTTTGGAGAAAATTCTTGATTGTCTAAAAGAGAAGCAATTTCTGAAGTAGAAATCGAATCTTCTTGATCAGTTTGAATAAGCAAATGTCTTATTATATTTTTATTATCTTTTATTTTTTCTGATAAATCGACAATATCACCACCTTTAAAAATTATCCAGGCAAAATAAGCAGTCTTATATTTTTTCTTAATAGAATCAATTGTTTTTTCCATTTGATACTCCAAATTCAAAAGAGATGGACCACTTTTGGAAATAATCTTGCCTTTTATTTTTTCTACTAAATTAATAATCTCTTCGAAGGCCTTGCTCGCTTCTTCATCTATAAGTGTTGGAACAAGATGGAAACCAAGTTCGTAACCTTGATTGCTTTCGTTTTTTATATCTTCTTTTGACATGAGGTTTAAATTAACACAAGAAATATCTTTTTGCAATTAACACCTCGCGAGGTTAAACCTCACAAGTAATATAATCCTTCTCGAGGTTAAACCTCGAGAAGGATTTTTGTTGAAAAATAAGGGTTTTTTGAGTTATCGATAAATTTCGAGGTTAAACCTCGTTCATTAATATCAAACCCCAAAAATCTTCGGCATTTTTTAGTAATTGCTTTTTGACGATTTCCAAATCTAAATTTTTAAGTTCTGCAATTTTCTTCACGACTTCAATAACAAAAGTTGGTTCATTTTTTTGTCGTCTAAATGGAACGGGAGAAACATAGGGAGCATCTGTTTCTGACATAATTTTGTCCAAAGGTGCAAATTTAACAACTTCCTCCAATTCTTTAACAAAAGTTATTATTCCTGTAAAAGAAAACTGAAATCCGAGATCAAGAATTTGTTTAGCTCGATCGATATCTTGATTAAAAAAGTGAAAATTTACTTTGAGATTTGGATTTTCTTTTTTATATTGTTTCAAAATTTCTAATGTATCATCCCACGCATCTCTACAATGAATCATAAGTGGTTTATCATATTTAATCGATAATTCAATTTGTTTTTTGAAAAAAATCTTTTGTTTGTCACCACTTATTTGCTCCCTGTTTTCTGCAAAATCCAAACCGACCTCTCCTATCCCAACACACTTAGGATGTTTCAAAAGCTCTTCAAATTCTTCAAAAACATTTTCATCAATTTCAGCAACATCCATTGGGTGAAAACCGATCACTGAAAAAACATTTTCATTTTGTTCTGCAACTTCCAATGCTTTTTTTGAAGTTTCAAGCCCTGTCCCTACATTTATAGTCGCGACTTTATTTTCTCTCATTCTCTTCAACACTGCCGACAAATCATCAGTGTAATAATCTGGATAAAGATGCGAGTGAATGTCTATGTATTCTGGTTTTGTCTCGCCGTATCCTTGTGAAAAAGTAGATTTCATATTTTACATCCTCTCAAATAATGGCTTCTCTGGTTTTTGGTGTTTAATAATTGCCTCTTCTATTTGAGAAGCAGTATCGGGAAGTATCGGTCGCAAATGCACAGCAATATCAAATAGTTCTTTCACAAGTTTTTTTATTATCTCTTCTGCTTCTCGCTTCTCGCTTTTTTCTTCTCGCTTTATCATCGAAAAAGGTTTTGTACTTTGAATATAATTATCCAAATCTCCAATTTTTTTCCAAACAATATCTCCAACTTTTGATAAATTATATCCATTAAATGCTTTGATGTATTCTTCATCAATTTCAACTTCGTCCTCACTAAATTCTTGCTTCTCTATATTATCCTCTGCCATTTTCATTATTCTATTTGTAAGATTTCCAATTCCATTTGCAAGATTTGCATTGTGTGCTTCTTCGTACCTCTCTGTTGTAAAATCAGAATCTTCAAAAGGATGCAGTTCTCTTGTCACAAAGTATCGAAGTGAATCAATTCCATATTTTTCTGCAAGTAGAATTGGATCAACGGTGTTACCGAGTGATTTAGAAATTTTTTCTCCGTCAAAATTTATGAAACCGTCAACAATAATTTGTCTTGAAGGTTTTACCCCAACAGATTTGAGCATTGCTTGCCAACGCGCCGCTTGATGTTGCAAATTGTCCTTACCACAATATTGCACAGGTGTTCCCTCTTCCCAATATTTTTTGAAATTTTCACTGTCTGGCCAACCAAGTGTAGAAATATAATTCACAAGTGCATCAAACCAAACATACATTACCTGAGAATCATCTCCTGGAATTGCTACGCCCCAAGGCATCTTTTCTTTTAGTCGTGAAATAGAAAAATCTTCGAGACCATTTTTTACTTGATTTCTAATTTCATTTAGACGAAAATCTGGAACAACAAAATCAGAAACTTCATAAAGTTCCAAAAGATAATCTGCGAAAGCTGAGTATTTGAAAAAATAATTTTCCTCTTCTATGGTTTCTGGAGTTCTATCAGTGTGGTTTGGACACTTACCGTTTACCAAATCTTTTTCAGTCAAAAACATTTCACAACCCGAACAATATAAACCACTATATTTCTTTTTGTAGATATATCCATTATCAGAACAAACTTTCCAAAATTTTTGAGCAATTTTCTCATGGTCATTATCAGTAGTTCTTATAAATTTGTCATAAGAAATATTTAAAGTATTTTTTATTTCTTCAAAAGGAACTACCATTTTATCAACATATTCCTGGGGTGTAATTCCTTTTTCTTCAGCTTTTTTAAAAATTTTTATTCCATGTTCATCCGTTCCTGTATTAAAAAAGACATCAAAACCTTGGATCCTCTTCCACCTTGCAATCACATCTGCCCTGATAACTTCCATCGCAAAACCAATATGTGGTCTTCCATTCACATAAGGAAGTGTTGTCGTTATATAAAACGGTTTACCGTTTGAATTTTCTCGAAGTTTTTTTAGTTTCATATTTTTTGATTCTAAATGTCTAACTATCCAAATGTCTATTAATTGCCAAGCCTTCGCATTTCCTCAAACTTAGCTTTTTCTACATCGGATAAATATTCCATCAGGGCCGCAGTTATTGGAACTGCAATGATAATCCCCAAAAATCCAGCTATCTGTGCGCCAACTATAAGAGAAATAATGGCAATCAAAGCAGGTATTCCGATTATTTTCTTTACAACTAAGGGGTGTATTAAATGATTTTCAAACTGTTGAATAATCAAAAATAATCCAAGAACGAACAAAGACAAAATCAACCCATCTTGAATTAAGGCAACTCCCATCGCCGGAATAGCAGACAAAATTGGACCAAATATTGGGATTAATTCTAACACTCCCGCCAAAACTGCTAAGAAAAATGCATTTTTAACACCCAGAATACTTAAACCCAAAAATGTTAAAACACCAACAATTAATCCAAGTAAAAGTTGCCCCTGCATCCATAGCCCAATTTTTCTTTGTGATCTTTTCCAAAGATCAATAACATATTTTTCTTTATGAATTGGTGTAATTAATCTTAAAAAATTTTCTATTCCATTTTCTTGAACGGCTAAATAAAAAGAAATAACGATTATCAAAACCAAACTTAATAATCCACCAAAAACTGCGGTTGCGGTCGCAACAAAACCCAAGGTTGCTTTTCCAGTATAAGAAGTAATTTGTTCAAATAAATCATTGTTTTGAAGAGAAAAATTAAACTGATTTAACAACAAAGAAACTCCGGGTAATTGGTTTATGTCTGATGTAGAAATTGTTTCCACATATTTAGGTATGGTCGTTAAAATATCCTTAGTATCTTTAACAAGTGGTGGAATAAAAGAGGCAAAAAGAAAAACAATAACACTAACTGTAATTAAATAGATAGTTACAACGGCCAACGGTCTTGGTAATTTTTTCCTCATTAACCACTTGGTCATTGGTTCAACTGCAGAAGCAATAACTACAGAAGTTAAAATTATCAAAATCAAATCCCTTAAAACAAAAGCAAAATATGTTATCAAGGCAATAAATATAATTTTGATAAAAGATCCCGGGGTAATCGATATATTTATTGTTTTATTTGAATTTTCCTGCATTAACTACCATATTATCATTTAAAGGACATTTTTCAAAAGCTCTTTAAATTTAGTTTTATCTTTGTCTGTAAATGGACCGATTAGAGCAAGGTTTAGGTTTTTTGATACAAAAACTTGTTTTAGAACTTTTTTGATTTGATTTTTGGTTACAGCTTTTATTTTTTTTATTTTATCGGAAGGTTTTAATATTTTTTCATGCATCAATTCTTGAAAACCAAAAAACTGCGCTAAATCATCTGAGGTTTCTAAATTTGTGGCCAGATGTCCTGCAAGAAATTCTTTGGCTTTATTAATTTCTGATTCTTGAATTTCTTCATTTTTTATTTTTCTAAATTCCTCCATAATAACCTTAACTGCCTCGAAAGCTCGTGCATTATTAACACCAGCAGAAACTCCAAAAGACCCTCTATCCGTTTTTTCATCAACCCAAGCTCTGGTGTAATAACACATTCCAAGTTCATCTCGCATTTTGGTAAATAATCTGGAGCTAAAACCTTTACCCAAAATAGTAGAAGCAACTTCTAATGTGTAGTTTCTTTCATCGTATAAATCAAAAGCTCTAAAACCAATGACTAAGTGCGTTTGATCAGATTTTTTATATTTAATCTTTACAGATGGTTCTTTTTGAGATTCTTCCACCCTTTTTTTCTTTATAATTTTAGAGCTTGGAATTTTGTCAAAAATTTCACGGGCTTGTTTTATTATTTCTTTTTCATCAATATTACCGGCAACCACCAAAACTGTTTTTTGGGGAACATAGTGTTTTTTGTGATATCTCACAAAATCTTTTCTCTGAAGTTTGAGGACATTTTCCTTTGATCCAATAATTCTCCAACCCGCTGGAGTATCTCCATATAAAAGTTCATCAAATACTTCACCGACAATTTTCTGTGGTAAATCTTCATACATATTTATTTCTTCAATAATTACTCCCCTTTCTATATTAATATCTTTTTCTGGAAAAATTGGATCAAGATAAATATCAGAAATTAAATCAATTATTTTCCCAATTCTTTTATAATGTGCTTTAGCATAATATCCGGTATATTCTTCTCCTGTAAAAGCATTCGAATCCGCACCCATCCCGTCTATCTCCAGTTTAATTTCATCACCAGTTCTTTTTTTTGTACCCTTAAAACACATGTGCTCCAAAAAATGCGAAAGCCCATTTATTTCTTTCTTTTCATAATCACTTCCCGCTTCAACAAGTAACATTCCAATTGCAGATTGAGTCTCTTCCATCGGTACAGTAATAATTCTAAGGCCGTTTTTTAATATTGTTTTTTTGTATTGCATAGTCTGGGTATTCTAACAAAAAGTTTGCAATTTTAAAATATTTGATTAATATTTTACTTTGAACCAGCACCACCAAAATGACACGATTAGATGATGTAACTTGTCAAACATATTTTCTTGTTTTAACAAAAAAAGCGGTCGAAAGGTATCGAAAGATAGATTTTGATGAAAGTGATCTTTCAAAAGATGACTTAGTTGTGGTTGAATACATTCTCAAAGATGGGGCTAAACGCCCCATTTCAGAATTTGCAAATCAAGAAGAGTGCGCTCATATTTTCATTGAGCGTATCAAACGGCTTTCTGAGGGAGATCGCGAGGAATGGCTCCATTTTCGAGACAGAATCGCTCGCTCCGCGAGATATCTGACACCCGCGCAATTTCTTGATTTGGATTATCTGGCATTACGATGCCGTTCCAAAAAAAGTAAATGATTTTATGGTTGTGGCCAGGCCCTTACGGGCCTGGCCACTTTTTTTATTTTTCTAAATTTTTTATATTTATTCTTTCCTGTTTCCCAGTATCTCTATCTCTTACTGTTACTGTTTTATTTTCCAAAGATTCAAAATCAACCGTTATGCAATATGGAGTTCCAATTTCATCTTGTCGTCTATATCTCTTACCAATATTTCCATTGTCATCAAAAATTACTCTGAATCCTTTTTCTTTTAGAGAATTAAAAACCTCTCTGGCAAGAGAAACCAGCTCTGGTTTATTTTTCAAAAGAGGAGAAACGGCATATTGATATGGTGCCACTTCCTTGGAAAATTTTAAATAAATTCTTTTTTCACCATTCATTTCATCTTCTTTATAGCTCGATAAAAATATAGCTAAGATCGTTCTTTCAACTCCAAGAGACGGTTCTATAACATGTGGAATAAATCTTTTGCCTTTTTGTTCATCAAAATAATTTAAATCAACCTTGCTTATCTCACTGTGATTTTTGAGATCATAATCAGTTCTATATGCCAAGCCATAAAGCTCTTTCCGACCAAACGGGTAATCAAATTCAAAATCTATTGTTCTTTTGGAATAATGTGCCAATAGTTCTTTAGGTACTTCTAATTCAGAGACTTTTTCTTTATCAATTCCAACTGCTTCAATAAACCGCCACATCTCTTTGCGAAAATTCTCAAAAATTTCTTCCCACTGTTCTGGAGAAATAAAATATTCTATTTCCATCTGAGAAAATTCTCTGATTCGAAAAATAAAATCTCGAGGAGCAATTTCATTGCGAAAAGATTTCCCAATTTGAGCAATACCAAAAGGTATTTTGGGGTGAAGGGC
>CAZUCU010000007.1:15504-23778 GCA_964618845.1 uncultured Candidatus Saccharibacteria bacterium
TTATCCACCAAAACTGGTGAATCCCCCCTTTGAGACAAACTCGGTGTAATAGAAATTTGAAATGCACCCTGAATTGGTAACCCCTTATATCCTGTTTCTTCTTTTATCTCTCCTATTTTCCAAATTATTTTTCTCGACCTAGAATCGTAATTCATATCAGAATTATCTGGCCAAATTTTACTTAAGTAGGTTATATAATTTGGTAAACTCATTTCTACCGTCGCATTTGCTAATCGATTTGAAGAATTTAAAATATCAAAGAATATAGTATAAGTTGTAGTATTTTCAACCTTGGGTGGGATTGGCCCAGAATTACTAAATGGGCCAGTATGTCCCAAACTTTTCCCCATAAAAGAGATAGTACTGTTGAACCTTAGTTTTTTAAAAACCTCATTTACAATTTTTTCTGGAACTTCTGGATCTTCATATCTCAGACCTTCAACTTTTGCACTTAAGGCAATTTCTGGATTAATAAATCTTTCTTCTTTTGTTAAATCTTTCGTTCTAAAATTCAAAGAAAGACTACCACTTTTGCCAATACCGATATTTTCAAAATCTGAATAAGTTGTTTTATCCCAAATAATACTATTATCAATAGATTTATAAAAACCACTGGATACCTGTATAGACTCCCGGGCCAAAACATCTCCTTCTAATTTTAAGACAATCTGAGCATCTTTTATTACAGCATTAGTATTATTTCTATAATTAATTTTCATCTGATAATTTTTATTTGGATCCAAATTAATAACACTTGAATTATTATTATCAATAGATAAATCGATTTCTAAAAATGGTCTCTGGATTACAACAGTTCTCGCAATGGAAGAAAACAGGACTCCTATTTCATCGATTTTTTCAATATCTTTTATTCCAATATTAAATTTAAAAAGTTTATCATCATTATTTTGTCCTTGAAGTTCGCCTTTTATGTTAAATTTAATGGTTTCTCGTGGTTCAAGTTCTCCGATAAACCAAGACTTGTTACCCTCTTGTGGTGTAAGTGAAGAAGATTCAAAAACAAAACCAAATGGATAATCAACCGAAACCAAAACATTACCAAATTTTTCATTGGCATTAGAAGCAACTTCTACTTCAAATGTTAATTCTTGCCCAGCAGTAATTTCTCTTACAGAAGAAACGTTCATTTTGATTGGAGTTGATGTAAGAACAACATCAAAGATTTTCTTTTTTTCAAAAACATCATTGGAATCTGCAATTCGATAAACAACTTTTACTTCAATTTCTTTTTTTTCTCCTTCTTCACCAAATAAAAATACTGTCTTTGTTTCTCTCAAATAAGAACCTGGGGTAATTTCACCAATACTATATCTTTCTCTCGGCAAAGAAATTGAAACATCTTTACCGTCGCGTGTCCCCTCTGGATACTCAATTGCCAAATCAACCGTCTGCATCTCTACCTCATTATTGTTTTGAACAATAATATCAAAGGTAAACTCCTGAGCAGCACCAACAGAGACAGAGGAATTTATGGAAATATCTACATTTTCAGCATCGGGGCCACTGTTATACACAAAGATATAGTAAGCATAAGCAGAAGCCCCAAGAAAGAAAAGAAGAGATACTAAAAAAATTTTCGTAAAAATGCTTAGACCCCTCTTTTTTGTTAGGGGTTTGATATCTTCATCAAAATCTTTACTAACTTGTTTATTCCACTCAGTCGAAACATTGTAATTTTTCTCCTCCATCTGATGTCTTTCTTTGGGTTTAATTTCTGATCTTGTGGAATAAAGTCGTTTCTCTAAATTCTCTAATTTATCTGGTTTTTGGTAATCATCCATTTCTAAATTATAACATTAAAGTTCACTATTTTTTATACCACGGTTTATTATTTTTCTGAGTTCTCTCAACTGCTCTGCGTTTTCTAATATTTTATTTTGACTCTCTACATACCCCAAATCATATAGAAAATTTGCTAATATCTTTGCTTCTTCTAATTCTATCTTTTCCTTTGTGTTCAAATTTAAAATATTTTCAAAACCAATTAATAAATCATCAAAAATTTTTTCATTCGTCTCCTCACCCAAATAAAATCTTTTTACTAAAGATAGAATTTTCAAGATCACTTCCCTTTTTGTCTTGTCGAGTGATTCAAAATAAAAAGATTTAAGGAAAGATGTGTTGGTAATTCTCCACCCCGTCTTGCCTTTCACCAAAGCAAAATTAGAAAGTGAATATTCCTGAACAGAATATCTGTGTTTTGATTTTAAATCTCGCACCCCTGAAACTTTGGCATAAATATGCCCCAGATCCCTTGTAAAGATAGACAAAAACAAGTCCCTCTCCCCCAAATCATGAGATTTCAAAACTATTCCTTTGGTGTGAGTAATAGAATACACATGTTTATTTTACTACAAAAATTTACAGTTGACTTTTGGCCAAAAAAGAATAAGATATGAAATATAAAGCTTGCGGAGATTGGAGAAATCCATCCTCCTGTCAACACTCAGTAGACAGCAAGCTTGCTAAAATCTCGCATTTATGCGAGATTTTAGTTTAACCAAATATACTGTAAAAATGAATTTTGCCTCTATTAATTTTTCTTAAAACAACTTTAATGATTTTTCCATTAATATTTTTTGAAAGTGCCCAATATTTTATCTTCCCCCTACGATATTCTATATATAAAATTTTCGACTGAAGTATTCTCTTAACAAACTTTAACAATTGAAATCTTCTTTTTATATCTAAGACATATCTCTTAGCTCCATTCTTTCTAATCAGGTGATTAAATCCATGGTTATTGAAATAGACCTTCTCTCCACCAAGAGCAGAACATTTTATAAAACCTATAGAATAATATTCTTTTTTGTATTTTTGAATAAAATCTCGCAATTATTTTATTCTGTCTGGAAAAATTCAAAACACCAACTCAAAATTTAATAGATTTTTAATCTTTTTTTCACAATTTTTTCATGAATTTTTAACAAAATGATAGTATATTTGTTTCACTATTTTGGCTTAACTTTAGATTCTTTTTTGGGTGCTTCTTGAAATTTCATAGGGATATTATAACAAAATGTTCTTACAATTTCTGAATAGCTATTTTAATCCAAAACTCATTTATTTTTATCTCTTCTATATCTTGTAGTTCAGTTTTAATAATATTTTTTGATCTCGTTGTTTGCATTATCATTTCCTTGAATTTATTTATTGCATTTTCAAGCTCAATTGGATACTGGATTTTAACTTCAATTGAATCTTCTGGACTAAGACCTGCATTTTTTCGCAAATCTTGAATTGCTCTTATTATTTCCCTTGCATCTCCTTCTCCCTTAAGTTCCGGTGTAATTTTGGTATGTAAAAAAACTTCATCATTCATGCTTTCATTATTTGTAACCTCTTTGACATTCACTTCGTCTTTTATAATAGAAATATATTCGCCACTTAAAGTAAGATTTTTAACTTCCAATTTAGAAAGTGGTTGACGAACTTTTATTCCAAAGCTTGCTCTCTTTTCCAGGGCCTGTGTCACAATATTTCTTGTAACGCTCATATTTTCTAATACTTCTTTATTATCAAAAGTATTTTCTGGCCATTTTTCCAAATGTACGCTATCTTTTGGTCCTCCACCTCGACCATACTCAGTACAAGCAACTCTTCTATATACATCTTCTGCTTTAAATGGCATATAAGGTGCTATCAATTTAGAAAACTCAACCAAAACAAATTTCATAGTAGACAGAGCCTTCAGAGCGTCACCCCCACCATTTTTAATTCGATCTCTTGATCTCCTCAGATACCAAGTAGATAAATCATCAACAAAATCTGTAAATGGTCTTGCCCCTTTATCTAATTCATAATTTTCCAAAGCGTTTGTTACTTCTGTTTGAACTTCAATCAACCTTCCAACAATCCATTTGTCCAAAACATTTTCACTTTTATTAGAGACATCTATTTCTTGTTTATACAGTTCATAAAAAGATACGACGTTATCTAATCTCAAGATAATTTTTTTCATTATTTCATCAACTCCTTTTTCAGAAAATTTTATATCGTCTGATTTGACTGCTGGACTACTCATTAAATAAAACCTGAGAGCATCTGCCCCATATTTATCCAACACAAAATTTATCTCTGGATAATTTTTTAAGCTTTTAGACATCTTTCTACCATCTTCTGCCAAGATCAAACCGTTAACAACAACATTTTTAAATGGTGATCTATCAAAAAGTCCAGTACTTAAAACCATAAGAGTATAAAACCACCCGCGTGTTTGATCCAAACCTTCTGCAATAAAATCTGCTGGAAAATTATGCCTTTTCATTAATAAATTTCCTGGTCGAAATTCATCTTTTTTCATAGGATAATAGTTGCTTGCAAATGGCATTGACCCAGAATCAAACCAGCCATCAAAAACATCTTTTATTCTGTAAAATTTCTTGTTTTTTTCTTCAAAAAAAATTTTGTCTATATAGGGCCTATGCAAATCAAGCTCAAAATTTTTATTATGGGGTAGTTTATAATAATTCGTCTCAACAATTTCTGATGTCTCAATATATGCCCTTTTACCCTTAAGTTCGATTGTTTCTTCTTTAGTAAGACCTTCCGCACATGCTTTGAGAAGCCAAAGTGGCCAACCATGAGAAATAATTAAAATATTTTTGTCTTTATTTTTTTTATCTATTTCTTCCAAAAATTCTCCAACTCGTTTCCTTATATCAAGTACCGACTCTCCTTTTTCATTTTGCTCATAAATATTAAGTGGAGATCCAATAATATCCCAAAAAACATTTTGATTAATTCCATTTAATCCAATTTGTGATTCTTTTAATCTATCATCTATAATAATTTGATCATCCTTAAGTTCTAAAATTTCTTTTACAACATTAGAGGTTTCTCGGGTTCTTATAAGTGGAGAAGTATAAACAAAATCAATTTGGTTTGATTTTAATTTGTTAATAGCATTTTTAACTTGTTCACTACCCCTTTCCGTCAGGTGGCTTTCTTTAGGAGAATCTTTTTCACAATTAAAATTTTCCACATTATGAAGAGCCTCTCCGTGTCGCATTAAAAAATACTTATTAGTGGATTTTGTTCGTTTTTTCAAATCTTCCATTGAACCAATTAGGATAATATCTTTGTTATCTTCACTTTTCCAAATTGGAATTGGTGTACCCCAAAACCTTTGCCTTGAAACAGACCAGTCACGAACTTCTCTAAGCCAATTACCAAAACGAAGAGTCCCCACATTTTCTGGTATCCATTTAATTTTATTATTGTTTGAAATTAATTTATTTCTAATTTCTGTAACTTTTACAAACCAAGATGAAGTTGCATAATTGAGAAGCGGTGCATCCGTCCTCCAACAAAAAGGATAGGAGTGTTCGATCTTTTCTTTAGAATAAACGAGGTTTTTCTCTGCCAAAAATTTTATAATTTCTACATCGGTTTTTGTTGGATCTTCTTTTGGTTTTGCTTGTAATCCCGCAAAATCAATTACTTCTGGTTTAATCGTTCCATTCATATTTACATGTTGGATGAACGGCAATTTATATTTTTTAAGAAGTGAATAATCATCATCACCAAAGGATGGCGCAATATGTACCACGCCAGTACCATCTTCTATTGTCACAAAATCTGCTTCATAAATTTTCCAAGCATTTTTAATATTTTCTATATTTGAATTTACATAATATTCAAATAAAGGTTTGTAGCTCTTACCGACTAATTTCCTGCCTTCAAATTCTTCCAAAATTTCATATTTATCTTTTACAACTTTATCTAAAAGATTTTTTGCCAAAATAAACTTTTGTTCATTAGATTTTATTTTGACATACAAAACTTCTGGAGAAATAGCTAAAGCAACATTTCCCGGCAATGTCCAAGAGGTAGTAGTCCACGCCAGAACAAAAGTTTCCGGTTCATCTATTAATTCAAATTTAACAGTAATCGAAATATCTTTTATATCCCTATATCCTTGATTAACTTCAAAATTAGAAAGCGTTGTTTCAAGTTCTGGCGAAATATGCATTACTTTAAAATCTTCATAAACTAAACCCTTATCATAAAGTCGCTTAAACGCCCACCAAATTGATTGTGTATAAAGTGGGTTCATTGTTGTATAGGCATTTTCCATATCAATCCATCTACCAGTTCGTGGAATAATTTTCTTCCATTCTGCTTCGTATTTAAAAACAGACTCTTTGGCTTTATTATTAAAATTTTCGATACCGAAATTTTCGATATCTTTGGATGTTTGTAGATTAAATTCTTTTTGTATCAAATTTTCAATTGGAAGTCCGTGACAATCCCAACCCCATCTTCTATTTACATGATAACCTTGCATAGTCTTGTATCGTGGAATTACATCCTTTATCGTTCCTGGAAGCAGGTGCCCATAATGAGGTAGCCCCGTAGCAAAGGGCGGGCCATCATAAAAGACAAATTCTCCTTTTGGAGATTCTTTTTTTAGAGTTTTTTCAAAAATTTTGTTTTTATTCCAATAATCTAATATTTCTAATTCTTTTTTTGATACTGCACTTAAACTTTTTTCTAAATTCTGATCCACATCAGAGATCTTTAATTTATTTTCGTCCATAATTTTATTTTAGGTATTTAGATAGATAGGCATTTAGAATTAACCTATTTTCTAAATGTCTAACTTTCTAAATGCCAAAATGTCTTTTAAACTAATAATTCGTATGTAAAATATATGATTTTTGGAGCAATAAGTCAAAAATTACATTTTATTTGGAACCTCAATGCCCAAAACATTAAGGCCATTTTCCAAAGTTTCTTTCACTGCTTTTGTAATTAGGATTTTATATGGAGAATTGGGGTCACTTTCATCCAAAATCTTATTACTTGCATAAAATGAATTAAATTCACTTGCTAATTTTGTCAGATAAGAAACTACATATTGTGGTGCCAAATCATTCAAAGCCTTTCCTAAAATATCGGTATATTGAATCAAAACTCTTTCTAAATTTGTAATTTCAAATTTCGTATTTGCTTGCCTCGAGCTACTTGTCCTGAGTTCTGTCGAAGGATGTCGAGAGGTTTCAGATTTAGGATTTAGGATTTCGGATTTCTCCAATATACTTTTAGCCCTAACAAAAGTATATTGGATATATGGTCCTGAATCTCCATCAAAAGAAATCGATTTCTCAAAATCAAAAATAATATCTTTTCCAATTCCTTGTTTCAAAATAGAATATTTGAGTGCAGAAATAGAAACTTTGTCTTTTATCTCTTCTTTCAAATTTCCGTCTAAATCTCGATCTTTTACTTTTTTATCAACTAAATTTTTTACTTGATTGATTAAATCTTCTGCTAAAAGAACATTTCCCTTCCGAGAAGACATTTTCCCTTCTGCAAATCGAAGCATCCCATGATAAATGTGTTTGGTTTTTTCTTTTATTTTTGGATCAATTTTTTTTATAGTAGCAAAAATAACTTTAAAATAATCAATTTGCTCATTTCCAGTAACAATAATAGATCGATCAGGTGAAAAATCTTTTTCTTTCAAATAAAATAATCCCAAATCCTTAGTCTCATAAGTAGGAACACCTTTTGAATTTACAAAAACCCTAGTATGGAGACCGTCTTTTTCGCCTTTATAAATAATAGCACCTTCACTTTTTTCAAAAACCTTTTCAAGATTTTTATTTACAATTTCAAGACCTATTGGAGCAGATTGTGTCTCCAAATAAAATTTATCAAACTTTGTTCCAAGAAGTTTATACATTTTTTCAAAATACTCCAAACTCCATCTGCGACCTTTTATATAATAAGTTTGAATCTCTATACTTACATTTTTATCTTCAAAAAGATGTTTATTTAATTCGTCTATTTCATTTTTGACATTTGGATTTTCTTCATATTCACCAGAACCATAAACATATGAATCACCCAAAAATTTTGCTTTATCTTCTAAAGAATCATGATCTGCCGGAAAAAATGCTTTATGCTTTTCGATTGCCCAAATACATTTAGCAACATGAAGTCCAATGTCTCCTTGATAACAAATTCTCTTAACATTTGCACCATTTGCCTCAAAAATTCGACAAAGTGATTCACCAATTGTGTTTGACATTAAATGTCCAATATGAAATTGTTTAAAGGGGTTGGGGTCAGTAAACTCAATTAAAATAGTTTGCCCTTTTAAAATTTCATTTTGAAATTTTGGATTTAAAACTTTGTTTCTGATTATTTCAATATTTAAATAAAAATTAATAAAACCAACACCTGCTTGTTCAATTTTAGAAAATTCTTTTAAATTTTTATCTTTGAGTTTGGAAACAATTTTAT
>CAZUCU010000007.1:23878-27061 GCA_964618845.1 uncultured Candidatus Saccharibacteria bacterium
TTTTCTCCTCACTTGCCGAGGTAAGAAAATCTTGCCTCGTCTGCGTTCGGAAAAAATGATTGTTCACACTCGTTTTCTCCTCACTTGCCGAGGTAGCTCAGTTGGTAGAGCAATGCTTTCGTAAAGCATAGGTCGTGAGTTCAATCCTCACCCTCGGCTCAATTACAAACATCGGATGTTTGCAGTAAGCCATTACAAAAAAGCCTTATTTTAGAACCCAATTCTATTACAAACATCGGATGTTTGTAATAGAACGTAGTGTCTTATTAATTTTTTGTGCAATTTTTATGAAGTCTTTTTCTTTTTTCCCGCGCGTGGTTTCTGCAGAGGTGCCAAGTCTAATTCCAGATGGATCAAATGGGATTCGCTTATCAAACGGAATTGTATTTTTGTTTACAATAATTCCTACTTTTCCCAATTTATCACTTGCCTCTTTTCCAGAAATCCCTTGTGAAATAGTATCTACCAAAATCAAATGCGAATCAGTTCCTCCCGAAACTAATCTCCAACCAAGTTTTTTAAGTTCCTCTGCAAGTGCTTTTGCGTTTTTTATAACCTGTTTTGCATAAGTTTTAAAACTCGGTGATTGTGCTTCTTTGAGGCAAACCGCAACAGCCACGATCTGATTAATATGGGGACCACCCTGAAGTCCTGGAAAAACTGATCTATCGATTGCTTTGCTAAATTCTTTTTTGGAAAAAATGAGTGCTGATCGTGGACCACGCAAAGTTTTGTGAGTGGTAGTGGTAACAATATCTGCATATTTAAAAGGAGTTGGATAAACACCGCCCGCAACAAGTCCTGCAACATGAGACATATCAACCATTAAAATTGCACCACAAGAATCTGCAATTTCTCTAAACTTCTTCCAATTAATTTTCCGGGGATACGCCGTATAACCAGTAATAATAATTTTTGGTTTTTCTTTTTGAGTCAAAGTTTTTAATTCTTCATAATTTAGTGTTTCTGTTTTTTTATCTACTCCATATGGAACTTGAGTAAAATATTTTCCAGAAACCGAAACCTTAAATCCGTGAGTTAGATGCCCTCCGTGAGATAAGTCCATCCCCATAATTTTATCACTGTGTGAAAGCAAAGCATTATAAACTGCAAAATTTGCAGGAGAACCAGAGAGGGGTTGAACATTTACAGACCAAACCTTCGGAGAAAGTTTAAAAGTTTTTAGTGCTCTCTCTTGGCACAATTTTTCTACTGCATCTGCAACTTCATTTCCGCCATAATACCGCGCGCCGGGATACCCTTCGGCATATTTGTTGGTAAACTCACTCCCAAGTGCCTCCAAAACGTCTTTGGAGACATAATTCTCAGAAGCGATCAGATTAATAACCGACTTTTGTCTTTTTTTTTCTTTCTCTATTAATTTTTTTATTTCTAAATCTTTCATGGGTTTTTAATAATAATTTAAAAATGATACCCCAGCAAGCCTCTAACCTTCCGAAACTTCCTTGTTCCTCCAAATTAAAAAACAAATTAACATAATAAAAAAATTACAATTTCTTTACGATTACATCTACTTGCCTATATAAATCTTCCATACTACCATTATTATTAATAACAAATTTTGCATCTTGCATTAATGATGGAATGGTAATTTCTGTTTCTTTTTTGTGGTCTTTCAAAAAATCTTCATAAGTTTTATCTGCATCACCAATATTTTCGTTTCGAATTTTCATTCTGTCATATCGAATTTTTGAATCTGCGTCAATCGAAATCAGATTAAATCCAGCGAGTTCTTTCACATAAATGATGTCCGAATGTCTTCTAGCCCCATCCAAAATTACAATTTCTGATTCAAAATTTTTGACGTCTTCTGCAATAACTTTTGCAAGTAAATCCTGCCCAAAATTTTGTCTCAAAATAGTTGAAAGATTTATCAGATTATCTCTATTTATAGAAATATTCAAACGATCAAGCACATCACGAAGTATTTGAGAAAATTTTACACTTTTAGCTCCATATTTTCCTTCTAAATATTTTTTTGTCGTATCTTTACCAGAAGCAATTGGACCTACAAGCGTAATAATTTTTTTCATATTATTTCATGTTTGCATAAATTTCTAATTCTTCATTCATAAGTTCAAACTCTACTCCTGCTTCTTTGAAAATTTCTTTACTTCTTTTACTTGCATGATAATCTTTTAGCGCTACAACTCTTTTTATTCCAGCATTTATTAAAATTTTTGCACATGTATAACACGGCGTCATTTTAATATACAAAGTGGATCCGTCTGTTGAAACTCCCGCTTTTGCCGCTTGAGCAATTGCATTTTGTTCGGCATGAGAGGTCCGAACGCAATGTTGAGATTGGGTCCCGTCTTCTTGAATTACTGTGTGCATTTCATGACCCACATCATCACAATGTTTACACCCAACAGGAGAACCGGCATAGCCAGTAGAAATAATTCTTTTATCTTTAACAAGAATACACCCCAATCTTCCTCTATCACAAGTAGAACGAGCACCAACCATTTCCATAATTCCAATAAAATATTCGTCCCAAGTTGGTCTACTGTTTTCCATAGTTTGATAATTATAGACCAAAAATATTTTTATACAAACCTCACAATCCCCACCTTCCAAACTTGTAACTGACTAAAATAAAATACACCCTTTTAAAAAATCATGGTGCAACACACGATATTTTTAAAAGGGTGTATTTTATTTGTTATTTAACCTCAACTCCCATTGATCGGCAAGTTCCCTCAATTATCTTCATCGCTTGTTCTACAGAATTAGCATTTAAATCTGACATTTTTTTCTCAGCAATTTCTTTTATTTGTACCTTGGAAAGAGTTCCTACTTTTTTGGTTATATTTGATCCTGAACCACTTTCTATTTTCAAAGCTTTCTTTATCAAATCAGAAGCGGGAGCTACTTTATACTCCATAGAAAAACTTCGATCATCGTATACAGTCAAAACAACCGGAACAAGTTCCCCCATTCGCTCTCTTGTCTCTTCATTAAATTTGGATGTAAATTCACCGATATTTATACCAGCTTGACCCAAAACAGGCCCCAAAGGCGGAGCAGGAGTTGCCTTTCCAGCAGGGACGATCATCTTTATTTTCTTCATTATCTTTTTTGCCATAGTTAGATTAATTTAACAGTTTTATTGAAAATTGCAAGAAAATGTACTAGATGAGTACATAGGTGACAGTTTAT
>CAZUCU010000008.1:0-4239 GCA_964618845.1 uncultured Candidatus Saccharibacteria bacterium
ATTTTGGGGTGTCTGTCCCCAGTTAAGATCGGATGAGAAATGAATGTTTAAACAAAAATATATAAAATTTTATTGGAAATACTTTTTCTCTGATATAATTAAGACAATAATATGTACATAGAACCAGAAAAATTAAAAGCTTTTTTGCTTGATTCGGGGCTTGTAAAAGAAGAAGACATAGAGGAAGCAGAAAACGAATCAGGAAAAGGAAAAAAATTTAGAAATATTGGTGAATATTTTGTTACCCAAGAAAAAATAGAAGAAGATGATCTTAGAAGAATTGAGGCTTATATTTTGGGTATACCATACATAGATGTAGGAATTGAAAAAATTCCCTATGAAACTCTTTCTATTATTCCAGAGCCGATCGCACGCAAACACAATATTGTTTCTTATAAAAAAACCGACACCGAATTGGAGGTCGCCATGATTGATACTGATGACTTGGGGGCAATAGATTTTATCGGAAAAAAAACTGGACTTAAAATTTTACCTCGATTAACTTCAACCAAATCTTTAAAACAGGCTCTCGTGTATTATCAAAAAAGTTTAAAAGCCGACCTAGGAAATGTAATAAAAACACAGATAGGATCCATAAAAGATATTGATAGTAATAACGAAGAAGATCTTAAAAAAATTGCTCAAGATTTACCTGTTATAAAAATTGTAGAGATGCTCTTAAAACACGCTGTTGTACAAAATGCTTCTGATATTCATATTGAACCACAAGAAAATGATTTATTAATAAGATATAGAGTCGATGGAATTTTATATGACGCAATGATTTTGCCCAAAAAAAGTTCCTTATCTATCACCGCCAGAATCAAAGTTTTAGCAAATTTAAAATTGGATGAAAAAAGACTACCACAAGATGGTCGGTTTAAAAATGACATTGATGGTGAGCAGGTATCTTTCAGGGTTTCTGTTTTGCCAACTAATTATGGAGAAAAAACCGTTCTTAGAATATTAAGGGAAGAGGGGGGTAGTTTAACTTTGGAAAGTTTGGGGTTTCATGGGGAAGCATTAGAGAGAATTCATAAAGGAATTAAACAAAAAACTGGAATGATTTTGACAACGGGCCCAACAGGATCAGGAAAAACAACAACTCTTTACACCCTGCTTGATATATTAAATACTCCAGAAGTAAATATTTCTACAATAGAAGATCCAATTGAGTACCAAATGAAAAGAATAAATCAAACTCAAGTCAGACCCAAAATTGGTTTTTCTTTTGCAGAGGGACTCAGAAGTTTGGTAAGACAAGACCCAGATATAATAATGGTGGGAGAAATACGAGATAATGAAACAGCTTCTTTGGCGATTAATGCTGCTTTAACCGGACACCTTGTCCTTTCGACTTTACACACAAATTCAGCGGCGGGTGCGATACCAAGACTTATCGATATGGGGGCTGAGCCATTTTTGTTAGTTTCAACAATAAAAGTAATAATTGCTCAAAGGCTTGTGAGAAAACTAACAAATAAAAAAGAGAAGTATTTTTTGTCCAAAGTTGCAATCGAAAAATTAGGAAAACAAGTTAATTTGGATATTGTATTAAACACACTAAAAGAAGAGCAGATCATTCCCCAAAAGGCAACTTGGGACCAAATACCGTTTTACAGACCACTGAGTTTTAAAAAAGAAACTGGCTACAAAGGCAGAATTGGTATTTATGAAGTTTTAGAAATTACAGAATCAATAAACCAATTAATATTGGAAAATAAACCAATGGAAGAAATAGAAAAAAGAGCAAAAGAAGAAAAAATGTTGTCAATGTTTGAAGACGGCATATTCAAAGCGGTTCAGGGATTAACAACGATAGAAGAAGTTTTAAGAGTTGTTTCAGAATAATATGGATTTCAAATACAAAGCAATTGATCAAAATAACAATGTTGTTGAAGGAGTAGAAACGGCTCAAACAAAATTTGATTTGGCAAACTATTTAAAAAGTCAGGGGTTAATTTTGGTTGATGCAGAAGAAACATCAGCAAGAAAAAAGTTTTTTGATTTCAAAAAAATACTGACAATGGGGACAATATCTGTTCATTCAAAAATTTCTTTTGCCAGAAATATCGGTGCAATGATAGATGCCGGACTTTCTCTTACTCGCGCGCTTTCTGTAATGGAAAAACAGAGCCCAAATAAAAAAATGAAAAAAATTTTGGCAGAAATAAATACAAAAATTAGAAAAGGATCCCCACTTAGTGATGCAATAAATGATTACCCGAAAGTTTTTGATAATTTGTTTGTTTCAATGACCAGAGCAGGAGAAGAATCTGGCAACTTGGTAGGTTCATTGAATGAAATTGCCAATCAAACAGAAAAAAGTTATTTGCTAAAGAAAAAAATAAGGGGGGCAATGATTTATCCGGGAGTAATTATTACAGCGATGATAATAATTGGTATTTTTATGATGGTATATGTCGTTCCAACTCTAACAAAAACTTTTGAAGAAATAGAAGCGGATCTGCCAGCAACAACACAATTTGTTATTAATTTAAGTAATTTTTTTAGTCAAAATATAGAAGGAGGAATAATAACAATTTTAATTACATTAGCTATTTTCTATATATTTTTTAAATCCAAAATTGGCAAAAGATTAGTGGATTTTATTTTATTAAAAACTCCCTTAATATCAGGACTTGTCAAAGAGACCAATTCTGCAAGAACAACAAGGGTTTTAGCTTCTTTGCTTAAGGCGGGTGTTCCATATTTAACTTCCATCAAAATAACAAAAGCAACAATATCAAACTCCTATTACATTAAAATAATAGGGGAGGCAGAAAAAAAAGTGGAAATGGGTTTGCCCGTCTCTAAAGTGTTTGAAGAAAATCAAAAATATTATCCAGCTTTTGTCGCAGAGATGATTGCTGTTGGAGAAGAAACGGGGGAATTAAGTCCGATGTTATTTAAAATTGCAGAATTCTATGAAAACGAAATTGATCAAAAAACTAAAAATTTATCAACAATAGTAGAACCTATATTAATGATTTTTGTGGGCATTGCGGTTGGCTTCTTTGCCGTCTCCATGATTAGCCCTATGTATTCTCTCGTAGAAAAATTTTAAATTTTTGGTGTATAATTATATTAATGAAATTAAAAATTTTTTTCTTAACAATAATTTTTGTTTTGTCTCCGGTTGGTTTGGTCTTGGCACAAAATTTGGGGTTGTTTGATTATGAAATTCCGGAATTAGATTTGTTTAATTTAAACAGTGGTTTACCCGAGGGAATAATAGAACAAATTTCTGTCGATATTTTACCCAAAGTTCCTAACCCCGGCGATCAAGTAAATATTTCCGTGCAAAGCTATTCTTCTAATTTTGATAAGGCCTACTTTACTTGGAACGCAAATGGGCAGGTAATAGAAAAGGGAATAGGAAAAAGGAGTATAAATTTTTTGGCACCTGAAAGTGGTAATACCATTACTATAAATTTAACAATCCAAAAACAAGAGGGGGGAGTAATAACCAGATCGTTTACTTTTGCACCCGCTGATGTAGATATTATTTATGAAGCAGATACCTACACACCCCCTTTTTATAAAGGAAAAGCTTTGTTTACAAGTGAATCGATAGTTAGATTTATAGCGATGCCTTATTTTATTCAAAACGGAAATACTATCAACCCAAACAATTTGGTATACACATGGTCAATAAACGGAACTGTTGACCAAAATAATTCCGGTTATGGAAAAAGGGTTTATCAAGGTAAAAGCAGTTTGGTGGGCAGACCACTTGAAGTAGAAGTAGAAGTATCTGCAATCAATTCTCCTCTCATAGCAAAAAATAGTGTTTTTGTTCAAAACAGCGAACCAGAATTAATAATTTATGAAAATAATCCTCTCCTTGGCGTAGTTTTTGAAAAAGCAATTGCTGGAAATTTTCTTTTGGATAGGGCAGAAATAGAATTACAGTCCGTTCCTTATTTTTTTAGTACGACCGTAAAAGATGATGGGTTTGTAGATTATATCTGGAAAATGAATGGAAATTCTATAGAGGCGGGGTCACGAACAAGTTCAATAAGATTAAGAAATGAAACAGGAGAAGAGGGTCGTTCGTTGATTTCATTAGAAGCAGAGCATTTTACCAACATCCTCCAAATCGCCACACAATCTATAGATCTAAATTTTACCGAACACAATAATGTATTGGAAGAAAATTTTGAATTTTAAAAAATTTTTTAGTTTAACAGTTGGTTTTATTGTTACGCCTTTTTTTGTTTTTGCTCAAGAAAAAAT
>CAZUCU010000008.1:4339-15748 GCA_964618845.1 uncultured Candidatus Saccharibacteria bacterium
GTTTAACAGTTGGTTTTATTGTTACGCCTTTTTTTGTTTTTGCTCAAGAAAAAATCGATTACGTACCATTGGTAAAAAACCTCGACACTGTTGCGCAAAGATTAACTGGCAAAAAGGTATTACCAACAGATATACAAAGTCTTATTAACTTTTTATTTTATGTGGGATTAGCAGTTATTGTGGTGCTTGCAGTATTTGGAATTGTAAGAGGGGGGTATTTGTATTTAGTGTCTGCTGATAGTGCGAGTAACAAAGATAAAGCCAAGAAGGTAATCCAAGCTGCGCTTGGTGGGTTGTTGTTGGGATTTGGAAGTTGGTTAATTTTAAACACCATTAATCCTGATATTTTGAAGTTTGATCCGGAGTATGAAAAACTTGATGCTCCGCCGGTGGTTGAGATAGACACGGGGGAAATCGGTTATAGTGACAATTTTATTCAAAATCAAGAAAGTTATTATGATGGATCTTTGCCAAACATAATTTGGAATGACCCAAATCAACAAATTTCAAGATATTTCAAGGTTGGAGATTTTACAAAAGGAGATCCAAATAGAGTTCCTACAGATCCTTATATTATGAGAAATATTTATATGTTGGCCCAAGAACTAGATCAGTTAGTAGATGCTTGGGGGGGAGGTTCTTTTGTTTTTACTTCTGGATATAGACCAGCAGCGGTTAATAGTAATATCCGGGGTGCTGCCACCGACTCTCAACACATACGGGGTTTGGCGGTTGACATAGCACCGAGAAACGGAGATTTACAAGGATTACAACAATATGTATTAAGAAATTGGGGAGGGGGGGTCGGAATTTATGGTTCTTTTGTTCATGTTGATATGAGGGGGGGAAGAGGATTGGGTGATAGTACAGAAGGTGCAGCAAGGTGGTAGTTTTAATGTATAATTTAAACAATGATTTCTTTTTTTTATAACATAACAGAAGCGGCAAGTAGATACAAACCCCTTGTAAATGATCTCGACACTGTTGCGCAAAGATTAACTGGCAAATCATTACCAATAGATATACAAAGTCTTATTAACTTTTTATTTTATGTGGGATTAGCAGTTATTGTGGTGCTTGCAGTATTTGGAATTGTAAGAGGGGGGTATTTGTATTTAGTGTCTGCTGATAGTGCGAGTAACAAAGATAAAGCCAAGAAGGTAATCCAAGCTGCGCTTGGTGGGTTGTTGTTGGGATTTGGAAGTTGGTTAATTTTAAACACCATTAATCCTGATATTTTGAAGTTTGATCCGGAGTATGAACAACTTGATGCTCCGCCGGTGGAGGAGATAGATATTGGAACACTTCCAAATGATGGAATGTCTCAAGAACAAATGGCTGAGATATTAAGAAATTTACCTTCTGGAACATTTTCGGGGTGGACAGAGCAACAAATTCAAGAATATTTATACTCATTACCAAGTATGCCGAGATCAACTGATGGTAGGTTAATTTTTTCTACCTATAGAAGTATTGGGGATTCAACACCAGATAGATTAACAACTTTAGGATATGGAAACAGAAATAATCTATTAATACCGGGTTCAGTTGCACTGTCGCCTGATCTAATAAGAAGATATAATCCTCTCCCCGGACAAGAAATTTTTGTAAATGGGTACAGTGTGGGTTTTTATGATGATACAACCGCATCTTCCTATAGAGGAACGGCCATTGTTAATACTATAGATATTTATGATCCAAATAATAATATTGGCAATCAATTAAGGGGATTGCCGGCTGGACAATGGCACATAAATCTCGGTAATGTTATTAGACCACAAACACCACACCCAAACAATTAAAATGCTAAATTTATTTATTACAAAAACATATGCGTACACCGCCCTTACTGATAATGTGGACCAATTTGCGCAAAGACTAACTAACAAACCATTCCCAACAGATATACAAAGTCTTATTAACTTTTTATTTTATGTGGGATTAGCAGTTATTGTGGTGCTTGCAGTATTTGGAATTGTAAGAGGGGGGTATTTGTATTTAGTGTCTGCTGATAGTGCGAGTAACAAAGATAAAGCCAAGAAGGTAATCCAAGCTGCGCTTGGTGGGTTGTTGTTGGGATTTGGAAGTTGGTTAATTTTAAACACCATTAATCCTGATATTTTGAAGTTTGATCCGGAGTATGAACATAACCAGCTTGGAGAGGTTGGTATTGAGGAGGTTGGTATTGATAGGGGTGAAAGAGATCGATTGCAAAATGCCCCAATTAATTATGATGATGGAATAAATTCATTTGAAAGAAACCAAGTAATGTTTAATAGTGCACAATTCACTAGATTTTATGGAATGACAGACGAACAATTAAAGGCATCTATTTCCACAATGGAAAGAGAAGAATTTATGGCAATGATGTTAGAGGCAAGAGAAGTTATGTATAGTGAAAATCGCGACGGTAGAACCAATGACAGACTAGAAATATTTATAAGTAGAATCAGCGAAATAAACAGCAACAACGGAAATGCTTTTGGTTATTCAGAGGTCGAAAGAATATTTGACACAAGAAGAGCTCTGGGTTTTTATGACAATCTGGTTAGGGCGGGCAGAGCACCTATTTTGGTTGATAGAAATGATTTTAATTTAAACTTAGGCAACCATTCGGCCCTTTTTCTTTATGGAGACACTCAATCTATTAATAGACTTTACAGTGACAATGGGGGTCATATAAGAAATAATACATATTCTGCGTCCATAGTAGAAGCATTGAATAGTGCCAGCTCATATGGGGAAAATTATCAAACATCGATAGAAAACATTCGAAGGTGGGTAAACCAAAATGGACAAACAATTGGAATTACAAGAACAGAAAATGGGTATCAATTATCAAACTAATGTTATAATTTAAACAATGAAAAAAATACTTTTACTTTTTTTAGCAATTTTAATAGCAATCGGAATTGTTTTGGGAATTTGGTATTTTTTCTTTAGGGGGGAGGGGACAAACATTCCTTTTCTTGAAAAAAAAGAGACAAGCTTTGGAACCTTTTTTGATGTTGATAATACTGGAAATGATTTTTTTGATCCAACAAAATTTTCTCCAGAAGAAATACCAAGTGATATTGATTTAAATGCAGAACCCCCAATACTTAGACAATTATCTGTTGAACCGATATCTGGTTATATATTTTTTGAAAAAGAATTTGATGTATTAAACAAAGATGCAACAACCACCGAAACAAAAACAATAAAAGAAAAAAAGGTTGTTTATCGATTTATGGAAAGAGCAACTGGACACATCTATGAAACAAGAGAAGATGAACTAACTATCCAAAAAATAAACCAAGAAACATTGCCCAAAATTTATAAAACCACCTTCTTTGAGAACGGGGAAAATTTAATTTATGAAAAACTCGGACTCAGTGGAGAAAACATAGATAGTTTTTGGGGGGCTTTTCAAAAAAAGGGAACAACAACGGATGAAGTTGAATTAAAAAGCGAGCCTTTTTCCATTATTTCCAGCAATTTTGCGGTTTCACCCAACAGAAAAGAATTTGTTTATCAAATAAATACTGTGGATTCAAGTTCTATATTTTTGGGTGATAACAAAAAAACAACCCCAAAAGAAATTTTTAACTCTCCAATAAAAGAGTGGCTCATCGATTGGCAAAATGACAATTTAATTTCTTTAAACACAAAACCAACATCAGAGTTTCCTGGTTATTTGTTTTTATTAAATCCAAAAAACGGAAGTATCAGAAAAGTGGTTGACGGTGTTGGTGGCCTTACTTCCAAAATAAGCCCGAGCGGAAAATTTGTTTTGTTTAGTGAAGGAAGACAAAGTTCAATTTCTCTTTTTGTAAAAGATCTAACAACAAATCAAATTAAAAGATTGGCAATCTCAACCTTACCTGAAAAGTGTGTTTTTGATAATCAAGATGAGACTATTATTTATTGTGGCGGTCCAAACCGAATTGAACCAGCAAAATATCCAGATGATTGGTATAAAGGAAAAGTTAGTTTTGATGATTTTATCTGGGAGATTAATCATCAAAAAGGGATGATAAAAAGCTTTTATACTTTTGACGACAAGGATTTTGATTTTGATATTGTTGATGTGGCGTTGTCAAAAAATAATAAATTTTTTGTTTTTGTTAACAAAACAGATTTAACTTTGTGGTCTCTTGATTTAGAAAGAGTAAGGGGTCAAGAAAATTTTGTTCCTAATTCATCTGAGAATTTTTAAATCTTTTTCTAAGATACAGTTCTTGAAGTATTGAAAATATGTTTCCAACAAACCAATAAAGTCCAACCACAGATACCAAAGAAAAGGTTATAACAATTGAGATCATTGGCATAATATATTTCATTTGGAACTGCATTGTTTTCATAATTTCCTCTGCAGTAGTTTGTGGTTTTGAAATCTCTTTGCTTTTATTTTTTCGGGTTAAAATTTGCATTTGTATATATTGAGAAAGACCAACCAAAAGAGATAAAATAATACTCTTGCTAGCGGTTAAATCAAAAAAATTAAGAAAATTTGTTTTTACAAAACTGGGTTCCGTAATAAAAGAATAGAGTAATTCAGTATTAATATTTGGCAAACCTGACCGCGCAAAAACATAATATAAAGCAATGACAACGGGTATTTGAATAAAAATTAATAAAATTCCAGCAAAAGGATTAATTCTGTTTTTTCGATATAAATCCAGCATTGCTTTTCCTTGTTCTTCTTTGTTATTTAAAAATTTTTCTTTTATTTTTTTTAATTCCCCCTCCACACTTTTCATTTTTATTTGTGTAACAATCGAACTTTTGGAAAGAGGATAAAGCAATAATTTTACAAGTATGGTTAAAATAATAACCGCAAGCCCAATATCTGCTCCAGGAACAATATCAATTAATCCAACAAGCGCATTATAAAGTGGTTCTATTAAAATTGTTTTAAACATTTGTCTATTTTAATCTTAATTTATCTAAAATCAAAATTATTTCTTTTTGTTTTAGATTTTCTAAATTTTTATTTAAAATAAAAATAAAATCCATTTTTTCATTTAAAATTTCACTTTTTTTAATTGCCCCCAAAAATTTTCTTTTCAAAAGATTTCTTTTGGTTGCCAATTTAATGTTTTTTTTGGGAATAACCACCGAAAAGCGTGGTTTTTCCAAATTATTTTTCTTATACTTTAAAAGAAAAAGGGTTGTCTTTTCGGATTTTCCTAATTTGAAAATTTTTTCAAACAAAGTGCTATTTAATCTTTGTTTTTGGGGAAACATATTAAACAGATAATTTTTTTCTTCCTTTTTGTCTTCTTCGTCTTAAAATTTTTTTTCCACCCGGTGTTTTCTTTCTAACCAAAAAACCGTGTGTGTTGGCCCTTTTTCTTTTTTTGGGTTTATATGTAAATGACATAATTTTTTATTAACAGCTTATAAACAGTTTTTTAACATATTTTATCTTTTATAACAAGTACAAATGTGTTTCTGTTAGTATATAATGTTTTTTACAATGACCACAATCATAGACAAACAAACACTGTGGGAAGATTCTTTGAACGATATAAAAAAAATGGTTTCTGAAGCTAACTTCAATACTTGGTTTAAAGAAACGTTTTTGTTAAAGATAGACAACGGTATAGCATTTGTGGGTGTTCCTAATACTTTTATAAAGGAGTGGGTTGTAAATAAATTTAACAATTTAATTTTAAAATCATTAAGAGATCGGGACAACACTATTAGATCTTTAAGTTTTATTATTGCAAAAGTTGATGAAAAAACAAAAGAAACAAAAAAAGATTTACTAATAAAAAGAAGCAACTCTAGAATTCCTATAAGTGAATTATTTATAAATAAAGAAAGTAACTTGAATCCAAAATACACGTTTGACACTTTTGTTGTTGGTCCGTTTAATGAACTGGCCCACGCCGCCTCACAGGCAATAATAAGACAACCCGGTCTTATCTATAACCCTTTGTTTATTCATGGTAATACGGGGCACGGAAAAACACACCTTATACAAGCAATCGGAAACTATATTCAATCAACGGTTGAAAATTCAAAGGTTTATTATTTAACTTCAGAAAAATTTTATTCGGAATATATTGTTGCGGTTCAAAATAACAGGGTTGGGTTTTTTAGAGATAAATACAGAAAATTTGATGTATTAATAATGGATGACGTTCAATTTTTATCCAAAAAAGAGGGGACGCAGGAACAATTATTTCATTTGTTTAATACTTTATACGAAAACAATAAACAAATAATTTTTTCATCAGACAAACACCCCAATTTTATACCCGGCCTTGCGGACAGGTTGAAATCAAGATTTAGTCAGGGAATGATTGTTGATATACCCGCCCCCGACCACGAATCAAGGATTGAAATAATAAAAAAGAAATCAGCTACAGTTGGTCTGTTTTTGGATGATCAAGTAATCGACTATTTGGCATCAAGTATAGACGGAAACATAAGAGAAATTGAGGGGGTTGTTAATCTTTTATCTTGTCATTCACAAATAAAAAATACAAATATAACCATAATTGATGTTAAAGAATTATTAAAAAATAATACAAAACCCAAAAAAATGATTTCTGTATCTGAATTGGTAAAGATTGTCGCCCAATTTTATGGTCTGGAACCAGAAAATTTAATGGATAAAACAAGAAGAAAAGAGGTTGTAAAACCAAGACAAATTGCCATGTATTTACTTAGAGAAGAATTTAATGTTTCCTTCCCAACAATAGGGGAAAAAATGGGGGGGAGAGATCATACCACAGTTATTCATTCTTGTGAAAAAGTAAAGAAGGAACTAAAAGAAAATAAACAACTCGAACAACAGTTGGAGGAATTAAAGAGCATTTTATAGAACATTGTGTGGAAAAATGGTTGTTTTTGTTGTTTAAAATATGTGTAAAAGGTGTTTAAAAAACCTTATTATTTTTTAACTTTTTGAAATTTTCAAAATAATTAAAAAGTTGTTATTTTTTATTCTTTCATTTTCCACAAGTAATCAACAGATCACTCTGTTCAAAAAAATCCTATAAACTAAGATTAAAGAGATAATTATCAACATATACACTTAATCTTATATAAATATATGAAAATAGAATGTAATAAAACGAAGTTGCTAAGAGCAATACAAAAAGCCGATAGGGTCGTTGGTAAAAATCAAAGTTTACCTGTGTTATCTTGTTTAATCTTTGAGGCAAAAGATAAAAAAGTTTTTATAAAATCTACAAATTTAGAACTTGGAGTAATGATTTCTGTGCCAGCCAAGGTTTTTAAAGAGGGAGAGGTGGCCATTTTGTCTTCCATATTAGTATCTTATATGAATAATTTGAGTATTGATGAAAATTTGATTTTGGAACAAAGAGAAAATTTACTATTAATTTCTGGAAGTAAAAATGAAACTAAAATGAATACAGTTTCAACGGAGGACTTTCCTGTCATACCTAATACCAAGAGACAAAAAATATGTAAACTGTCTTCTAAGGAGCTTTTAGAGGGGTTTAGGAGTGTGTTTTATGCGGCATCATCATCAAGTATTAAACCCGAACTCTCCAGCGTTTATATTTATCAAAATGGTAATGAAATTATTTTTGTGGCGACAGATTCTTTTAGATTAGCCGAAAAAAAAATATCAACTAAAGTATCGGATTTTGAAAGTGTTCTTATTCCTCAAAAAAATGTTTATGAAATAATTAGAATTTTTGAAGATGTTGAAGGGGACATAATTATATGTTTTGAAGAAGATAAAATATCTTTTGAATATGAAAATGATATATACCTTGTTTCGAGGGTTGTGGATGGCAGTTTTCCTGATTATAAACAAATTATCTTAAAAGAGAGTAAAACAGAAGTTAATTTACTCAAAAATGACTTAATTAATGCGCTGAAGGTTTCAAATATTTTTTCTAACAATTTTAATCAAGTAAATTTTATTATCAATCAAAAAAACAATATTTTTGAAATTTCTTCGAAAAGTGTTGAAAAGGGGGAAAACAAAACAATTGTTTCTTCAAATATAACAGGGGAGTCTTTGGAGATTAATTTTAATCAAAAATATATAAACGATTCTTTTGGTTCTATAGGATCAGAAAGTTTGATCTTGAATTTTAATGGTAATGGCAAACCGCTTGTTGTTAGGGGGGTTGGAGATGGTAGTTTTCAATATTTAGTAATGCCACTTAATAAGTAAAAATGAATTTAATAAAAGATTTTTTACAAAAATATACTAATTTTGGCACAAAGGAAAAACTCCTAAAAGAAAAAATAATTAAAATTTTAGAGGAGAAATATGGAATTTTGTTAGGAGTTAAAGATCTGGAAATCAAAAATAAAAAAATTTTTTTAAAAGTTTGTGGACCGTCTAAAACAGAAATTATATTAAATAAAAACAAAATAATAAATGATATTGATGAAAAAATTATTGATATAAATTAGTTTGTAAGACCAAAATTTACCTCATTTTCATAAGAATTACCATTTAAATCCTGAACTTCAACTTTTATTTTATTTTGTTTTTTAGAAGCTGAAATTTTAGAAGGAATAAATGAATATACTCCACCAACAGGATCTAAATCTCCCAAAAGTTCACCATTTAAATAAACCTTCCCTGATTTTATTGTTCCACTGGTTAAATATCCAGCAACAAAAATTTCTAATGTTTTTATATAATTTTTTCCTTCCTCTGGAGAAACAATTTGAAATGTTATTTTGTTTTTTTGATTTGTGGTAATTTGATTAATGTTATTAGGGTTTTTTGCCCACTTCAAAACAGAAAATTCCCATAGATTATATTGTGGATCATTTGATGGATTTGTTGGGTATGGGCCAAGCGGATTATTTTTATCAACATAATGAAGGATAGAGTGAGGATCATTTTTGTCATAAAACCCCTTTATTATTGGTTTTACATCATCTGTTTGTGGGTCTGGATCAATAAAACTTCCGGAAGGATATTTTTGTATTGCCAATCTCATAAACTTATTCCAATAAGGAGTAGAAACAGACGCTGCGGCAGTACTCATTGACCGGTTGTCATTGTTTCCTGCCCAAGTGGCCACAGAAATGCTGGGGGTATATCCTATGGTCCACGCATCCCTATAATCATTCGTTGTTCCGGTTTTAACCGCAACATCCAGGCCTTCTATTTTGAGATAGGAATTTGGACCAAAAATCGGGGTTCTTGCGTCGTTATCAGACAAAATATTATTAATCAGTCGTGCTGTTTGTTCTGGTAAAATTCTGATTGGGTTTTCCTTAAATTCTTCCAAAACATTACCCTCTCTGTCTTCCACTTTTAGAATTCCTGTTGTTGGATTTTTAACACCATCATTTGCAAAAACCGAATAAGCCGCAGCCATGTCTAAAGGTCTGACTTCCCCTCCCCCCAATACTAAGGTCAATCCATATCTTTCCGGATTAGATAAGGTTGTTATTCCCATACTTCTTGCCAAATCAATGGTTCCCTTTACTCCTACCAAATAAAGGACTTTTATTGCGGGAATATTTATAGATTGTGCTAAGGCGCTTCTAAGACTTATTGGCCCCCTAAATTTTCCGTCATAGTTTGATGGATTGTAACATTCTCCACCGTTTGCGCATGTGGTAGAAAATTCAGTTGGGAGATCAAAAACAACCGTCTCTGGTCTATAACCTTTATTAAATGCTCCGGAATAGACAAAGGGTTTAAAAGCGGAACCCGGCTGTCTTTTGGCTGTGGCGATATTAAAATTTCCGTCTATTTCTTCATCAAAATAATCTCTTGATCCAACCATTACCAAAATTTGGCCGGTTGATGGTTCCACGGCGGTAAGAGACATATTTTCCGCGTCGAAAGTTTTTTTATTAGAAAAGGCCCCTTCTTTTACTATTTCCTCAGCCTCTTTTTGTAAATCCCAATCAAGGGTGGTAATAATCTTTAAACCACCATTTTCTATTGCGTCTACCCCATATTTGTCTTCTAACTGTTCTCTAATATACATTACGAAGTGGGGGGCTTTTATTCCATAATCTTCTTGTTTTTCAAACTTTATAACCTCGTTTAAAGAATTTTCATACTCTTCTTTGGTTATAAAATTATTCTCAAACATTTTTCTTAAAACCTTGTTTTTTCGGAACTCGAGATCCTCTAAATTATTTCCATAAGGGGAGTAATAGGTTGGTGCTTGTGGTAAAGCAGCAATATATGCAGACTCAACAACCGAAAGCTCTTTAGCGTCTTTTCCAAAAAATCTTCTGGAAGCTTCCTGAACGCCATAAACCGTACCACCATAGGGAATCTCATTCAAATAAATTTCCAAAATCTCATCTTTTGTTAGTTTTTTTTCTAGTCGGGGCGCCAAAATCCACTCTTTTATTTTTCGGGAGATCCTTTTATCAGAAGTTAGAAGAGAATTTTTTATAACCTGTTGGGTTATGGTTGAACCGCCCTGTCCTCTAAGAAGGCTCCCCTCTTTAATATTTGTGTATATTGCTCTTATTATTGCTAATGGTTCTATGCCTTTGTGATTATAAAAATTTTCATCTTCTATTGCGATTGTTGCGTTTTTGATATGGTCAGAAATTTTATCAAGGGGGACAACAGTTCTTCTAATATTGCCATGAACGTCAAAAAGCACTACCTTTCCAGTTCGGTCGTAAATTTTTGTGGACTCGGATACAATTCTGTTTTCAAAACTATTTATATTGGGAAGATCAATAGTTGTTAACCAAATTAAAAAAAATCCAGTTAATAAAAAACCAGAGACCAAACAAAAAAGCAGGGTTTTTTTGATACTTTTAAATATAAAAATTTTTTTAGACATCTTAATAATTATAATATTTAAAATACTTTTTGCCTTGCGAATATACACCAAAAGACAAAAAAGATCAAAAATGTTAAAATCGATTTATGTTTAAAAAACAAAAAATAATTACAGACGAAAAAAAAATAGATGAGATTTTGAATAGAGGAGTTATCGTAGAAATATTACCAAATAAAGGAAAATTTAGAGAGTTACTTCTTTACGGCAAACAGATCCATTTTTATTGGGGAGCTGATGCGACGGCTCCAACCCTTCATTTAAGTCACGCCAAAAACTATATTCTATTGGAGGAAATTAGAAAATTGGGACACAAAGTTACTATTCTTTTTGGTGATTTTACTGCCAAAATAGGGGATCCCACAGATCAAAAAGAAAACTCCAGATCAAGACTTTTAACAGAAAATGTTGAACACAATATAAAAAAATGGAAGGAACTACTTTCTCCAATTGTTGATTTTGAAGCAAAAATTAACCCCCCTAATGTTGTTTTGAATAGTAAGTGGTTATCCAAATTAACAATGGAAGAGGTAATTGATTTAGCTTCTTCTTTTACTGTTCAACAAATGATCGAGAGGGACATGTTCCAAAAAAGAATAAAAGAAGGTAAGCCAATTTTTCTTCATGAATTTATGTATCCATTGATGCAGGG
>CAZUCU010000008.1:15848-22018 GCA_964618845.1 uncultured Candidatus Saccharibacteria bacterium
TAAAAGAAGGTAAGCCAATTTTTCTTCATGAATTTATGTATCCATTGATGCAGGGCTATGATAGTGTTGTTCTTGATGTTGATGTTGAGTGTTGTGGAACAGATCAAATATTTAATGCTTTGGCAGGAAGAACACTTATTAAAAAATATAAAAACAAAGAGAAGTTTGTTGTTGCTGTTAATTTAATGGAAAATCCAAAAACCGGAGAGTTAATGTCCAAAAGTCGAGGCAACGGAGTTTTTTTGGATGTTTCTCCCAAGGAAATGTATGGTGGCGTGATGGCGCAACCAGATGAAATGACAAAAGTTTTGTATGTCAACATCACAAGATTACCCCTTTCAAATTTATTGGATTTGGAAAAGGGAAACCCAAAAGATTTTAAAATGTTAGTTGCAAGAGAAATAACTAAAATATTTTTTGGAGAACAAAAAGCACAGAAAGCACAAAAACATTTTGTTGATACTTTTTCCAAAAAAATTATTTCTGATGATGTTCAAGAGTTTGTAATAGAAAAAGGAAAAGAACTTTCTGATTTTGTAATAGAAAAAGAATTTGTTTCTTCTAAAAGTGAATTTAGAAGATTATTAGATTCTGGGGCGGTTTCTGTTTTTAATGGAGAAAAAATTATTGATCCAAAATACAAATTGGAAAAAGAAGAGGTTTTAAAATTGGGGAAGAAAAATATTTTTAGAGTTAAGATTAAATAAACCCCCCGACTCACTGCGTTCGCTCGGGGTAAAAAATAAAAATCGGCTTGTGGCCGATTTTTATTTTTTACCAATCTGGGGTTGCATCATCAAAACTTTCAAAATCAACCCCATCTTCATCTTCTCCATTATAAAATTCACTGGAATTGTTTTCGAAGACTGAATTATCTTCTAATAAATCATCTCCAAAATTATTTTCTAAGATGTTTTCTTCAAACATGTTTTTAAAATTATTTTTAATCTATCATTATTAATACCAAAAATAAAAAAGTGCGCAAGGGGTCCAAAACTGTGGATAATTAAAAAACTGAAATTGCAGAGGCGATAGCATCAAATTCATCATCAAGTTTAATCTTATTGTTTTTGAAATTTATTAAAAGAGAAACCATTTTTATTATTGAATCTTTATTAGCATTTCCATAACCAGTAACAGCGATTTTTATTTGTTGAGGAGAAATCTCTCTTATTTCTAAACCGTATTTTTTTGCAATGGCCAAAATTATTCCACGCGCCTCCGCAACCCTGATCGCTGTTTTTACATTTTTATTGAAAAAAAGAGTTTCAATCCCCAATCTCTCTGGTTTGTGTTTTTTTATTACCCTTTCAACTTCTTTTTGAATTTGGAAAAGTCTTTCAGGATGAGAATCCTTAGCAGATGTTTTAAAAG
This sequence comes from uncultured Candidatus Saccharibacteria bacterium, assembly GCA_964618845.1. Lineage (GTDB taxonomy): Bacteria > Patescibacteriota > Minisyncoccia > Phycocordibacterales > JAACPR01 > CAZUCU01. The sequence goes on from CAZUCU010000008.1 coordinate 17,223, forward strand.
TCTCCGAAAAAATTAATTCAATTTTATTTCTCGCCCCGTAAAATGGCTTCGCCATCACGGGGCACGCTTTTCCCTTTTTGCTTTTCTCTAATATTGCTATTCCCAATCTTTCATAACCCGGATCTATTCCTAATATTTTCATAAAAACATTATACATTATTTCTATTTTCTCATTCATCATCCTCGGGTTTAGCCCGAGGATCCAAGCTTCATAAAAATTTTTAAGCATGGATCCCCGCCTTCGCGGGGATGACGAAAGAGTGAGGGGTAACAAAATAATTACTCTATCTCTAAATTTGAAATATTTGTAAATACATTTTGTACATCTTCATTTTCATCAAAACCTTCCAAAAGCGCTACAACTTTTTGCAAATCGTCATCACTTAATTCAATTTGTGTTGTAGCATTCCAATTCTTACCATCTTTTTGAAATGCCCAAATGGCAGACCCCGGTTGTGCAAGTTCAATATTTGATTTTGACAAAATATGTCGGATTTCTGCCGCAGATTTATTTCTGTTATCAGTTAAAACTTCAATAATAATTGCACAACCACCCGGACCGTATGCCTCATATGTAATTGATTCTAATGTTGTTGCATCTGCACCCAAACCTTTTTTGATTGCCCTTTCAATAGTATCCTTTGGCATGTTTGCTTTTTTGGCCGATTCAATTGCGACCACTAAACCCGGAGAATTTACATCCCCCCCACTTTTTTTGGATTCAGAAGTTATTAGCATAGAAATTTTTGTAAAAATTTTGCTTTTCGCTGCGTCTGATGCTGCTTTTTTGTGTTTTATTTTTGAAAATTTATTGTGTCCTGACATTGTGGATAAATAGTAAACAGGTAAAAAGAAAAAGTCAAAAGATTTTTATAAAAGTTTATTTTGTTTTTTAATATTTAAATGTTCAAATGTTTTATCAGTGACCACTCTTCCGCGCGTGGTTCTCTCAATTAATCCAAGTTGAATTAGATATGGTTCATAAAAATCTTCTATTGTGCCGACCTCTTCGGAAAGGGAAGTCGCAATTGTGCTTGCCCCAACAGGCCCCCCTTTGTATTTTTCTGCGATTGTTTTTAATAGATCTCTATCTGCTTTTGTTAATCCAAGCTCATCAATCCCAAGCATTTCTAAAACTTCTTCCACCGTCTTTTTGTCTAAATTTGTTTTATTTATCTGTGCCAAATCTCGACATCTTTTTAAAAGATAGTTTGCGGTTCGTGGTGTAAACCTGCTTCTTTTAGAAATTTCTTTTAATGCTTCTTTTTCTATTTCAACTCTCAAAATTTTTGCTGATCTTTCTAAAATTTTTTCTAGCTCTTCTTCTTTATAAAATTCTAATTTAAAAACCCCACCCGAAAAACGAGATCGAAGGGGAGAAGAAATACCAGAAACTTTTGTTGTGGCGGCAATCAGTGTAAAAGGAGGAAGTTCCAATTGAATTGTTCGAGCTGAGGGTCCCTTTCCTAAAATAATATCCAAATATCCAGATTCCATTGCCGGGTAGAGAATTTCTTCAATGGATTTGTTTAATCGATGAATTTCGTCTATAAAAAAAATATCACCTGGTTCTAAATTGGTTAAAATCGAAGCCAAGTCTCCGACGCGTTCAATAGAAGGGCCAGAGGTTATTTTTATTTGTTTTTCTGTTTCTTTAGAAATTAAATGTGCGAGTGTGGTTTTTCCTAGTCCGGGTGGACCATAAAAAAGAAGATGTTCTGGTGGATGGTTTCGTTGTTTTGCTGCTTTTAACAGTATTTTTAGGTTTTTCTTTATGTGTTCTTGTCCCACATAATCATCAAAATTGTCAGGTCGAAGGCGCTGATCCAAAAAAACATCTTCTTTCTGAGAGCTGTCAAAACCTTTATTTTTTTGGGTTTTTTGGCTTGACATAATATTTTTATATGCTAAAATAGATGCGACTTTTAAAAAGTAAATTACGGTTTAATTCGAAGTCATAAATCTCTAAGCAATTGATTTATCAACAGGCATTGTATCGAGGACGCCTTGGTTATTTTTATTAAAATTGCTGAGACCATCCTTAGAGATTCGTCTCCTTTCAGACCAGTTTTTGAAAGCTTGCTTAGAGATTTATAACTTTGAATTTTAATGAGCTTAAAATAAATATTATCTCATTGTTTGTAAAAGGCAACTGGTCAGAAATAAAAAACTGTTTTGCTATTTTTAGAATAGAGATCAATGTTCGGTGTTCACTCAACGCTTTTTAACAAATCTTCGTTTGTTAGCTCTGTGAAATTATTTTCTTTATCTGGAACAGTTTTGATAGTTTCTCTTTTGTGCAAATCTACAACCCTCTCCATTTCCTCGATACTTGTGATGCCTCTTAATATCTTCATTAATCCATCTTGTGCCATATCCATTATATTTTGATCTTTTGCGGCTTCTTTGACTTCGCGTTCTGAGGGATTTATTTGCAAAACTGCCTCAACTTTTGGATCAGATAAAACTGCTTCAAAAATTGCAATTCTGCCCTTATATTTTCTATTATTACAAACCTCACAACCATCACCCGGGCCATAAAATTTTTCGGTCCAGGGTTCAATGGGGTTTTTGATATCATCATAAATTCCTTTTAAAATTTGTTTTTTCTTTTCGTCTAAGGTTATTTCTTTTTTACAATTAGGACAAAGTTTTCTTACAAGTCTTTGGGCGATAGAAATATTTATAGAAGAAGTTAATACTTTTGGATTCACCCCAAGATCAATTAATCTTGTAAAAGCTCCCGCTGCGGTATTGGTGTGCAGAGTAGAAAATACCAAGTGGCCCGTTAGAGCCGCTTGGATTGCGGTTTCTGCGGTGTCAAAATCCCTAATTTCGCCAACCATTATTACATCGGGGTCTTGTCGTAAGGCGCTTTTAAGACCTGTTGCAAAATCATAACCCTTTTTTCTTTCAACTTGAGTTTGAACAATCCCCTTAAGATGATATTCAATGGGGTCCTCTATTGTTATCATCTTGATTTCGGGAGAATATTTTTTTCTCATAAATGCATAAAGAGTTGTCGTTTTTCCTGATCCGGTTGGTCCAGTATTTAAGATTAATCCATTTGGTTTTTCTAGTTGTTGCATAAAGATATCCATCAAATATTTTTCTATACCAAGTTCCGCAAGCCCCGTTTTAATTTGTTTGGGATCCAAAATTCTAAGAACAACCGACTCATTATATGCTCCTGGAATTACTGAAGAACGAATTTCAATTTGAACCTCATTTATTTTAATGGTAAATCTTCCGTCTTGTGATTGATCTTTAATATTTAATTTCATTCCTGATAATAACTTGATTCGAGATAGCAATAATCTAAAAGTTTCCTGATCAAGAAGAGCAATATCAATCAAAACACCGTCAAGTCTAAATCTAATTTTGGCATCATTTTCTTGTGGTTCAACATGAATATCAGAAGAGTTTGAGGCAATTGCACTTGCTAAAACTATTTCAACGATACGAGAGACCTTGAAAGCCTTCTTCATTTTTAATGTATCGTCGATTAATTTTTTTACGTCTTCGATTTTTTTGACCTCTTTTATGAGTTTTTCTATGTCTTCGTTTGATATTTCCAAAGACCCTGCTTTGGACCTTGTCGCAAAAGATATGTCCTTGTATCTTGACCACGCCTTTTCAAGACTTTGATTGGAAACAATATATGGGTTTACGACATATCCTCTGTTTTCTAAATCCTTAATTAGGTATTCGGTCTCTTCTTTTCGTGGAGATAAAACAGCAATTCTAATTTTTTTCCCGGTTAGATCAAAAATTGCGCTTTTTGTTTTTTGCGACAGATCTTCTGGAATAAGTCTAAGACCATCGGTATCTATTGTAATACCAGAAAGATCAATGTATGGGAGGCCATATTTTTCTGATAAGATTTTTGCTAAGTCCTCCTCTTCTTTTTGTCGAAGTTCAGAAATTTTTTGTTGTCTTTTTTTATCATCAAAAGTAACTGTCATTGAGAATATTTTATCAGACATTTGGGTATTTAGACAGATAGACATTTTAAAAAGAGACATTTAGACAGATAGACATTTAGAATCAAAATTTGACATTTTTTATAAAAGATGATAGTATTTGGGAGATGAAAACGACAGCAGCTCTTTTTTTCTTTGCTTTTTCTTCTCTGCTGATCTCGTCCTGCGGGACGAGCCAGCAGTCAAGAATCTGTGGCTCCCCGGGAGCCACCATTCACCAGACTGTCTACGGACAGTCTGGTGGATATGGATATGGTGATCGGCGACCGGCTTATGGCCAGTCGTCGGTGGGGCCGGTCATCCGGTCCTCCTGCGGGCGCTACGCCGCCCGCGTGGTGGAGTTGAACCCCGTTCGGCTCGCGCCGATCGGGCAGTGCCCGCCCCGTGTCCTCAACGGGATGATGGCGCACGTGCGCCGTTGCCCGCCGAGGATGGTGCCACCGCCATATCGGGGCGGTGGTGGGTATTACCCCCAACCCTATGGAGGGTACGGGGGGTACCGAGGGTACTACGGAGGTGGTGCCTACCAGCGCTACCTCCAGTACGGCCCCGACTGGGGGCCTATTGGGAGGAGGCCGATCCCGTAGGTTTTTAGGGCTTTGGTGTGCTTGCACACCAAAGCCCTTTCTTTTAATCACTTCACAGATAGTCGAGAGGTTATTTTTTTGCTATTCTTTAATTAATGAAAAAAGCAATCTCTCTGGAAGAATTACCTCAAACGGCTAAAGATTTTTTGGGCGATTTAACTTATAATTCAAGGGCGGTTATTGTAGGTCTTTGTGGTGATTTGGGTTCCGGAAAAACGACTTTTGT
>CAZUCU010000009.1:0-9343 GCA_964618845.1 uncultured Candidatus Saccharibacteria bacterium
ATTATAAATCAAGTGATTTGCTAAATGGATTAATAGAATTAACTGATGAAGAAAAAGAATTTGCCAAAAACTATCTTTATAAGAATTTTCCTAAAAATTATTTTGGTCCGGAACACAAGAATTTAACGAAAACTAATTTTATAGGATTTGATTTTTAATATCGTAATGTTATGGACAGTCCATGACATAATGTCATGGACTGTCCATGTAACAATTTAACAAAAACTTTATCAGGACTTAATGGGGTTGTGTTAAGCTTTTGGTGTTATGAAAAAAAAATTTTTAATTTTAGTTGTATTTATTGTTTTTCTTCTCCCACAAATATTAGAGGCCAAAGTTTATATTTCAGAAATTATGTACGATGTTTCTGGTACTGACACCGGTCGAGAGTGGATAGAAATTCACAATGATACAAGTGAAAATGTTGATTTATCAACATATTTTTTGTACGAAACAAATGTCGCGCACAAAATCACAGCGATCTCTTCGAATTCAATCTTGAATCCAAATTCTTTTGCAATCGTTGCTGATAATAGCGAAAAATTTTTAATTGACTATCCGAATTTTTCTGGCAATTTGTTTGACTCTGTTTTTTCTCTGAACAATTCCGGTGAAGAATTAATTCTTTTGGATTCGAGCAAAAATGAAATAGACAAAGCAAGCTATACTGTTGATTTGGGAGCAAATGGTACAGGAAACTCTTTGCAGTTTTCAGATAGTATTTTTATTGTTGGGAATCCGACCCCTGGAGAAGTAAATGTAACAGAACCAGTAGACGAAAGCGTCGAAGAAGAAAATGAAAATGACGACGATGGTTCTTCCTCAAGCTCTTCAGACTCTGCTCACTCAAGTCAAAATATAATTTCTGATTATGTTCCCAAACCAAAAATCAAAACAGGGATAGGCAGAGATCGAATCGTTTCCATAAATACTCCAATAGAATTTGAGGTCTATCAATCTATTGACGGAGTGGGAAAATATTTTTGGAATTTTGGCGATGGGGAATCGGGGAAAAAGAAAAAAGTTGAACATCTTTATAAACACGAGGGAGAATATAACGTTGTGTTGAATGCTTATTTTGAAGATTACAAAAATACTTCAAGAGCTAAAATAAAAGTGACAGAACCCAAACTTGAAATTTCTGTTAAAGATTTTTCTGTTATTATAAAAAATATTGGAAATACAGAATTAAATCTAGGGGAATTTATTTTGAAGGTTGATGATAAAAAGAAAGAAATCTTAAAGGACACAATTATCTCTAAAGGACAGAATGTCTTTTTTGATGTCGAACAAATACCAATTAAAATAGATTTCTGTTATCCAAATGGGGTTAGGTATTATTCAAACAGAGAAGAAAAGGCCAAAGAAATATGTGACAAATTAGAAAATAATGGTTTGAAATGTGATTTGTCAGCACTTTCCGATTTTTTTGATAAAATGTAGAAGTTATGGAAATATTAGAAAAATTATTTGGAAGTGGGGCACGGGTTAAAATTTTAAAATTATTTTTACTTAATACTGAAGAAATTTTGGATAGAAAAGAAATAGAAAGGAGGGCAAAAGTGGATAATTTTGAGACAATTAAGGAGTTAAATCTTTTGGAAAAAATCGGTCTTTTGCACCAAAAGAGTTTTTTCAAGCAAAAGGAAAATGATACTAAAAAAATCAGAAAAAGAGGTTATATTGTAGACAAAAATCATAGACTTTTTGGTCCCCTCCAGTCTCTACTTGTCAAAAATAGCCCAATGACTTCAAGTACGATCATAAATAAAATTAGTCGGCATGGAAAAATTAAATTGGTGATTATTTCTGGTATTTTTATCCAAGATCAAGATAGTAGAGTGGACTTATTGATTGTTGGGGATGAGATTAAGGAAAAATCAATAAAAAATGCAATAAGTGTTTTGGAATCAGAAATTGGTAAACAAATAAGATTTGCTATTTTTACCACAGAAGATTTCAAATATAGGGTTGGGGTTTATGATAGATTAATTAGGGATATTTTGGATTATCCACACGAGGTAATTTGGGATAAAATTGGTATTTGATTGTAAAGTGTCTATTGCTTTACAAAATAAAATTGCACTATGGTATAATTAAATGTGTTTATTAGTTAATTAATTTATAAATATGGGATCAGAAAATTTGGCATTTGGAAATCTTTCATCTGCAATCAATGGTGCGTTTAATGACCTTTTGTTTGGTTTGGTTAGATTTTTGCCCAAATTAGTTGTTTCGATTTTAGTTATTATTGTATTTTGGCTAATTGGTGCTGCTCTTTCAAAAGCAATTAATCAAATAATAAAGGCAATAAAATTAGATAGATTATTGGAATCAGCAGGAGCAAGAAATCTTGTGAGAAAAGGAGGTTTTGAATTAAACTCAGGAGTTTTTCTTGGGGAGCTTGTGAAGTGGTTTGTTATTGTTGTTTCATTTATAGCAGTTTTTGATATTTTGGGACTTCGAGATGTAAATGTTTTTCTTCAAGGAGTAGTTTTGGGGTATATTCCACAAGTTATTGCTGCTGTATTAATTTTGCTTGTTGCGGTTGTTGTTGCATCAGCTCTTCAAAAAGCAGTTGTTGCATCAGCTAAGGCAGCGGGATTTGCTTCGGCAAGTTTGCTCGGCGCTGTAACCAAATGGTCAATTTGGGTATTTGCATTTTTGGCAGCATTATTTCAATTAAACATTGCTGCTACATTTATTCAAACACTGTTTACTGGTTTTGTGGTAGCCTTGTCAGTCGCACTCGGCCTTGCATTTGGGCTTGGTGGGAAAGAAGCAGCGAAAGATTATGTTGAAAAACTTCGAAAAGAAGTAAGAGATAGCGATTAATGCAAAACAAAAAAACCGCACACTGATATTCAAATCTGAGCGGTTTTTTTATGTAACGCTCCGACCGTTACATAAGGAAAAATACGAAGCACGAAACAATAAGAAATACGAAATCCGAAGCACGAAATTCGAAACAAGCACGAAATCAGAAATACGAAATTCCAAACCCTTGTTTCTGATTTCGAATTTAGAATTTCGGATTTCTTTACCATTTCGTGCTTCGAATTTCGTTCTTTTTCTACCTGTGGATAACTTCTCAAAAGTCTTATAAAAATTGCCTTGACTTTAAAATTGCTATGTATATAATTGCTCCTACAAATGTTAAAGGAATTTCAATTAAGCGACTTTAGGAAATAGGTGGTTTTCTTACTACTTAATCAAAAGGTCGCGAAAGCGACCCTTTTTCATTTGAGAACTTTGACAAAAGAATAGGGGTTTACCCCGTGACACACGGAGAGTGTTTTACGGGGTTTACAGATATCAGTATCAGCGATATCTGTAAAAAGTTCTGCGATATTTTTATAAAAAATAATCGTGGGACAAGTAAGTAGTAAATGTATTTTTAAAATAATGTGGTTTTTAAATTTCCTAATGGGAATTTAAGAGCATACGGTGGATGCCTTGGCTTTTAGAGGCGATGAAGGACGTGGCAAAGCTGCGATAAGCTTCGGGGAGGTGCCTAGCAACCTTTGATCCGGAGATTTCCGAATGGGGAAACCCTATCAGGCAAATCCTGATAATCTGAACACATCACACAGAGTGTGATGTGAGAAATCCGAAATCCGAATATCGAAATCCCAAACAAATCCGAAATCAGAAATTCCAAATCTCAAACAAAAAAGTTTGTAATTTGAAATTTCGTGCTTGGAATTTGTTTCAAATTTCGTGCTTCAAATTTCGTGCTTCTCTCACATCGTGCCTTGCGCGATGTGTTTGGAGGTATACCTAGGGAAGTGAAACATCTCAGTACCTAGAGGAAAAGAAAACAAGTCGTGTAAGCGAAATATTTCCTAAGTAGTGGCGAGCGAAATGGAATCTAGCCCAAACCTGAACGCATCACACTGCGTGTGATGCTTCAAATTCGAAATCCGAATATCGAAATCCCAAACAAATCCGAAATTCTAAATTCGAAATCAGAAACCCCTCGACCAAATCAAAATTTGGCTCGGGGTAAACAAAAAATAAGTTTCTAATTTCGTGCTTCGAATTTGTTTCGTATTTCTAATTTCGTATTTCGTGCTTGAAGCATCGCGCATAGCGTGATGCGCTTGGGGGTTGTAAGACGATTAATTCGCCAATCTGCTTTGATTTTGAGTAATCGAAATCAGGGTTGATTAGGCGAGAAAAGATACAAATTGGTTTGTTAGTAGAATAAACTGGAAAGTTTAACCCTAGAGGGTAATAGTCCCGTACACGAAAACAAACCAACTTTTTAATTGTTCTTGAGTAGCTCCGGAAACGAAGAACCGGTGTGAATCTGCCAGAACTAACTGGTAAGGCTAAATACTCTAAAAGACCGATAGTGAACAAGTACCGTGAGGGAAAGGTGAAAAGTAGCCCGAAAGGGCGGTGAAATAGACCTGAAACCGTATGTTTACAAGGAGTCAGCGCCGTGCATAGCACGGAAATCCGAAATCAGAATATCGAAATCCTAAACAAATCCGAAATAAGAAATTCCAAATCTCAAACCAAAAAGTTTGTAATTTGAAATTTTGTGCTTGGAATTTGTTTCGAGTTTCGTGCTTCGAATTTCGTGCTTCCGTGCTGTACACGGCCATGGCGTGCCTATTGAAGAATGAGCCAACGAGTCAATATTTGTTGCTGACTAAGCCGCGTCTGACGCGGTGGAGTCTAAGGGAAACCGAGTGTGAATAGCGCGACCGAACACATCACACAGAGTGTGATGTGTTAGCGAAAAGTGAACAGCGAGAAGCGAGAAGTAAGATTTATATAAAATAATTCTTCTCACTTCTCGCTTCTATCTTCTCGCTAACACATCGTGCCTTGCGCGATGTGTTCAAGTATCAAATATTGGACCCGAAGCCAGATGAGCTTACCATGAGCAGGGTGAATGTGTCCGAAAGGGCACAGGAGGCCCGAACCGATACGTCGTTCAACTCGTTCGGATGACTTGTGGTAAGGAGTGAAAAGCTAATCGAATCTGGTAATAGCTGGTTCTCTCCGAAATAGCTTTAGGGTTAGCGTCAAGTGATCCCTTTGGGGGTAGAGCACTGGAAGGTCTAAATAGGGGGAAACCTCGTTAGACCTATCAAACTGCGAATACCAAAGATTATAACTTGGCAGTTAGACTGTGGGGGCTAAGCTCCATCGGTCAAAAGGGGAACAGCCCAGATCTACAACTAAGGTCCCAAAATCCGCGCTAAGTGCACTTAAGGCGGTGGGATTTCTCTGACAATGAGGATGTTGGCTTAGAAGCAGCCATCATTTAAAGAAAGCGTAACAGCTCACTCATTCAGAGATCCTGCGCCGCAAATAATCGGGGCTAAGCACGGTACCGAAGTTTAGAATTCAAAATTTCTTCGGAAATTTTGAGTGGTAGGAGAGCATTCCAATCTGCGTCGAAGCTAAAGGGGTAACCCATAGTGGAGCGTTTGGAAGAGAGAATGTTGGCACAAGTAACCGCAAGGCAGGTGAGATCCCTGCCCGCCGAAAAACCAAGGTTTCCTTTGCAATGATGATCAGCGAAGGGTTAGTCGGTCCTAAGGGAATGACGAAAGTCGGACTCGATGGATATAAGGTTAATATTCCTTAACCCCAATATATTTCGATGGAGTGACCGGGTGTTGTACTTGGAGCGTATTATTGGATTTACGTTCTTGGTGTGACCTTGTCTGTTAGGTAAATCCGGCAGACACAAGAGGGAGCACAGAGAAAATTCTTCTTCGGAGGGAAATTCTAAGGAGCACGCCTGCGAGAAAAACTTCTAAGGTTAAATATATTGGGACCGTACCGCAAACCGACACAGGTGGTTTGGTCGAGAAGACTAAGGCGAACGAGTGAGAGGTCCTCAAGGAACTCGGCAAAAAAGCGGCCGTAAGTTAGCGATAAGGCCCGCCGAACACATCACACTGCGTGTGATGTATTAGAGAGAAGTGAACAGCGAGAAGCGAGAAGATAATAATTAAATAATTCTTCTCACTTCTCACTTCTATCTTCTCGCTAACACATCGTGCGAAGCGTGATGTGTTTGGTCGCAGCTAAAGATTCCCTGGCGACTGTTTACCAAAAACATAGCTCCCTGCGAAATCGTAAGATGATGTATAGGGGGTGACGCCTGACCAATGCCAGAAGGTTAAATGTGATGGGTTGTGTGCATCATACAGAGTATGATGTGAGAAATCCGAAATTCGAATATCGAAATTCGAAACAAATCAGAAATTCTAAATTCGAAATCAGAAACCCCTCGACCAAATCAAAATTTGGCTCGGGGTAAACAAAAAATAAGTTTCTAATTTCGTGCTTGGAATTTGTTTCGAGTTTCGTGCTTCGAATTTCGTGCTTTTTCACATCGTGCTTTGTGTGATGTGCGCAGCATGTTGCATAAGCCCTGGTGAATGTCGGTCGTAACTATAACGATCCTAAGGTCATGTTTCTTAAAAATTAGGAAGCATGAAACTGGGATTGTTATAAGGAATTTTTGGAAACAGACAACAGAAAAGTAATACGAAGGAAAAGTATCTGCCATTATTTGGCTATATGCTGGAAACTCTGTGTATCGAACACTACTAATTTGGTATAATAGTAGACAATTAACAATTAATCCTTGTCTAATTGTGAAAATATCAAAAAGTAAAAATGTGTCTCGTGCAGACGATCAGCAGGAAAGACTAAAAGATATCGGTTGGATTGTTGGTTTCGTTGATGGAGAAGGTTGTTTTTCTATAAATTTTGTTAAGCAACAAAATCGAAAAGAAACTACAAGAATGAGGAAAGGTTATAAAATCGGATATCAAATTGCACACGAATTTTCTGTCGTGCAAGGAGAAAAAAGTTTAGAATGTTTGGAGAAACTTAAGACATTTTTTGGGGTTGGAAATATCTATGTAAATCATAGATATGATAATCACAAAGAACATCTTTATCGATATACAATTTCTAAAAGATCTGATTTAATAAACCGTATAATTCCTTTTTTTGAAGAAAACAAACTAAAAACATCAAAGAAATTTGATTTTGAATTTTTCACAAAATGTATGACATTAATTGAAAAAAATGAACATACAAATCCAGTTGGAGCAATCAAAATTGCACAATTGTGTGAACAGATGAATCATAAAAAACCAAGAACCGAATTGATTAGAATCCTCAGAAACCAAACGCCAAACTCTAATAATTAGAGAAGATAGAGTTCTATCTGCATGGCGACATGCAGTCTAGAAATAGAGTTGACATATTCTATAAATATGTTGATAAAGTGATTAGCGAAATTCCTTGTCTGGTAAGTGAATTGCCAGTCTTGATAGAGATATCAAGAAAAAACCCGGCTAAAAACGGTGGAGTCTAAGTTTCCATTTGAGTATATTTCAAGGAATATACAAGGAAATAAGATAATACCGTGGGAAGCTCCATTAAATGGAGCCCCGTATCGACTTAAGTCTACAATACCCGTTGTAGACTTGGATAGGAGATGTTATTCTTCAAATATGAAGAAAGACATATCTTATAACACGCCGGCTCTGAAACAGAAATTAAAGAATAGGGAAATTGTAGAATACATTACTGGATTTGTTGATGGTGAAGGTTGTTTTTCAATCATTTTGTCAAAAAGGAAAAAAATGACAATTGGTTGGGAAGTAAAACCGAGTTTTTCAGTCAGTCAAAATTACGATAGAGCAGAAGTTCTTTTCTTGATACAAGATTTGTTTAATGCAGGTCATTTAAGAAGAGATTATTCTAACAAAACTCTAAAATTTGAAATTCGTAAATTGGCAGATTTGTTGAACAAAATTATCCCTCATTTTGATAAATACCAAATCATTTCTGGTAAAAGAAAAGATTTTGAACTATTCAAACAAGTGTGTATGATTGTTAAAAATAATCAACATACGAATTTAATTGGTTTGAAAAAAATAATAGATTTGGCATTTAAAATGAATCCAAGTACGAGAAGAAAATATTCAAAGCAAGAAATTCTTAATTTTGCTAAATTTCAGAAGAAGATATAGTCAGTGCCATTAGAAATAATGGAAAATCCACGAAATTCAGACCCGCACGAATGGCGTAACGACTGGGGAACTGTCTCGAGGACTTGCTCGGTGAAAATACAATGCCGGTGAAGATGCCGGCTACCTACAGCTAGACGAAAAGACCCCAGGAGCTTTACTGCAGCTTGGTATTGGGTGCATGTTTTGATTGCGCAGCATAGGCGGGAGACTTTGATATTATCTTTCAGGAGATAATGGAGTCGTCAGTGAAATACCGTCCTCTTAGAAGATGTAGTCTAATCCGCCTCGTCAAACGAGGCGGAAACAGTATCTGGTAGGCAGTTTTAGTGGGGCGCTACCCTCCTAAAGAGTAACGGAGGGGCCTATAAGGTCACCTAGGCGTGAATGGAAACCATGCCGATAGTGTAATGGCATAAGGTGGCTTTACTGCAAGGCGTACGAGCCGAGCAGTCACGAAAGTGGAGCATAGTGAACCGAGAAGTACCATTAGAAGGTGCTCGAGATTAACGGATAAAAGTTACCCTGGGGATAACAGGCTGGTACCGCCTAAGAGTCCAAATCGACGGCGGTGTTCGGCACCTCGATGTCGGCTCATCTTATCCTGGGGCTGGAGAAGGTCCCAAGGGTTTGGCTGTTCGCCAATTAAAAAGGTACGCGAGCTGGGTTCAGACCGTCGTGAGACAGGTTGGTCTCCTATCTTCTGTAGGCGTTGATTCTTGAGGAGAGCTCTTTCTAGTACGAGAGGACCGAAAGGGACTGACCTCTGGTCTATCGGCTGTCACGCCAGTGGCACTGCCGAGTAGCTATGTCGGGAAGGGATAACCGCTGAAAGCATCTAAGCGGGAAGCCCACTCCAAGATCAGGAATCGTTGAATGCCCTGAGAGATGATCAGGTTGATAGGCGTTAGATGTAAGCATAGTAATATGTTTAGTCGAGACGTACTAATTGCATGATCTCATTAGGAAATTTGAAAATCATAAACTAGCGACAGCGAGAAGTAAAAAGCGAGAAGCGAGAAGAATTATTTTAGTGAATAACTTCTCACTTCTTGCTTCTCGCTTCTCGCTTAAATACATTTATACCCCTATTTTTTAATATAAGTTTGCAAGAACCCCTCGACTCGCCATGCACCGTATGGTACATGGCTCGCTCGGGGTAAAACGTTTTTCTTGTTTTGGTGGTTTGGCAACTGGGGTACACCCGAACCCATTCCGAACTCGGCAGTTAAGCCAGTTAGCACCGATGGTAGTCTTTGGGCAAGAGTAGGTGACCGCCAAAACAAGGAAAGCGTTTTTTAAATTCGAAATTAGAAGCACGAAAT